>NZ_CP128399.1:1645089-1974107 GCF_030389965.1 Candidatus Chlorohelix allophototropha
TGGTGGTCGTGTAAAAGACCTCCCCGGTGTGCGTTATCACATTGTACGTGGTGCGTTAGATACACAGGGTGTAAAAGACCGCAAAAAAGCCCGCTCAAAATATGGCACTAAAGTTGCCAAGGGCAAAGGCAAAGGCGCACCAGTTAAGGGCGCACCAGCCAAAAAGAAGTAAAATAAAGAGAATGCTCAATTCGCCCCGTTGATGGGCACAGAGAATATACAAAACTCGGTAGGGTCGTTAATTCAGCGACGTGGTTCGCTAGAAAACGCTACTCTACCAATTTTTGCGCGTAATGCAGGAATTTTTAAGGGAGAAACAGAATGCCGCGAAGAGCTAGAGTTACCCGGCGGGAAATATTGCCCGACCCTGTTTACAAAAGCCGGACAATCCAGAAAATCATCAATAAGATAATGTACGGCGGTAAAAAGGGATTGTCAGAGCGGATCGTGTATACCGCGCTCGAAATTATGGGAACCCAGACCGGGCGCGAACCAATGGAAGTTTTTGAGCAAGCGATGCGAAACGCTACCCCTCGTCTTGAAGTAAAACCAAAACGAGTAGGTGGTGCGACTTTGCAAGTGCCAGTAGATGTCAAAGGTGAACGCGGTACTTCGCTTGCAATACGTTGGATACTAAACTCTGCTAGAAACCGTTCCGGGAAAAGCATGGCTGAGAAACTCGCTGCCGAGTTTTTAGATGCTTCTAATAATACTGGAACAACTATCAAGAAGCGTGAAGACACCCACAAAATGGCTGAGGCTAACAAAGCTTTTGCTCATTATAAGTGGTAGGCGATTAAAGAGTAGTATTAAAGCTTAGGAGGTAATCCTGTGGCAGTTGACGCTGCACTGGAAAGAACCCGTAATATCGGCATTATCGCCCATATTGATGCGGGTAAAACAACTACAACAGAACGTATCTTGTATTACACAGGGCGCGTATATAAAGTCGGCGAAGTGCATGAAGGCGCGGCTACAATGGACTACATGGCTCAGGAACGTGAGCGTGGTATTACCATTACAGCAGCCGCAACTACTTGTTTTTGGGCGGATCACCGCATCAATATAATTGATACCCCCGGTCACGTAGACTTCACCGTTGAGGTGCAGCGCTCTCTGCGTGTACTTGATGGTGGTGTGGTTGTATTTGACGGTGTGGCAGGGGTTGAGCCTCAATCCGAAACCGTGTGGCGGCAAGCTGACCAGTATGGTGTGCCACGTATTTGTTTCGTTAATAAGATGGATCGCACTGGCGCCAGCTTCTATCGCTGCTTCGATATGATTATCGAACGGTTAGGGGCTAATCCGGTGGCAATCCAACTGCCCATCGGTCTCGAACAGAATTTCAAGGGCATTATTGACCTTATTGAGAATAAGGCAATCATTTACACCGATGATATGGGTAAAACCATGGAATCGGCTGAAATTCCCGCCGATATGATTGAAGAAGTCCAAAAGATGCGGGAAAAGATGATTGAGAAGATTGCCGAAACCGATGATGAATTGACCCTCAAGTTTTTGGAGGGTGAGGAAATCACCGTTGACGAATTGCACATTGCTATTCGAAAGGCAACTATTGCCCGTAAACTCGTTCCGGTAATATGTGGGGCGGCTCTACGTAACAAGGGTGTTCAGCCTTTGCTGGATGCAATTGTGAGTTATTTGCCTTCTCCGCTGGACAAAGACGAAATTACTGGTATTAACCCGGATACGGAAGAACCAGAAACCCGCTCTTTGGACAGCAATGCACCTTTCTCTGCGCTAGCTTTCAAGATTGTAGCCGATCCTTACGGGCGGTTAGCCTTCTTCCGGGTATATAGCGGTAAGGTGAAGAGTGGTTCATACATTCTGAACAGCACCAAAGGCAGAAAAGAGCGTGTAGGGCGCATTGTCCGGCTTCACGCAGACAAGCGAGAAGATGTAGAAGAGGTCACAGCCGGTGATATTGCAGCCATCGTAGGTTTGAAGGATACCTTTACCGGTGATACGCTTTGCGATCCTGAAAATCCGATTGTGCTGGAGCGCATCAAGTTCCCTGAACCGGTTATCGAGCTTTCGCTGGAGCCAAAGACCAAAGCCGACCAGGATAAGATGGGCATTGCTCTTTCCAAGCTTGCTGAAGAAGACCCTACTTTCCGGGTGAAAACCGATGAGGAAAGTGGTCAGACCATTATTAGTGGTATGGGCGAGTTGCACCTCGAAATCATCGTTGATCGTATGAAGCGCGAGTTCCGGGTTGAAGCTAATGTAGGTCGTCCGCAGGTAGCTTACCGCGAGACTATTACTAGCAAGACTAAGGCTGAAGGTCGCTTCGTAAGACAATCGGGTGGTAAAGGTCAGTACGGTCATTGCTGGATTGAAGTTGAACCGTCCGAACGCGGAGTTGGGTTTGAGTTCGTCAACAAAATCGTGGGTGGCTCTATTCCGAGAGAATATATTCCGGGTATTGAACACGGTGTTAAAGAAGCCTTGCAGAATGGTATTGTTGCCGGTTATCCGGTAATCGATGTCAAGGTCACTCTCATCGACGGTAGCTATCACGAAGTTGACTCTTCGGTAGATGCCTTCAAGATTGCCGGTTCGATAGCTATCAAAGAAGGTGTACGCAAAGCGCACCCCGCTATCCTTGAGCCGATTATGAAGGTTGAGGTCGTTACCCCTGAAGAGTTCCTCGGTTCAATTCTGGGTGACTTGAACTCACGCCGTGGTCAGATAATGGGTTCTGATACTCGTGGTGGTAATACTCAGGTAATTATGGCGCACGTGCCGCTTTCCGAGATGTTCGGCTACGTTAATGACCTGCGCAGTAGTACTCAGGGTCGTGCCGTATATTCTATGGAGTTTGACCACTACGAGGCATTGCCTAGAACACTGCAAGAAGAATTGGTTGCTAAAGTCCGCGGGCAGTAGTTATTTGAGGCGAGGGTGATATTATTGCCCTTGCCGTATCTTTAGAACTTATCAGTAGTTAGGCTAGAACTTCCGGTTGGTGTTCCGGAAGCGATTTACACAGATTTTAAGGAGGAAAACAGGTGGCAAAGCAGAAGTTTGAGCGCACAAAACCGCACGTGAACGTAGGAACAATCGGACACGTTGACCACGGCAAAACCACCCTAACCGCCGCAATCACCAAAACCTTGGCGATGCGCGGCAAAGCCAAGTTTCGCGCCTTCGATAGCATCGACAACGCGCCGGAAGAACGCGAACGCGGTATCACCATTGCCATCGCGCACGTGGAATATGAGACCGACAATCGGCACTATGCTCACGTGGATTGCCCCGGTCACGCCGACTACATCAAAAACATGATCACCGGTGCAGCCCAAATGGACGGCGCAATTTTGGTAGTGAGCGCGCCAGACGGTCCGATGCCGCAGACCCGCGAGCACATCTTGTTGGCACGTCAGGTGCAAGTACCTTCGATGGTAGTTTTCTTGAACAAATGTGACGTAATGGAAGACGAAGAGTTGCTGGAACTGGTGGAGATGGAAGTACGGGAACTGTTGTCGAAGTACAACTTCCCAGGTGATGACATACCGGTGGTACGTGGCAGCGCCTTGAAAGCACTGGAATGCCAGTCCACAGACTTGAATGCCCCAGAACTGAAGTGCATCTTTGACCTGATGAAGGCAGTAGACGACTACGTACCGACCCCGGTACGTGCGATAGACAAACCGTTTCTGATGCCGATCGAAGACGTATTCGCGATCAAGGGACGTGGCACGGTGGTAACAGGACGGATCGAACGCGGTACGGTGAAGGTCGGGGAAGAAATCGAGATCGTAGGAATGTCGGAAGAACTGCCGCGCAAGAGCGTAGTAACGGGCGTGGAAATGTTCCAGAAGACGTTGGACAGCGGGCAAGCAGGGGACAACGTAGGTTGCTTGTTACGAGGTATAGAGCGGACGGACGTACAACGCGGGCAAGTGTTGGCGAAACCGGGATCGATCAAGCCACACACCAAGGTGAAAGCGGAAGTGTACGTATTGTCGAAGGAAGAGGGTGGGAGACACACCCCCTTCTTCAACGGGTATCGACCGCAGTTTTACATACGAACAACGGACGTAACGGGGTCGATCAAGTTACCGGACGGGATGGAAATGGTAATGCCTGGAGACAACGTGCAGATGACGGTAGAGTTGATCGTACCGGTAGCAATCGAGCTAGGGTTGCGGTTTGCGATCCGAGAGGGTGGACGAACGGTAGGAGCAGGTAGCGTTACCAGCATCATCGAGTAGTTTCACCGAAAAATTCAGGAGTAGGGGGCGGGTAGAAACTCGCCCTCCTGCGGCGCAAAAGTACGCGCCCCTAGGGAGGATTTTAGTAAATGGCTGAACAAAAGATAAGAATACGCCTGAAAGCCTACGACCATAAAATTCTGGATCAGTCGGCGCAGCAGATCGTAGATGCCGCCGAGCGAACCGGGGCAGTGGTAGCGGGTCCCGTTCCTTTACCAACTAGGATTGAGAAGTTTACTGTAACTCGCTCACCTTTTGTTGATAAGGATTCGCAGGAACACTTTGAAGTCAGGACTCATAAGCGCCTGATTGACGTTATCAAGCCCAGCCAAAAGACCATCAATGCGTTAATGCGCTTGAACCTTCCAGCGGGCGTAGAGATCGAAATTAAACTGTAGAGGTTTTTGCAAAGGGCGTATTTCTCTGTCAGGTTGACAGAGTGCAGGCGCTCCAAGTCGTAAGGACAACGAGAAATGGTAAATGCAATACTGGGCAAAAAGCTCGGCATGACCCAGATCTTCAATGAGAAGGGCGAAGCAATCCCGGTAACCGTAGTGCAAGCAGGCCCCTGCAAAGTGGTCGATATACGCACTCAAGATAAGAACGGTTACGAAGCTGTGCAAATCGGCTTCGAAGAGAGCGCTCGTCTGAAAAAACCTCAAAGAGGTCATCAGAAGGAACTCCTTCGCATTGAAGGAGAGGGTATCAGCGCCAAGACCTATGGTCTAAAATTTTTGCGCGAAGTAGAAGCCACTAATCCTATCGCGGATTATAAGGTGGGAGACGAGATCGGTCCGGATGTGTTCAAGGAAAACGAACTAGTGGATGTCACCGGAACCAGCAAAGGCAAGGGTTTCGCCGGTGTGATGAAACGTCACAACTTCCACGGTGGTCCTAAAACTCACGGTCAGAGCGATAGACGACGTGCCCCCGGTAGTATCGGTGCGGGTACAACTCCAGGTCGTGTGGTAAAAGGAATGCGTATGGCGGGACACATGGGTCAGGATCGCGTAACCGTCCACAACCTTAAAGTGGTAAAAATAGATACCGAGAACAGTCTGATTTTAATCAGAGGTGCGGTACCCGGTGCGGATGGCGGCCTGTTGGTTATTCGCAAAGCGGTTAAACCCGTCAAGTAGGAGGACAGCAGTGCAGGCAACAGTTTATAACATCAAAGGCGCCGAGGTAACAACCGTAGAACTAGACGATAATATCTTCGGGATTGAGCCTAACGCCGCGGTTATGCACCAGGCATTAGTGCGCCAGCATGCCAATGCCCGTCAGGGTACAGCAAGCACCAAAACCCGCCAAGAAGTACGGGGTGGTGGTAAAAAGCCCTATCGCCAAAAAGGTACCGGCAACGCCCGTCAGGGTAGCCGCCGAGCGCCGCAATATACTGGTGGTGCGGTAATTTTTGGACCTAGACCACGCAGTTATGAGAAGGATATGCCACGCAAAATGCGTCGTTTGGCAGTTCGCTCAGCACTTTCGGTTAAAGTCATAGAAGACAATTTGCTTTTCATTGATGGCTTTGAAGGGCTTGAACCACGTACCAAATCAATGGCTGAAGCACTTACTGCTTTGAAATTGAACGACCAGAAAGTGCTAATTCTGGTAGCCGAAAGAGATGAAACAGTGTATAGAGCAGCCGGTAACTTGGCAAATGTCAAAACACTGGTGGCAGGCTATCTGAATCTGGACGACATGTTTAAGTACACCAAAGTAATTGTACCGCTGGGTGCATTGGATGTGATAAATCGCATTCTAGGCAGTAGCACAGCAGCAGAACAAGAATAGAGGGCGGCGGAGATAAAGCTATGGATATGTATGGAATTATCAAGCGCCCTCTGATTACCGAACGCGCCAATGATAAGGCCGCAGAGGGCATCTACACATTTGAGGTAGATATTCGCGCTAACAAGGTGCAGATCAAAGACGCAGTTGAAAAGATTTTCAGCGTGGAAGTGATCAGCGTGAACACGATGCACATGCACCGAAAACAGCGCCAGCGCGGGCGCATCCAGGGCTACACCAACACGGGCAAGAAGGCAATCGTGCGCTTGAAGCCCGGCGACAGGATAGAAGTTTTTGAGGTAGCGTAAAAATGCCAATAAAAAAGTTTAAGCCTACATCGCCCGGTAGCCGGGGTCGCGCAATCAGCGATTACTCGGATATTACCAAGCATAAGCCCGAAAAGAAGCTCACAATAATTCTTAAGAGTAAGGCTGGGCGCAATAACCAAGGTCGTATTACAGTTCGCCACCAAGGTGGTGGACACAAACGCCGCTACCGCTTAATAGATTTCAAGCGTGACAAGTTTGGGGTGGCTGCAAAGGTAATAGCAATAGAGTACGATCCAAACCGCTCATGCCGAATTGCATTGCTGCGCTACTCTGACGGTGAGGTGCGCTATATACTTGCACCCCATGGCTTGAAAGTGGGCGATAATGTAAAGAGTGGTCCTGAAGCCGAAATTCGCGTAGGGAACTCCCTACCGCTAAAAAATATACCGCTCGGTACTCAGATCCACAACGTTGAATTGTACGCCGGGCACGGCGGTCAAGTAGTGCGTTCAGCCGGTACGGTGGCGCAACTTATGGCAAAAGAGGGCAAATATGCCACTCTGCGCATGCCGAGTGGTGAATTCCGAATGGTGCGGGTCGAATGTATGGCAACCATCGGACAGGTCGGCAACCTTGACCACGAAAACGAGCGTTGGGCTAAGGCAGGTAAATCTCGCTGGAAGGGCATCCGTCCTACCGTGCGCGGTTCGGTAATGAACCCGAGAGACCATCCCCATGGTGGTGGTGAGGGTCGTGCCCCAGTTGGTTTGAAACATCCCAAGACTCCTTGGGGTAAACCAGCAATGGGTTATCGTACCCGCAACAACAAGCGCACAAACCGCTTTATTGTACGGCGCAGAACTAAGTAGGGTAAGGATTAACCTAATCCCCGTCCCCCCTTTTCCAATAGGGGAAGGGGGGAAACAAGTGATTTGGTGGAGGAAAGATGTCGAGGTCATTAAAAAAGGGACCGTTTATCCAAGAGCGGTTGCTGGCTAAGATAGAAGGATTGAACGCTGCCGGGCAGAAAAAAGTGCTGAAGACTTGGTCGCGAAGTAGCACAATCTTCCCTCAGATGGTAGGACATACCATCGGCGTGTATGATGGTCGTCGCCATGTGCCGGTCTATGTAACCGAAAATATGGTGGGTCACAAGCTGGGCGAATTTTCGCCAACCCGCAATTTCCGGGGTCACGCCGGTGACGAGAAGAAAGCGAAAGGGCGGTAGGTGAGGAAATGGAAGTAAGCGCTACAGTAAAATCCGTTCATCACTCGCCTCGCAAAGTACGCTTGGTGGTGAATCTTATTAGGGGTAAGAAGGTAGATGATGCGCTGGCAATATTAAAGCATTTACCGCAGCATTCGGCACGTGATGTAGCCGCGGTACTGCAAAGCGCCAGAGCTAATGCCGAAAATAACCTTCTTATGTCGCCAGAGAAATTGTATATCAAAGCCATCATGGCGAACGAAGGCTCCCGTCTCAAGCGGATTCATGCCAGAGCGCGTGGGCGCGCTGACCGAGTCGTAAAGCGGTTAAGCCACATTACAGTTACGGTAGAAGAGCGAGAGGAGGAGTAATTGGGACGCAAAGTTAATCCTATCGGCTTCCGGCTGGGCGTAACGAAAGACTGGCAGAGCCGCTGGTTCGCCGAAAAGGAATATACCAACTTACTGCATGAAGATATCAAGCTGCGCAAGATTATTTTCGGTCGTCTAAAGGCTGCGGCTTTGAGCAAAATCGAAATTCAACGCAGTTCGAATAACCTCGAAATCACGTTGCATACTGCCAAGCCCGGCATTGTTATCGGAAAGAGCGGGCAAGCGGTAGATCAGCTTAAGAAAGAAATCGAGGATATGACGGGTAAGAAGGTGAAGCTCAATATCGAAGAGATTCGCCAGCCTGAACTCGATGCCTATCTGGTAGCAGAAAGTATCGCTGAACAGATCGAAAAGCGCGTGAATTACAAACGTGCCATGAAACAATCGGTTACCCGCGCTATGCGCTTGGGTGCTAAAGGCATCAAAATCAAGTGCAGCGGTCGTCTGGCAGGCGCTGAAATGGCGCGAAACGCAATGGAAAAGGATGGGCGAATCCCGCTTCAAACTATCCGTGCCGATATTGATTACGGCTTGGTACACGCTTTTACCACTTACGGACGCATCGGCGTAAAAGTGTGGATTTACAAGGGTGATGTACTACCCGGCCAGATGAAGAAAGTGAACCTAATGCCGGTTCAAGCCAGCGCTGAGGAGTAATTTACCATGTTAATGCCTAAACGAACCAAATACCGCAAGCAGCATCGCGGGAGAATGACAGGCAAAGCAACCCGCGGTAATTTCATAGCCTTCGGCGAGTTTGGCTTGATGGCTCTTGAACCGGGCTGGGTTGACAGCCGCCAAATCGAGGCGACACGCCGTGCCATTACTCGTTATGTGAAGCGCGGTGGTCAAATCTGGATACGTATTTTCCCGGATAAACCGGTAACCGCCAAACCTGCCGAAACCCGCATGGGTAGCGGTAAGGGCGCGCCCGATCATTGGGTGGCAGTAGTTAAACCGGGTAGAGTTTTGTTTGAAATTGGCGGCGTTCGCCGTGAACTGGCGGAAGAGGCTATGCGCCTTGCCGGTCATAAGTTGTCGATACGAACCAAATTCGTAGACCGCCTAACTGCTCCCAAACCCGGCATTGCCGAGAAAGAAGAAGCGGAATTGGTGGATGATAGTGCTGAAGCCGGAGAGGGCGAGGAGTAGTTAAAAAATGAGAATTAATGAACTACGCGCCTTGAATGATGAGCAGCTTGCAGAACAAGTGCGAAATCTGAATATAGAACTCTTTAACCTGCGCTTTCAGTTGGCTGCTTACAAGAATCCCAGCCCGGCGCGTTTTGGTCAGGTTAAGAAGGAAATCGCCCGCATCAAAACCATTCAGCGGGAACGCGAGTTGCATAATCTGGTGGCGCAATAACAGGCTGGTAGTTGAATTTTAAGGAACGAAATGATGGCTGAAAATCTGGAACAAATTAAAGAGACAGCTTCTGCCGCTACCGAGCCGAAAAAAGTGCGTACCGCTAAGGTCGGCAAGGTAGTGAGTACCAAGATGGATAAAACCATCGTGGTGGAAGTGGAATATCTTAAAAAACATAAGTTGTATAAGAAAGCTATTCGTCGTCATACCAAATTTAAGGCGCACGACGAAGAGAACACTGCAAAGTTGGGCGATGTGGTACGAATTGAAGAGTGCCGACCTATCAGCAAGGAAAAACGTTTCCGGCTGGTGGAGATAATCGAAAGAGGAGTTGCCCTGTGATACAGCCTACTACTCGTCTCAAGGTCGCCGACAACACCGGGGCAAAAGAAGTTATGTGTATCCGGGTGATGGGTGGGAGCAGCCGCCGCTATGCGGGTATAGGCGACATTATAGTGTGCGCGATAAAATCGGCTTCACCTGGTGGTCAGGTCAAAAAAGGTCAGGTGGTAACTGCTGTAGTGGTGCGCACTAGAAAAGAATACCGCCGCCCAGATGGCAGCTATATCCGCTTCGATGATAACGCAGCGGTACTTATAAACCCTGCTACCAATAACCCGACTGGAACTCGTATATTCGGACCTGTCGCACGTGAGTTGCGCGAGAAACAATTTATGCGAATAGTCTCCCTGGCGCCGGAAGTATTATAAAGCGTATCGAGGGATAAACGGAGTAACGGAAATGGCAAAAGTGCGCAAGGGTGATACGGTACAGGTGATCACCGGGAAATATAAACAGAAACGAGGCACGGTAAAACGCGTATTGCCTGAAAGTAATAAGGTGATCGTGGAAGGCGTTAACATAGTTAAACGCCATATCAAAGCCCGCTCCCAGATACGTCAAACCGGTATCGTGGAAGTAGAAGCGCCTCTGCAAGTTAGTAATGTAATGCTGGTTTGCCCACGTTGCAATGAAGCAGTACGAATCGGCTTCCGAGAAGAGAACAACGAGAAAGTTCGTTTCTGCAAAAACTCTGCTTGCGGAGCAACTATCCCGGATGCAACTGGGTGGGTCAGACATACTGCCGACTAGGCGGGGAACTAACTTAAAAATTAAACTGGAACAATTAATTAACCCGCACAAAGACCGCTGCCCTTCACTGCCCGGTACGGGTAAGGTGGCAGGTCAACGGGGGCCGACAAGGTTACCCGAATAGGTTTGGAGTGGGAAGGAGCGTACAGTTAAAGTGGCAGATAAAGGCAAAGCAGGGGGTAAGCAACCGCCAAAGGGAGGAAAGCCGCAACAGCAGCAATCCCAGGGGTCAGCTTCCAAAGGAGCACCGAAAGGTGTTACCGTAGAAAAATCAATCGGGCATGCAGCGCAAGTACCAAATCTCAAGACTAAGTATCTCGCTGAGGTTGTACCGGCATTGATGAAGGAATTTAACTTCCAGAATGCAATGCAAGTTCCCAGAGTCAATAAAGTAATAATCAACATGGGTTTGGGTGAAGCCATTGCCAATGCCAAAGCATTGGATGCCGCAGTAAGTGACCTTACCGCGATAGTTGGGCAGAAACCAGTTGTAAACCGCGCCAAGAAAAGCATTGCCGCCTTTAAGTTAAGAGAAGGAATGCCTATCGGCGTAAGCGTGACATTACGTGGGGATCGGATGTACGAGTTCCTCGATCGCCTTATGAATATAGCACTTGCCCGTGTTCGTGACTTTACTGGAGTACCGACCAAGTCATTTGATGGGCACGGAAATTATACTCTGGGTCTGAAGGAACAAATCATCTTCCCGGAGATTGATTACGATAAAGTTGATAAACTGCGCGGTATGGAGGTGACGATTGTTACCTCTGCCACGAACGACGAAGAAGGTCAGAAGCTGCTCGGGCTTCTGGGTATGCCGTTCCGCAGATCATAAGCAGAAGGAAACCGGACAAGATGGCAAAAGAATCAATGGTTGTTAAGTCTCAACGCAAGCCGAAGTTCAAGGTCCAGGGTTATAATCGCTGCAAGATTTGCGGACGTTCCCGCGCCTATATGCGAAAATTCGGGATGTGCCGCATTTGCTTCCGCGAAAACGCTTTGAAAGGCGTTTTACCCGGTGTCAAGAAATCAAGCTGGTAGCGTAAGAGCAAAGACCGCCTCGAGAAACAGTGCCGGGCAGGAAGCCCCGCTGAGAGAAGGCTTTTAAGGGGAGTTTATAGATGAACGTAACCGATCCGATTGCGGACATGTTGACCCGAATCAGGAACGCATCCTCGGCTCGCCACTCGGAAGTAATAATGCCGAGCAGCAAGCTGAAGGTATCTATTGCAAAGATTCTGCAGGATGAAGGCTATGTCCTGAATTTTTCCGAAGAGCAGACTGAAGCAATGAAGTTGCTGAAAATACAATTGAAATACGTCGGCAGTGCCAGTGGCGGCTCCAAGCGAGCAGTTATTACTGGCATAAAGCGCGTCAGCCGTCCCGGTTTGCGCATATACGCCAAGCGTAGCGAAATCCCAAAGGTAATGAATGGCTATGGCATTGCTATAGTTAGTACTCCGCAAGGTGTAATGACCGGGCGACAGGCATGGCGCGCCGGCGTAGGCGGCGAAGTGCTGGCGTACGTCTGGTAGTTAAATAGGAGGACGGAAAAGTGTCGCGTATTGGACGCAAGCCGATAACCCTTCCCAAGGGCGTAGAGGTAAAGATTGAGGAAGGCAACCTCGTTCATGTCAAGGGGCCAAAAGGCGAATTATCCCGCCAACTGGATCCCACGATTGTCTTTGAGCGAAACGATGCCACCATCGAGGTAAAACGTCCGGATGATAGCAACAGAAGTCGCGCTATGCATGGTTTGACCCGTACTTTGCTTGACAACATGATTGTCGGAGTGAGTGCTGGCTACCGTCGTGACCTGGAAATCGCCGGCGTAGGTTACCGTGCTGTTAAAGATGGCAATGACTTGGTGCTATTACTGGGCTTCAGTCATGCTACTAAGTTGCAGCCCCCCGAGGGTATTACATACGTGGTAGAAAGTGCCACTAAAGTCTCGGTGCAGGGCATAGATAAAGAAATTGTAGGCGCTCAAGCCGCTCGTATTAGGGCGCTGCGTCCGCCGGAACCATACAAAGGCAAAGGCATTCGCTTAGCCGGTGAAGTAATTCGCCGCAAGGCTGGTAAAGCCGGTAAAGCTGGTAAGAAATAAGACTACAGGTGCAGGGTATTTGATACTCTGCCCTAATATTAGGGAGCTTGTAAAAGATTATGCGCAGAATTAGACGAGATTTGAGTCCGCGACAGCGGCGGCAGATTCGGGTGCGCAGCAAGATAAGTGGTACACCCGAAAGACCGCGCCTCAACGTCTTCCGTAGCGCCAACCACATCTACGCGCAGGTGATCGATGATTCTATCGGTCATACCCTTGTCTCAGCGAGTACGATGGATAAGGAGGCCCGCCCTGATTTTAAGGACGGTATCAACAAGACTGATGAGGCGAAACTGGTAGGAAAGATTGTAGCAGAGCGCGCCAAAGAGAAAGGCATTACCAAAGTGGTCTTTGACCGTGGCGGTTATCTTTATCACGGGCGTATTAAGGCACTGGCTGACGCCGCCCGCGAAGCCGGTTTGGACTTTTAAGGAGCGCGAATTCAGATGGCAAGAATTGATGCAAGCAAATTGAATTTGGAAGAGCGCGTGGTCCAAATCAACCGCGTGGCTAAAGTGGTAAAAGGTGGTCGCCGCTTCAGCTTTAGCTCTATGGTAGTGGTTGGCGATGGTCAAGGTTTTGTAGGCGCTGGTATCGGTAAAGCCGGTGAAGTGCCGGATAGCATTCGCAAAGGTGCTGAAGATGCTAAGAAGAACCTGATCAGAGTGCCTCTTGAGGGTTCCACCATACCACACGAAATTACCGTGAAGTTCGGCGCTAGCAAAGTAATGCTGCGACCCGCTTCTCCCGGTACTGGTGTGATTGCAGGTGGTGGGGTACGTGCCGTTCTTGAAGCCGCAGGTATCAAAGATATTCTCTCAAAGTCGCTAGGTAACAACAACCCAGTTAACACCGTGCGCGCCACTTTACTGGCACTTTCTCAATTGAAAGTGCGCAATGACGAAGAAATCAAGCGTAGCAAACCGTTCCGTACCTTCGGGCTTGGTCCTACCGATGAGAAGGTGGCAGTACCTGAGCGCAAGTTCGGTATCCTTGTGCCAGTCTCCAGCGGTAGTGATCGTGGGCCTCGCCGTGACAGAAAAGATCGTGATGGCGGTGGTCGTGGTAAACCCGGTGGTGGTGGCGGTCAACGCCGTGATGATCGTCGAGGTGGTGGAAACCGCCCTGCAGGTAGAGGCGCTCCGAGAAGTGAGAATGGGGTTAGACCTGAGTCTGAAGCTCCAAAACCTGAGACGAGTGGCGGCGAGTCTTCCGCTAATTAACAGGAATTTCGTTTTGAGGGGGTAAACATTTTGAATGTTGCCCCTTATAAACCGGAAATTACACTTGAGATAAGTTGTAAGAAATAGGTAAGCGATGGCTGATAATAAAGTGAACAATCAAGCGGAAACTACGGGTAAGACTGTTACCTTTACACTGGTAAGAAGCACTATTCGTTCGCGCGCTGATCACAAGCAAACTATTGCTTCGTTGGGTTTGCACCACTTGCGCCAGTCCAACACGCTGCCGGATAACCCGGCGGTGCGAGGCATGATTAAGTACGTGCGCCATTGGGTGAAGGTCGAAGAGTAGGTTAAGGAGTATAAACTAATGCAACAGCATGACTTAAAACCGGCTCCTGGTAGCACCTCGGCTCCCAAGCGCGTAGGTCGTGGTCACGGTTCTGGTTTGGTAAAAACCAGCGGCTTTGGTCAGAAAGGTCAAAAAGCTCGTACCGGACATCACAAAGTACCGGTCTGGTTTGAAGGCGCACCTTCTAAGGTTAACACCTTTAAGCGTACCGGTTACAAACGTGGTACTGGATTCAACAACCCAAACCGGGTTGAATATGAAGTGGTAAACCTTTCACAATTGGAAGATTGGGAAGGTGGCGAGGTCACAGTTGAAACTTTGATAGCGCGCCGCTACATACGTACTAACAAACCGGTAAAGGTGTTGGGTAGAGGCGAGATTAGCAAAGCTCTGACCGTGAGAGTTCATCGCCTGAGCGAAAGCGCAAAGCAGAAGATAACGGCTGCCGGTGGCAACTATGAGGAATTGACTCCCGCGGAGAGCGGTGAGGAAAACGCCGATTAGGTGATAAAGCATCAGGTTAAAGGATATAAAATTGCTATTAGGCAAAATCTTGTATAATAGCAAAGTTGCCTGTAGCAGACTAAATTCTGCAATCTGATGCTAAACCTAAATCCTGCGGAGGAAAATCACCAACAATGCTAAAAGCTGTTATCAAAGCATTTGGAATACCTGACCTTCGGCGGCGCATATTTTTTACGCTGGGTATTCTCGTAATCTTTAGAGTTATCGCCCACGTACCGCTGCCCGGTATTTCAAGTGAGATTAAATCTAGGCTTACAAACCTGATAAGTGGCGTTGATGCGCCGGCAGGTAGCAGCCAGGGTATCGGTAGTGTGCTGGGCTTCTTGAATATATTTTCGGGTGGTAGTCTCAGTAACTTCTCGATTGTGGCAACCGGGGTATATCCCTATATTACCGCTACAATTATTATGCAGTTGTTACAGCCGATTATACCTGCACTTGAAAACCTTTCAAAAGAAGGTGAGCGAGGGCGCGCTGTAATTAATCGCTGGCAGCATATCATTACTGTGCCGATTGCGGCAGTTACCGCCTACGGTCAAATAGTATTGCTGAAAAGCCAGAATGTAATTACCGGAACGGACGCTCAGAAACTCTCATTATTCGGTGCAAGCTCTGACTTCGGGCTAACCGTTACCGTTGTTATCTCGATGACAGCCGGAACGATGATACTAGTCTGGATGGGTGAGCTAATAACCGAATTTGGTATCGGTCAAGGTGTCTCGGTGCTTATTTTTGGAGGTATCGTCTCGAACCTACCTTCAACCCTTGTGCGTACCAGCCAGACAGGTGTTGCTCAAAACATCATCTCTATACTGATTATAGTAGTTGTAGCTTTACTATCAATTGTAGGGATTGTACTGGTTCAAGAAGGGCAGCGCAAAATACCGGTCAAGTTTCCGCGTCAAACGCAGGGCAACCGGGTTTATGGCGGTCAAAGCACCTATATACCTTTAAAGGTGAACTCAGCCGGTATGATTCCGCTGATTTTTGCCAGTAGTATTATCATATTTCCAACTACAGTGGCGGGCTTCTTCGTTCGTCCCAACCAGCCCGATGATGTGATTAGCCAAGCGGCAAACTGGGTAGTTGTGAACTTTGGTCCTAGCAGTATTCTGTATCAAGTAGTGTATTTTGGAATGGTGGTAGGTTTCACCTATTTCTATACACTCGTGCTCTTTAACCAACAAAATATTACGGAAAGTCTCCGGGACAGAGGTGGCTTCATACCGGGTTACCGACCGGGCAAACCGACCAATGACTTTTTAATGAAGGTTTTGAATCGCATAACTTTGCTGGGCGCTTTGTTCCTAGGCACAATTGCGGTGCTACCCTTCTTGCTGGGCGCTATAGTCCAGTCTCAGGTCAATACATTCTTGAGCAGCACTTCGCTCTTGATTGTGGTAGGTGTAGCTGTAGATACCATGAAACAGCTTGAAGCCCAGTTAACTATGCGCGAATATCAAGGCATACTCCGCTAGTTGTAGTGATCTTGTATAAAGGCCTGATAAAGTAGAGCTATATAAACGATAAACAGAATTTATATGTTCTTCTCTACTTTTCAGTTGTCGCCTTTCTTAAGCCTATGTTATAATAAGTGTAGCATTTCACAAAGTGCGCTTATTTAGGTTAGGCTAGCTTGCAAAGATGGAAGTTTAGGAAGGGAGCCGCATGTATATAATTTTACTTGGAGCACCAGGGGCAGGAAAAGGCACACAAGCCAAATTGTTATCGGAACGATTGGATATAGCACATGTATCCAGTGGAGACTTGTTACGCGATAACATTAAACGCGGTACAGATTTAGGCTTGCAAGCCAAAGGTTTTATGGATCGTGGCGAGTTGGTACCGGATGGAACGGTTATCAATATGATAGTAGAGCATCTGTCAACGCCTAGTTGCGTTCACGGTGCTATGTTGGATGGTTTCCCGCGTACTATCCCGCAAGCCGATGCTTTGAATGTGGCGTTGCAAAATGGCTTTAGGCAGGGCGTGACCGCAGTATTGTACATAAAGGTGGAAAACGAAGAACTGTTAAGCCGCCTTAGTGGTCGCTGGATTTGTAGGTCATGCCAAACTCCCTATCACGAAGTCTACAACGCGCCTCGCGTAAAAGGGGTGTGCGATAGTTGTGGGGGCGAGTTATACCAGCGGGAAGATGATACCCGTGCCACCGCTGAGCGCCGTTTGCAGGTTTATTTTAACCAGACGTTGCCATTGATTGACTACTATAACAAACGCGATTTGCTCATCGAGATAGACGGGCAACGTGAAGTAGAAGAAGTCAATCGAGACCTGATCACTGCTCTAAAGAAAGTGGAACAGCCGGGGGGGGTCACTGAGTCGTTGTTGGCGTAACGACTCATTGCAAGCGTCAGGCATCTGTTAAATAAAGACGATTCCGAGTTGGCGGTCTCTCTGCAAGGTGAGTAGGTGGGCCGCTATTCTTACCTGTAAAAGTAGAAATACATAAAACAGGAAAAAACAGGTGAGCAAGAAAAGAGACGTAATAGAAGTAGAAGGAAGAGTGATTGAAGCCTTACCCAACGCTATGTTCCAGGTAGAACTGGAAAAAGGTCACAAAGTGCTGGCAACGGTAAACGGAAAAATCCGTTTAAACTTCATTCGTATTTTGCCGGGTGATCGCGTTCTGGTAGAGCTATCGCCTTATGACCTAACAAGAGGGCGAATCACCTATCGCTACAAATAACAAAAATAGCAAGGGCACATGGCAACCTCGCTATGATAATAATATTGAAAATGCCATTTTGGGAATTTGCCAAGCCTACACGGGTTGTGGTATAATTTCCACTTGTCTGTATCAATAGGAAAAAATCAAAACGATATAAAGCGCTTTAAATTAGGGTGCTGTAATCGTGAAATTGAGGGAATTGAGCGATGAAGGTACGAGCATCGGTGAAGCCGCGCTGCGAAAAATGCAAAATAATCCGGCGTAAGGGAGTAGTAATGGTGATTTGTTCTACTCCTAAACATAAACAGCGGCAAGGCTAGTAAGATTTCTGGAGGATAGACCGCATGGCGAGAATTGCCGGGGTTGATTTGCCCCGCGATAAAAGAGTTGAAATAGGTCTCACCTATATTTTCGGTATCGGGCTAAAAACGAGTCAGAAAATTCTCGAAACGGCTAATATAAGCCCCGATACTAGGGTTCATACACTTACCGATGATGAAATTCATCGGTTGCGTGAGATAATCGATCGCGAGTACCGTGTAGAAGGTGACTTGCGTCGAGAAGTAAACCTGAATATTAAACGCCTGGTAGAGATTGGTTGCTATCGCGGCAAGCGCCACCGCGCCGGATTACCGGTTCGCGGACAGCGCACCCGTACTAACGCGCGTACTCGCCGTGGTGGACCTCGCCGTACCGTTGCCGGTAAGAAGAAAGCGACGAAGTAATCTAGTTTTAATAGCCAGGTGGGCTTTCCCACTGGTAGGCTGAGCTAAAGGAGCAAGGATGGCTGAGAAAAGTGGCGGTAAAAAGCGCGTTGCCAAGGTAAAACGCCGGGAACGGAAGAATGTTCCGAAGGGGCAGGCGCATATTCAATCTACTTTTAACAATACAATTGTTACTTTGACCGACCCCAAGGGAAATGTATTAGCCTGGGGTAGTGCAGGCGCAAGCGACTTTAAGGGTTCTCGGAAAAGCACCCCTTATGCCGCGCAAGTAGCCGCGGAAGGTGCTGCACGCCGGGCGATGGATCATGGCTTGCGTCAGGTAGAGGTATTTGTGAAAGGTCCGGGCTCCGGGCGTGAAGCCGCAATCCGCTCCTTGCAGGCGAGTGGTATTTCGGTGGTATCTATTACTGATGTCACCCCGATCCCACACAACGGTTGCCGCCCTCCCAAGCGCCGTCGTGTATAAGGTTGATCTGAAGCGTCTAACGAATATAAATTAGTGAGGAATAATGGCTAGATATACTGGTCCGGTCTGCAGGCTCTGCCGGCGCGAGGGTGTAAAGTTAATGCTCAAAGGGGAACGCTGCATGACTCCCAAGTGCGCCTTCGAGAATCGACAGGAAACACCCGGTGTGCACGGTGCAAAACGCCAGCGCAAACTCAGCGATTATGGCACGCAGTTGCGCGAGAAACAAAAGGCACGCCGCATTTATGGAGTGCTGGAAAAGCAATTCCGCAAACACTATGATGAAGCGCGGCGACAAACCGGCGCTACTGGTGAACGATTGCTCCAAATTTTGGAATTGCGAATGGATAACCTGATTTACCGGATGGGGTTTGCCGATTCCCGTAAGCAGGCGCGACAACTGGTTAGACATGGTCATTTTGCTATAAACGGGCACAAAACTGATATACCTTCCTATATTGCCAAAATCGGTGATACGGTTACCCTTGTCGAAAGAAGCAAGGAAAAAACCTATTTCAAGGTTGTGGCGGATAGTATTGGAAAGCATGATGCTCCGTCTTGGCTTACTCTTGACGCTAAGGGTTTAACGGGTCGAGTAGTACGGTTGCCTGAGCATGCCGAGATTGATTCGTTACTTGAGACTAACCTTATAGTTGAATATTATAGCCGCTAGTAGTCAATTGTCGGCAACCGGATTGGATATTATTTAACCCGGTTCCCCAACTAAGGAAGAGGAGGCTGGAGACCTTGTTCGATGTAGCGTTGAAGGTCGAGAATGTGGCTACTGCGGAGAATTACGGCAGGTTTAAAATTGAACCGCTGGAGCCCGGATACGGTATAACCTTGGGTAACGCCTTGCGTCGCATCCTGCTATCATCTATTCCTGGCGCGGCGATTACTTCAATCAAGATAGATGGCGTGTCTCATGAGTTTACATCGCTTCCCAATATCAAGGAAGATGTAACTGAGATTATCTTGAATGCTAAACGTATCCGTTTGCGCAGTTTTAGTGAGCGCCCGGTACGCATGAACCTGTCATTGCGGGGCGAACGGGTCGCTTGTGCTGGCGATATTGAAGCGCCGGGTCAGTTGGTTGAAATTATCAATATTGACCAACCGATTGCTACACTTGATAGCTCAGATGCCCGTTTGGATATGGAACTGACGGTTGAAAGAGGCGTAGGTTATATACCTGCGGAAAACCGTGACAATATGCCTATCGGTGTGATTCCGGTGGATGCAATTTTCACGCCTATACCGCGCGTAAATTATGTGGTCGAACACACCCGTGTTGGTCAGATGACTGATTATGACCGCCTGTTGCTGGAAGTCTGGACCGATGGTTCAATCGAACCGGGCGAGGCACTTAGCCAGGCTGCCACTATCCTGAGGCAACATAGTGAAATTATAGCCAACTTTAACCGCACCGCTGAACCGGAACGGGAACAGTTGCCCGGCGCTGGAACTATTGAACCTAAACTTTATGAAACGCCGATCGAAGACCTGAATTTGTCGGTGCGTACTTATAACTGCTTAAAGCGCAGCAATATTACTAAGGTCGGTCAAATTCTGGCGATGGACGAAAAAGATCTGTTGAGTGTTCGCAATTTCGGGCGGAAATCTTACGACGAGTTGCGAGAACAACTGATTCGACATGGCTTTATGAGTACTGCCACTCCCATTGGACCTTTTTCCGGCACTGGATTGTATGAGGACTCCGATGAAGATGGAGCACTTTTATCTGCTGACGGTGGAGATGGTTTATACGGCGGCAACGGTGGCTTGGACGACGAATAGTTAGAAAAGATATAATCGCGAGGATTTAGATCATGAGACACGGAGTAGCCGGTCGTAAATTTGACCGACCTACAGGGCAACGCCTCTCAATGTTCCGCAATTTGCTGATATCAGTTATTGCTCACGAACGCATTCGGACCACCGAGGCTAAAGCTAAAGAAATCCAGCCTATGATTGAACATCTGGTTAGAATCTCCGTTGAGGATAATATCCCCAATCGCCGTATTGTAACCAGTAAATTGTCCAACTCTGCGGCGGTAAATAAGCTCTTTACAGTTATCGGTCCGCGCTATACTGACCGCAGAGGCGGCTATACCCGTATTATTAAATTGGGTACTCGCTTGGGCGATAATGCGGAGATGGTAATTATAGAGTTCGTACCTGCTTAATCCATATCTGTTCGGTAGGGTTGGTTTGTGCGTAATATCAAGCTTGTTTTGGAATATGACGGCACAAACTTTGCAGGCAGTCAGTTACAAGCTAACGGGCGTACTGTACAGGGTGAGCTTGAAAGGGCAATTGCAGAATTAACCGGATTATCATCCGGGGCGCATTGCCGGGTACAATTGGCAGGAAGAACCGATTCGGGGGTTCATGCGGAAGGGCAGGTTGCTAATTTTAAAACGGATAGCAACCATTCGACTGAAATTTTCAGGAGAGGTTTAAATGCTCTCCTCCCCGTCGATCTGGTGGTTACAATAGCGGAAGAAGTGAGCAAGGATTTCCACGCCCGCTTCAGTGCCACAGAGCGCGAATACCGCTATGAAATACTTAACCGGAGAAGTCGCTCTCCACTAAGTCGGCATTATGTTCACTGGGTTAAAACCCCGCTTGATGTGAACAATATGGCAGAAGCAGGCAAAGTTCTGGTAGGCAGGCATGATTTTGCCAGTTTTGCCGGAGCAGGAATGGGTGTCCCGGACACCGAGAGCGAAGGTAAACCGGGTACAGTACGCGAGTTGCGCCGTCTTGAATGGCGTAGCGGTAAGGGTAGCCTGATTGAGTTCTGGGTTGCTGCTAACGCTTTTTTGCCGCATATGGTGCGGAATATTGTTGGAACTTTGCTGGAAGTGGGCGCAGGAAAAATAAACTTGCGCGAGTTTGAAGAAATCTTTGCGGCATGCGATCGCCGCCGGGCAGGGCCAACCGCCCCACCGAGCGGATTGTATCTTGTATCGGTAAAATATTAACCGAGGTTTTAAAATCAGGAGTTATTCAGGAATGGCTAAGACATACTCGCCCAAAGCAGCTGACATCAAGCGCGAATGGCATATAATCGATGCTAAAGGGCAAACTCTGGGTAGAGTCGCCACCGAGGTTGCTACCTTGTTACGTGGCAAGCATAAAGCTATGTACTCTCCCCATATGGATACTGGTGACTTTGTAGTGGTAATAAATGCCGCAGAAATTGTGGTTTCAGGTAATAAACTGAATGATAAAATTTATTATCATCACACCATGTGGCCTGATGGTTTCCGGCAAGAAAACCTCAGTGACCGCATAAACAGGCACCCAACTTGGCCGCTGTTTGATGCGATCAAGGGGATGATACCCCACAGTAAGCTTGGGCGGGCTATGATCAAGAAGTTGAAGATTTATGCCGGGGCAGAACATCCGCACTCTGCACAGCAGCCTAAAGAATATGAGTTTAAATATCTGAAGGAAAGCTAATCGAGCGTTTGCTCGTAGCTTTGGTTAAGGAGAAAGATGGCTACGCTGAATAAGAACTATTTCTACGGAACCGGGCGACGCAAAACTGCCGTGGCGCGTGTGCGTCTTTATCCCGGCACCGGTCAGATTACGGTAAATAATAAAACTATTGTGGAGCATTTCGGTGCTCGGCAACTCTTTGAAATTATAATTACCCAGCCCTTGCGGGCTACCAACAACTTGGGTCGCTATAATGTTTCGGTCAAGGTTGTCGGTGGCGGAGTAAGCGGTCAAGCTGGAGCGGTGAGGCACGGTATTGCCCGCGCTTTGCTACAGGCTGACGATACCCTGCGCCCAACCCTCAAAAAGAGTGGTTACCTGACTCGCGATCCACGTATGAAGGAGCGCAAGAAACCCGGTCTCAAACGCGCCCGCAAAGCGCCGCAGTACACCAAGCGGTAAAATTTCTCCGCTTCGTTCTACTATTAGAAAATTTTCAGGGAAGAGAGGTTATGCCTCTTCTTCCCTTTTATTTTTCTATGAGTATACAAAAATTAAAGAGCACACCTTTAGGTTGGTGTGCTCTTACTTTAAACCAAGCGGTTTATGAATCTCTACGTTGTCCTTAAATACGTGATCCAGATGTTGCCCTGAACTTTGGCGCTGCCGTCGCGGCACTTTTCAAATTACGGCTCAAGAAAGTGGTTGTAATTTCGAAAGCTTCTTTAGCCGCCGCTGCATTATAAACAGTGGGGCGACTGTCATTGAAAAAGCCGTTGGGTACATTGGGATAGGTCTTCAACTGGTAAATTTTGTTGCGCGAACGAAGCTCATTTTCTAGTGCCCGCACGTCCTGCAGCGAAATGTCTTCTTCCGGCGCTCCGTAGAATGCTAGGTAAGGAGCTTGGATGAAAGGAACATAATTGATAGGAGATTCTGGCTTAACTCGGTTAATCAGATATTTTGAATAAATTAAATCTCCGTAGAAGTTAACCGCTGCTGCGAAGTTCGAGGTTTGTCCTGCTGCCAGCGTGGCTATAGTGCCACCAAAGCCAAATCCAACAATTGCAATACGACCAGGATCGGCATAGCCTTCTCTGGTGACGTATTCAAAACCGCGTGTAATGTCACTGACTGCAATTAAATCGGAAGTTTTCCTACGAATATCTCGGCGTTGCTCATAGGTGGTAGTAGGACCGGGACCATTGTGACCTCTTTCCCCCATACCGCTTTTGTTTGAATAGAAATCGGGAACCAACACCGAATATCCAAGTTTAGCAAAACGAATTGCTACATCCTGAATGTGGTCATCAAGACCAAAAATATCATGCGCAATTATTATACCGGGCAAGGGACCGGGGAAGTTTGGTACTGCCAGAAAAGCGTTGGTTTCCTTGTGACCGGTACGATAGCGCAGAAAAGTTACATCCACGTAATTTTGGCTCGTACTCATAGCGGTTTCCTTCTTTTAACTTAAAAAGCTCTAAACCCTTCGTCTCTCAACTACAAAATTGTGGAGAAAGGCAAACATATCCACAAGATAAACAGTAGTCCTAAAATAACAGAAAGTCAAGATTATATATTGTTGCGGTATGGTTTAGATTAAGCAGAAACCTTCGGAATGTTGATTTTGTAATCTATTTTGTTAGGTAGGCATGCTAAAATAATTTAATATTATAAGAAACGTGGCTATCTAAAGATTCTGTTAATGATTTTAAGGTGGCTGTGGGTATCTATATGGTTGTTGCGAGCAGCACTCAAATTCGGATGCTGAACTTGTAAAGGCGATAGGTAGAAGGTATAATGATAAAGGGAATAACTTTCATGGAGAATTATGAAATGTCTGATATAGTAGCTTTTTCGTTGGATTATATAGAACCTGAACCGGTTGATGATACTCAAGCAAAGTTGTTGAATAATGCCCTTCGCCGCTTTTGTGACGAAGTTGTCATAGACGAAATTTCGGTAGATGAGGAAAAGAATGTCGCTACTCGAAAGGTAGTCTGGAAATACGGTTCGTACCAGTTTCGTGCCAAACTAATAACATTTGATGGGCAGGTTAGCATCGGGCAATTTGATTACTCCCCCAGAAGAGATTGGGCTGAATGGAATCGTCTAACTACTCCGCGTGCATTGGCTGAGAAACTTACCGAGGCAAAAGTAGTTAACCAAAAGTAAATATTTCTAATCGGATATCTGGAATAAATTACTAATCACTTGCTGAAAAACGCACAGAATAATAATTTAAATTCTTCTTCCCGGCGGCTGCCCTTTTATCTGGGCAGCCGTTTTGCGCTTCTATATCTCGTTTTAATCCTGCTTGGCTTCATAGCCTTTGTAATAGCGTTGCTTCCCCGCTTGGAATTTTTTAGCCAACAGGTACAGCGCTGGTTGAATTTCCAATATTTTCAAACCGGCTCAGAAGGCTTGATACTTAACGAGGTCACGCTTATTCGGGGTGGTGGTTCAATTTATGTTCCTCTAAGCGGTGACCAGTTTATCAGCGCGCCCTATCCGCCGCTTTATTACTACTTAGTTAACTGGTTATGGGCATCCGGCACTAACTATTCGACGGGCTTTGCTACCGGGCGCTTTGTATCTTTGCTTTCTGCCTTGCTGGTTGCCATAGGGATTGTACTACTGGTGGTTGCCGAAAATCGCACTTCGGGCGAGCGTGGTTATATGGTCGGTGCAATAGGTGGTACGGTGGGCGGTTTGGTTTTTCTAAGTTTGCCTGCTGTGGCTATTTGGGCGGTCAGGGTACGCGCCGATATGCTGATGACCGCGTTTGGAATAGTGGCGTTGGCATTGGTGGCATGGAAGCCAAGCGGTTGGGGTGCGTTTGTAGCAATACTCCCGCTTACCCTGGCGTTTTATACTAAACAGACTGCTTTGGCTGCTCCCGCTGCCAGTTTAGTTTACATAATATTATGCAATTGGCACAAACGCCGCTTGATTTTCTTTTGGATAGTCGGTTTTGCGGCAGCCTTGGGTATTCCTTTTGTTGTCTTAAATTTTGCTACCGGACTGCAATTATATCGCCGCTTGTTCGAATACCACAATCTGCCTTGGAAGTTCGATAATTTTAAAACCTACTTTGATTTATTTACCAGTGAAACCACCGCTTTGCTGATTACCGCGCTATGTTTGCTGGCGTTGGTGCTTGTTGGTTTGATAATAGATTGGCGCAATCATACTGGTCGCCGCTTTGAAAAAATGATTTATTCTGCCAGAAATATCCCTTTGGTTGGCTGGTATCTACTTTTTTCAGCACCTTTATTGTTGGGAATGGGCGTTTCGGGGGCAGACCATAACCACTTTTTACCGGCTGAGGCAGCTCTTGCCGCTGGCGCCGGTCTCTTGCTGGCACGCTTGTTCGTCGCGCCGCTTGGTTTTGCACCGCGCTTAAAAACAATGATGCGCTGGCTGGCTTTACCTGCAATCGGGTTGCTTATATGGCAGGTGGGGGTGTTCTCTATCCCCTCTCAGCGTTATGAAATTGAGCTGCGCTACCGCCCTGACGAAATTGCTGCGCTTGGTCGTGTCATTAATAATGCTACTGCTAACCCTAACCCTAATATTTTAACCAGTGAAGCAGGCTTTTTTGTGGTAACCGGAAAGCCTACTACCTATAACGATTTGTTTACCCTCTCCGCGCTAACAAAGCAGAATCTATATGATGAATCGCATCTACTACAGCGGGTAAAAAATAAAGAGTTTGGCTTAATTCTCGCAAAAGACGATTTCTTTTCGCCCAGTTTTCGCACCGATGTTTGGTCAAAGGAATTGGCGGATGTGATTCGCCAGAATTATTATTTAAAATTCCGCGACATTTGGTACACTTACGAACCCAAACCCTAGAATCAAAGTTACCTGATATACCAATCGGCGTAGTGGTTGGCAGCAATACCCAACGGGCTTTCGGTTACACCCCCTACAAAGGCAGCAACGCCCGCATAATCTTGATTAGCGTATAGATACAGGTAAGGCAACTCTTTTGCTTCCAATTGCTGAATTTGGTTGAGAAGTTCCATTCGCAAGGTTTTATCCACCACGCTATTCGCATTGCTGTAAAGGCTGATCAATTGCTGGTTGCGGTAACCTCCCGGTGGGTTGTTCCAAATTGTCCCGAATTGCTCTGGGTTAAACGTGTTGGATTTCCAAGCTGAAAGATATAGGTCAAAATCTGCTTTTGGGTCTTGCAGAGTGTTTAGAAAGGTTTGGTATTCGAGTGGTGTTAACTTTACCTTGAAACCCAACTTCT
Source organism: Candidatus Chlorohelix allophototropha (assembly GCF_030389965.1). Taxonomy (NCBI): domain Bacteria; kingdom Bacillati; phylum Chloroflexota; class Chloroflexia; order Candidatus Chloroheliales; family Candidatus Chloroheliaceae; genus Candidatus Chlorohelix; species Candidatus Chlorohelix allophototropha. The sequence continues at coordinate 1,671,204 of NZ_CP128399.1, forward strand.
CAAATTGACTTGCGAGGTAGGAGGCAAGCCTCGTCCGAAACTCGCTTTCGTTGTTGTAAATCAGGTTAATTTCTGGCAAGTCTTTCCCGTTAGGATCACCTAATCTATATCCGTTAAGGCGATAACCGGCTGAGAGTAGCAACGCTTGGGCGGATTCGAGGCTATAAACAGGTTTTTCTACATTATCGGTATAGGCAGGGTTGCCGGGTGCTATATCGCTGTAAAGAGGCACAGCGAGATTATCGGCAATGTCTTTCACCATGTCAGCGCGGTTCACGGCACTACTCAAAGCTTTGCGGACGTTCGAATTTTGCCATAGGGAATTCCTGAAATTAAACCCCAGATATTGCCATGTTGGGGAGGCAGGATTCCAGTGATAGGGTACGATCTTAGCCATTTGTTTGACCGTTTCAAAATCGGCGGGTGTGGGCGGTGTGTAAAAATCAATGTCGCCCTTTTGCAACAGTTCGAGTGCATTTTTGGAGTCGGCGCGTAGGAAGGTCAGACTGTTGATGTTTGGCACAGGCGAACAGGCGCTAAGCTCATTTCTTACAAATATGATACGGTCGTCTTTGCGCCATTCTTTCAATTTCCATGCTCCGCTCACTGCCGTTGGTCGATTAATCTCGCGGTTTATCTCCGGTTCTGACCAGCTTTGCCCATCCCAGCGATGTTTAGGGAGCGGTTCTACCAGATTGGCAATTTCCAGCGGGTTTGAGTAGCGGTCGCGCAATTTTACTTGCAAGGTATATTTGTCCGGCGCGAAATAGCTCTCGATTTTCCCGGCATAAAGCGGCAAATCGATCCAGCCTCTGTCAGGGTCGGTAATATACTGGTATGTCCAGATAAAATCATCGGTGGTGATGGGTGCACCGTCACTCCAGCGCATGTTGCGGCGCAACATAAAAGATACGGTTAGCGCCTTATCATCATATTTGAAGGCGCTGGCGGCATAAGATTCCCATTCAAGGGTTTGGGAATTGCGCTTTAGCAGCTTCGCATCGTATAGCAACGAGCGGTATTCCTTGCTAACCGCATCGTTTAAACCGTAAGGGTGCAAAGTAGTAGGGTCGCGGTCACGCGCCGAAACGAGATCACCGCCAATAGCCCGTGATGGTCGGGGAGTTATACTGGGGGCGGGTGTCAGCACAATTGGGGTAGCAGAAGGATTTGGCGAGGGGCTAGGGGTTACACGCGGGTTAAGGGTTGGAGTGGCTGTAGGACGGATACGGGGGTTTGTGGTGGGCGTAGGAATGGCTGTAGGAGTAATCTCCGGTGTGACCGGAGCGGTGGGCGTAGGCGTGTTCAGTACAAAAGCCGGGCGCGGTGTTACAGTTGGTGTAATGGTTGCATCATCTGGGGCACTACTGCAAGCCGTAAGAAGTATTCCCATTATCATAAACAGCAAGCATAAGATGATCGATTTCTGAGTTGACATAACTGCTAAAACACCCTGACAATTTCGGTCTTGTAGTTGCCCAGAATACCATCTTTTAGATTTGCCTCAATCCAGTTGACTGCTTTGGCGATAACCTCATCGGCATGTTTTGCGCTATTGCTAACATACGCTAGACCGATTTCGGCGTAATCCCATTCATCCAAACCGCCTACCTCTGCCACGCTCAGGTGCAACTCACGCTTGGCGCGTTCTATAATGGATTTAATCACATGGCGCTTATCTTTGAGTGATTCACAGTCAGGAATCTCAACTGAAAGCAGACATGTGCCTATATACATGCTGGTATTGTCTTTACCCATGTTCAGGATTATAAACTATTTCATCCCGCTACGCAGGAAGCTATTGATAAACTGTCGCTGGAATATAATAAAAAGTAGCAATAAAGGGGTGACTACAATTAGAGTGCCTGCCCCTATCAAACCGTATTGTGCCCCAGACTCACTTCTCAAGATTTGTCCCAGACCAACCGTTAAAACCCGGTTATCGTCGCTACGAGTAATGATGAGGGGCCACAAGAACTCGTTCCAGTGTGCGCTGACTGAAGCAAGGCTAAAAGCGATATAGCCTGATATAGAGGAAGGGATGTAAACGTGGCGCAATAAACCCAACCAGTTGCAACCGTCAATCCGCGCTGCATCTTCCAATTCGCGTGGAATTTGCCGGAAAGTTTGGCGCATTAGAAAAGTGCCGAAAGCTGACCCGATATAGGGCAGCATCAACGCCAGTTTGGTGTCGTAGAGGTTCAGAAAGCGAACAGTAGCAAAATTTGGTACCAACAATACGGCAGATGGTATCATTATTTGTACCAATATGAGGATAAAGATGAAATCTCGCCCGAAAAAATCGAGGCGGGCGAAGGCGTAACCCGATAGTGTAATAGTAATCAGTTGTAGGGCGAGCAACCCGAATACGAATATAATAGTGGTAAGGTAATATGTACCCCATGGTTGGGAATCAAATGCACTTTGAAACCACTCAAGGCTAAAACCCGAACCAAAGAAAATATTGCCAGTGCCAAGCGTATCCTTTTTGGGGCGCACACTCAAAAGTACAGTCATTATCAAAGGCATTAGCCAGATAATGCTAACCACTATCAAAATAACGTTTGTAATCAGCAAGTTCCAACGTGTTTTCTGGCGGTTCAGGGTAAAGGTTACAGGTGTTGCATCAGTCTTCATAGTTCGCTCTCCGCTCTATAAATATGAAATTGAAGACGGTGAAGACCAATAGTAATGTCAGAAGCAGAATTGTCATGGCATACACATAACCCCGGTCACGCGGTTCATTTAAATGCTGATAGATGAAATAAAGAATCAGGTTGCTGCGGTTAGCCGGATTACCTTCGCCCAGCGCGTAAAGCGGGTCGGCAGTTTGGAATGCGCCTACCCCTGCAATGACCAGTACAAAGAGCGTTGTACCGTTCAAAAGCGGAATAGTAAGGTTAAACATACGCTTGAGTGCACTTGCGCCATCAAGTTGGGCTGCCTCATAAATATCCTGCGGCAGATTCTGTAAACCTGCGAGGTAGAAAATCATGTAAAAGCCGGTTTGTTTCCAGATTACCACCAGCATAATCGAAATAAGCGCCCAATTAGCATCGCGGTTCCAACCCTGTGCAGGCAAACCGATCGCTTTGAGGGTGGTGTTTAGCATACCGAAACTGTCCGCAAAGAAAAAAGCCCAGATACTGGCTGCGCTCAATAGCGGCAATAATACGGGATAAAAAATGCCGGTGCGGTAAATGGAGGTCAGCTTCAATTTTTGGTTCAGCAACAGCGCCAGCAAAAAAGCCAGAATGACACAAACTGGAACAGTTACGGCTACAAATACCAAAGTGTTGACAAATACCCGTTGGAAGTTATCTTCCTGCCCGATGACGGTATTATTGTCGAATAGGTCGAGATAATTCTTTAAGCCTACAAATTCCGCTTCCTGTTGTACAGTGCGGGGAGGCTTAACGGTACTTTGGATGGCAGAGTTGATAGTTGGAATGAAGGTGAACAGGGTTATTAAAGCTAAGGTCGGCAAAATGAGCAGATAGGGGAAAATAGCGCGTCCTAGCGATTTTCGTTTGGCATTTGCTTTAAAGGCAACTGCTATTGAGTCCGTATTTTTGGCTTCTATTAATGCTTGCTTTGATTCTTGTTCCATTAGTTTTATTTCGAGAAGAGTACATTTAAAATGGTAAAAATGCATTTACCTTAGAGGCAAGGGGTTTATGCCCCTTGCCTGAAATCACCTCTAAAACGAAAACCCTTCTCAGCTAAAGGTTAATCTTTGTAGTCAGCCAGAAGCTTATCGGCTTCTTTTTGAGCATCATCCAGCGCTTTAGCAGGGTCTTTATCGCCGGTTACTGCCGATTGTACTGCTTTACCCAGAATTTGCTGTACGGTAGCGCCTTCATGAGTAGCCAGTTCTTTAGCGGCGTATTGCAATTGATCACGGGCTACCGCATATTGAGGTTTATCTGCAACCAGCTTTTTCAATACGTCAGTATCCCATGCAGCTTTGCGCGGTGCAACATAGCCAGTAACAGTAGTCCAGTCCGCCAAACGAGCAGGTTCGGTCAGGAACTTAATGAACTGATAAGCCGCTTTTTGCTTTTCGGGTGAGCTTTTCTTCATAATGTAAAGGTTGCCGCCGCCGGTAGGAGCGCCGTAACCTTTAGAACCAGCAGGTAAGAAAGATACGCCCACATCGAACTTCGCTCCACCTAAGATGGTGGTAAGGCTACCGGTGGTGTGGTAGATCATCGCGGCGTTGCCGGAGATAAAGTCTTTAGGCGTGTCGCTCCAGACTATTACACCCTTTGGCATAGCTTTGTAATCGTTTACAAGGCTTACAAAATTCTTCAAACCCTCGGTAGCGGCAGGGGTGTTAAAGAATACTTTGTTAGCAGCCTCGCCCACTACGTTTTGCCCGTTAGAAATGGCAAAGCCCTGATACAGCCAATAGGGGAAACCATCGGAAGGAATCTTGATACCCCAGCGGCTACCGTCAGCTTTGGTCAATTTCTGAGCCATGTCAGCCATTTCCTTGAAGGTTGTAGGTGGCTTGTTTGGGTCTAATCCAACTTCTTTGAAAAGGTCTTTGTTGTAATAAAGTACCGGGGTACTGCGTTGGAAAGGAATACCCCAAGTTTTGCCGTTGGCTTGGCTATTAGCCATAAAACCGGGATAGAAATCCTTGACCCAAGCATCTCCGGTGGTGTCACCCTTGATTAAATCGTCAAAAGAAACAACCAGCCCATTATCGGCGAGGGTATAAAGGTCAGTGCTGAGCATAATTGCTACATCAGCAGTAGAGCCACCGCCGCCAACTTCGGTCTGGATTTTCTTCAAAACATCGGCATAACCACCCGCATAGACGGTATTGATTTTAATGTTGGGATTAGCCTTAGTAAAATCATCCGCATATTTCTTGAAGGTTTGGGGGATAGGACCATCTACTGCTGTTGGGAAGTAGAAGGTCAGTTCAATTGCTTGTGCGCTTGCCGCAGCAGTAGTAGCCGCCGCAGCGGTGGTAGTAGCTGCGGTAGTCGCGGCAGCCGCCGTAGTGGTAGTGGCCGCCGCTGTAGTCGCTGCTGCGGTAGTGGTAGTAGCGGCCGTTGTGGTAGCGGGTACAGGAGTGGCAGTGTTATCACCGCAGGCAACCATTATAGCAGCCAGCATCAGTAGAGCAACAAAAGCTCCTAAACGTTTAAAGGATTTCAATACTCTCTCTCCTTTCACACAATAAAGACAGCTTGAATACTGTCATTTGGGGTTCTATCATCCAATTTCCAGAGCTATGGTTTTGGAAGATACTTATAAGGGTATCAAGTTCCTATTAATAAATATTTAATCAATGGTTAAAGGGATGTTAAGCACATTATTTACCAACGGTCTGCAATTGCACCGGGTAACTTGAAATCCAGCCCAACCTCGGAGGGGATTGCATCCGGTGAGACGGGAATGACGGTTTTGTTACGGGCAACCTCCAACATATCAGCAATATTATCATGGATGGCAAGTCGGCGCAGATGTAATATCGTTGGGAAAATCAGGTTAAAATCACCCGCTTCGTAGCGCGCGAGAGCGGTTCTTGGGCTAATCCAGAGACCATGCGTTGTTTCCAGATAATCTGACTCGGCAATTTGGTCGGGTTGTGCCAATGTCACGAAAAAGCGCGTATCGTAGCGGATAGGCTCAACAAAAGGGGTTATCCAGTGTGAATAATATACCAAACGGCTGGCATCCAGCAATAAGTTTTCCTGTGTCAGAATATCCCGGAAGCTGATTTCATGGACATGCAATTGATCGCGGTAACGGGCATATTTGTGATGTTCTGCCGAGCCTTCCAAAAGCTCGAACGATTCGCCCGTTTCTTTGTGTATTGCTAGCAATACGCCCGCTTCTTCAAAAAGCTCACGGAAGGTCGTTACAAAAAGACCTTTTTCCTGTGTAGCGGTCAGTGGTGTGCCTTGATCGTAGGCACCTTCGCCCGGTAAATCCCGAAAAAGCGTGCCTTCCGGAGAATCTAACTTGAGCAATGCCAGCGTTTCAGGTTCATAATCATGCGTTTCCAGACCACCGCCCGGAAAAACATAGCGATCGGGCATAAATTTGCTGCGGGAGTGCCTCCGCAACATAAAAACTTCCATCACGTCATCCGGGTTGGCAGTAGGGCGTACCACCATTACGGTTGCGCTAGGTTTGGGTGTCACCGGTTGGCTAGAATTGCTCATAGCTTTATTACCAATTGCTCATATGAAAATTGAAAATGCTCTTGAACTGAAATTTGAGATAAAGGATTATACCATTAAATCAATCTGAACTGTAACAGCCCTGATAGGCTCAGTTGACAAGACTGGTTGAAGTTGTCAAAGCTAACCGACAAAGAGCAGGGCGCGCTACGAGCAACTTTACTGGCTCTTGATTAGGTATAGGGTTTGGCAGCTAATCCTTCTACCCAAGAGGGTTGGAAACGGGCTAAGCCCAAGTAGAGCAAGCCTAAAAAACTGTTGGATTGGCTTGAAAGGCAGCACCAGCAAGTGTTGCTGTTCGCCTATCGTTTTGAGGCGCCACTTGATACCAACTTTGCAGAGCGCGCTATTCGAACGGTGAAAATTTGCTGATAGCACTCCTTGATACTATTAGAGGACAACCTCCGCTTCCCAATCTACTCGCCTGCACTTTTGCGATTGGGAAAATAGCCCGCTAATTAAGAATTTTCTCAGTATTCTCTCAGGATTAGCTAAGCATACTTGGATATACTAATGCCTGTTGGATTGCTCACGAAAATTTTCACGAACACTCATCATTTTATTCAAAATTGTAAAAAAAAGGAAGCCAGTTTATGAGAAAGAATTTCAATTCGGGTACACTCCGAAAATGGCGGTTGTTTCTGTCACTGACGGGGCTTTTTACCCTAGTCCTGACGGCTTGTGGCGACTCCACTAGTACTGCCGTACCCCCCACATCTACGGTAGCCGCCAGTACTACTGCGGCGGCAACCACCGCTCAGACTACCGCAACTTCAACCAAAGCTTCTACCACTGCGGCGGCAACTACTGCGGCATCAACCAACGGCGCTGATCCTTTATTATTTCCTGTGAATAACTTTACTGAGCAAACAGTGACTGTGACTACCTCTACAGGTACGAAGGAGGTTACTTACCGTCTATATCAGCACATCACTTATGTCGCAAAACCTGTAGATGCTAACTATCAGAGCATGGATGTCAAGGTTCCGGTTAAGGTTGATGGAAAGGCTGTAGATGCCACGAACGCTCCTATCTTGTTCGGAAATTCAGTTGGCGGCTATATGTCATCGAGTAACACGAGCAGTGGCACGAACCCGGGTGGTATGGGCGGCACCGGTATGAATGGCGCACCACCTATGGGAAGTAAAGGCGGCGCTCCGGGTGGAAACAGTAGCGGTGTGAGTCGGAATACAGACCTTGCGCTTGCAGCGGGTTATGTGGTGGTAGCTCCCGGCGCACGTGGTCGGGATAATCAAGCAGCAGATGGCACTTACTATGGCAAAGCGCCTGCTGCCATTGTAGATTTGAAGTCCGCCATTCGCTACATTCGCCATAACAAAGGTATCATCCCCGGCAATACAGACTGGATTGTCTCGACCGGCGTTAGTGCGGGTGGCGCTCTTTCCGCGCTTCTTGGCGCTTCCGGTAACAGTCATTTATATGACAGCTATTTCAAGGAGATTGGCGCGGCTGACGAGGATGATACTATTTTTGCTAGCGCGGACTTCTGCCCTATTATGGATCTGGAAAATGCCGATATGGCTTATGAGTGGATGTTCGGAACAATACCGCTTAACGGTAAATTGGTCGACCAGACCCTTTCTCAACAGTTAAAAAATGCCTTTGCTACTTACCAGACATCTCTTAACCTAAAAGGTGCAAATAATTTTGGCACTATCACTGCAGATAACTACGGTAACTATCTTGTGCAGACCTATTTGATTCCTTCGGCAAACAAGTACCTGAGCGCGTTAACTGATGAAAAACGTGCCACATACCTAGCAACTAATAGCTGGATTACATGGTCTAACAATTCGGCTACATTTACCTTTGACGACTATGTCAAACATGTTGGCAGAATGAAGAGCCTCACGGCTTTTGACGCTCTTGACCTGACACAGGCTGAGAACATTTTGTTCGGGAATAAAACTACCAACGCACGTCATTTTACTAATTTCAGCTTGCAACAATCCAGCGGTAACACAACTGCCGAGGTTGCCAGCGACCTGAAAACGGTGGTAAATCTGATGAATCCTATGTATTTCATCTCTCAAAATTCCAGCGGAGTCGCCAAATACTGGTGGATTCGCTACGGTTCCTCTGATAACAATACTGCGCTTAGCGTCATCATCAATCTTGCTACTAGCTTGGAAAATAAGGGCAAGGATGTGAATACCTTACTTTATTGGGACGCAGGACACGGAGCAGATGAAGATCCTGAAGCTTTCATCGCTTGGATTGGTAAGATAACTGGTTTTACTAAATAAGCTTTTGTTGTAATTACTCAGGTAATGGAAACAGGGATAAGAGGGCAACCCAAGAAGGCTTGTTGCAAAACATAAAAGGCACTCTTACCCTGCTTCCGCAGTGTGGAAAAATGTCTGCGGCTGCAACTGAAAAGTTGCTCCCTGCTTTCTTCGAAAATAGGTGGAAACCTTTAGTACACCTTAACCATTCGTAAGTCCAGTTCTGCCTGATTGTTGGTAAAAGACATCTTAAAATCATAGGCAAATTGCTTGTGCTACCTACTTCTTTTCACCCCGTGAACAGAGTTACTACGAGCTAAAAGTTCAGTCGAAATTTTGAGCTTCGAGGAGGGCTTTTTCAAGCTCAGGCGGTAGGGGAGCTTGAAACTCGCGATATTCGCCAGTAGAGGGTAAAGCCAAACCAAGCAAAGCAGCATGCAAAAACTGGCGTTTGAGATTCAGGGTAGGTTTGCGCCTCCCGTAAACCGGATCGCCTGTAACGGGATGCCCCATATAAGCGAAATGGACGCGAATCTGGTGGGTGCGTCCGGTGTGTAAACGCGCCATTAGCAGGGTATGGCGGGCGAAATAAGCGAGCACTTTGTATTCGGTGCGGGCGGGTTTACCGTTACGCACTACCGCCATTTGTTTGCGAGCTTTGGGGTCGCGTCCAATTGGAGCGTCGATAATCCCGGCAGGGGGTTGCACATTTCCTTCGACTAGCACCGTATATTCTTTGAGGGTGCTTTGTTCTTTCATTTGACCGATGAGGCTGTTCAGGGCTTTATCGGTTTTTGCTACTACCAGCAAACCACTGGTGTCCTTATCCAGCCTGTGAACTATGCCAGGACGAATATTGCCGTTGATATTCAGGTTAGGGACATGATAAAGCAAGGCGTTAACCAGCGTGCCGCTGTAGTGGCCCGGTGCGGGGTGTACTACCAGTCCTGCCGGTTTATTGATAACCATAATATCGTCGTCCGAATAAACCACATCAAGTGGGATAGCTTCGGGCGCGAGATGCGCCAACGGGGCGGGTGGCGGCACTATCAAATGAATCAGGTCGGCTTCGCGCAGTTTGTAACCCGATTTGACAATAGTGCCGTTGATCGTCAGGTTTCCTTCTTCTATCAAGCGTTGCACATGCCCACGCGACAGGTCGGGGCGCATATTTGAAACGAGCTTATCCAGTCGCTCACCTTTGTCGGTGGCTGTAACGGTGTAACTCATTTCAGCGGGTAAAGTTGGATCAATAGTGATTGCATCCAGATTCTCGCCAATTAGGTCGATATCCAGATCATCCTGAAATAATTCCAAATCGTCAAGGGACAGGGGTTCGAAAGACATTATATGTTATCGCTCTTTGTAGAATTGTCGCGGTTTTCGCGTAATGACCTGAAGATGGTTACCAGCAAAAGGGTAGCTACTCCAACATTCAGGCTGACATCTGCCACATTAAAATTTTTGAAAATTTCAGCCCAAGGTAGGTTTATCATGTCGGTGACTGCCCCATTTTTAAAAAGGCGATCAGAGAGGTTGCCCACTGCCCCGGCAAGCAGCAAAGCTACACAGAATTGATACCAGCAGTCAGTAGTGCCTCTCGTTACGTACCAGATAATAATTCCGATACTGGCAAGGCTGGCGACCAGCGCAAAAAACCACGGCGAGTTTTGTAGTATGCTGAAAGAAGCCCCGGTGTTTTTTACGTAACGGAAAATTACCAGCCCCCCTAATATTTCCGCCTGATTGCCGCTACCATAGGGACCTAGGTTATTTTCGGTCAACCATTTAGTGAATTGATCGAGAGCGAATATACCCACAGCAAAACCAAAGGGCCAGTAATATCCCAGCCCTCGTTTTTTCTGGGTTTTATTTTCAGTAAGGCTATCGGTTTCGTCTGTAATCAATAACTTTTACTTCTCTTCACCTACAAGTTTACTTGCCCACGGTAACGCCTCTAGCCGCTCAAAGGGTATGGGCTTGCCGGATACGACCGAAAGACCATAAGTGCCGTTCTCGAAACGCAGAAGCGCCTTATCAATTTCATTTAGAAGTGAGCGCACTTCCTCACGTTCTGACATAATACGCTCTTGCTCGGTTACATCCGAGGCAATATCCGCCATTTCGCTAGGCGAACCTTCGGCGGACTGATCTGCGGCGTTTTCACGGGTATCAATCATTAAACGGTCGAGTTCTTCTTCCAAACGTGCTTTTTCAGCCAGCAATGTGGCTTTCAGGGCTGTCAGTTGTGCATTATCCATAGTTAGGTTCTCTTTCCCGCAAATTACAGGTTCATCTTTAGTTAATCTGTTAAAACGCGACACTGCGTAGCCAGTCCTGTAAGTTGTCTAACAAGCGTCTTATTAATATTTTACCACATTCAGGCAAAAGAGCTTTGCTTTAATGCCCGCATACGGCTAACCACTAACGGCAATTTTTCCAGAACGTACTCAATATCCTCATCTGAGGTATCTTTGCCAAGAGTCAGACGTAATGTTCCGGCGGCTGAATTTTCAACTCCACCGATCGCTCGAATAACATGGCTTGGTTCGATGCTGCCCACATTACAGGCAGAACCGTTGCTGGCGGCAATGCCCTGTAAATCAAGCGCTTGTAACAACCCCTCGCTATCGATTCCCTCAAAAGAAACATTAAGATTATTGACTAATCGCCGCGTGGGGTCAAGCGTACCATTTACGGTGGTTCCCGGTATTTGTGACATTATTCCTTGCAATAGCCTGTCGCGCAAACCGACAAGACGCAAGGTTTCTTGCGGTCGTTTTTCTTCGGCAAGCGTCAAGGCTTTTGCCATTCCCACTATACCCGGCACATTTTCTGTTCCGGCGCGGCGTTTGCGTTCCTGACTACCGCCTAGTTGTTGCCATGCCAGTTGTAAGCCCTGTCTGAGATAAAGCAACCCAACCCCTTTTGGTCCGTAAAACTTGTGGGCGGAAAGCGAGAGCATATCCACGCCAAGTTCGCGCACCTTTAACGGTAGCTGTCCAGCTGCTTGTACTGCATCAGTATGAAAAGGCACATTATATTGATGCGCGATTCGGGAAATTTCACCAAGCGGCTGAATTGTGCCGATTTCGTTGTTGGCATACATAACACTGAGCAGGCTTGTTTTGCGGGGTATGATGGCTCTTTGCACTTCGGCAGGGTCAATCAGTCCGTCCTGATTTACGGGAAGAAAGGTTATTTCAAAGCCTTTTTCCTTGAGATATGCGGCAGTGTGCAGTACAGCATGATGTTCAAACGCGCTGACAATAAGATGGTTGCCCAAACCTTTTTTCAGACCATATTCGGCTGCGCCCTTTAACGCCAGATTATCGCTTTCAGTGCCGCCGCCGGTAAAGATAAGTTCGCCCGGTGTACAGCCGAGAATAAGGGCAATTTGCTCCCGCGCTTCGGTGATACGCTGGTTTGCAACACGTCCTTTGTGGTAGAGCGCGCTGGCATTGCCCCAATCTGTGCTAAAAATCGGCAGCATGGCTTCTACTACCGCCGGGTCAACCGGGGTGGTAGCGGCATAATCAAGATAAACTTCTCGTTTATTGCCCGCCATTTTTATTATTTTTCTTCTTTTCTGACGGGCTGGTAGGAAAGTATGATAACGCCTGAACTTAATGTTTTTGTTTCTACAAGGCTCAAGCTCGTATTGATTCCGTCTCTAAAGAGCTTCTTTCCGTTACCCACTACCACAGGATAAATCATCAACCAGTATTCATCAATGAGGTCATGTTCCATCAGGGTTTGAACAAGAGTGGCGCTGCCGAAAACCAATATATTCTGACCGGATTGTTGCTTCAGTTTGGAAACTTCTTCCACGATATTTTCTTTAAGCACCGTTGAATTGTTCCATTCCCCTTTTGTCATAGTGGTGGAAACGACATACTTGGGAAGGCTGTTCATTCTATCCGCATAGCCTTGTTCATCGGTCATAGAGGGCCACGCTTTGGCAAACCCTTCATAAGTCACCCGCCCCAATAGAAGCGCGTCACTGGCAAATAGCTCAGCGAACTTAAACTCTCCTGCTTCTACAGTCCAGAATTGGAAAGACCACTTGTCGGGCGCTTCCATGACTCCATCCAGTGTTAGGAACTCGGATACAACTACTTTTCTCATTTTATTTTTTACTCCCTGTTCAATTCAAAATAGAAAACCCTGCATTAATAACTGTTTTTATCAAATTACTTCCGGCTTTGCAAAAAAACATACAAAGCTGCTAGCAGGAGCGATTTTAAACCGCTCCGCCGGGCTTTGTATTTTACCCTAATTTTTACTAATAAGGGAGGGGTCAGTCGTTGTTTCGGCGCTGCGTAGAGATTTATCGTATTTCTGGCGGAACTTTGAGACTTCATCTATCCTGAGCGAGATTGTTTTGGAGACGCTATCCGAACCCATTGAGATTCCGTAAATTGTGCGTGCCGCTTCGATAGTACCTCGGTTGTGCGTGACTACAATAAATTGGGTGCGTGCTGCCAGAACCTTTAGGGTTTCACAGAAGCGTCGCACATTTGCCTCGTCCAAAGCCGCATCCACCTCATCGAGAATACAGAAAGGTGTAGGGTTTACTTCCAGTAAGGCAAAAAGCAAGGCAACCGCCGTTAAAGCGCGTTCACCCCCGCTCAGTAATACCAGATTTTGCTGTTTTTTACCGGGAGGCTGTGCCACAATTTCTATGCCTGTATCCGCTAGATTATCCGGTGTGGTTAGAAAGAGCTTGGCGCTACCTCCGTTAAAAAGCTGTGCGAAATATTTGCTGAAAGCTTCGGCAACCTTTGTAAAGGTTTCGGAGAAACGTAGTTGGGTAAGCTGATTTAGTTCTTTTATCAGTTCGCGCAGAGAGCGGGTAGCTTCTTCTAAATCCTCAAGCTGGCGGCTTAGGAAGCTGTGACGTGTGCTGGTTTCGTTATATTCCTGCATCGCCAGCGGATTGACTACCCCGATTCGGCGCAAGCGCACACGGCTTTGTTCAATGCGCTCATGTAACTGACGCGCTTCATCCTCGCCTAATTCTAGCAACTCTATCCAATCTGCCGGATTAACCTGTGCCTGTTCGCCCTGCTCGCCCACCATTGATGGGGCGAGATCGGCGTTAGCTTGTACTTGCAAAGTTTCAAGCTCGGCTTCAAGTCGTTGCACTTCCAGCGTAGCCCTACTATGCGATGCTTCAAGTTGTAGCATATGGGTACTCATCTCGCGCCAACGCTTATCGCTTTGTACCTGCTCTAGTTCTAGCGCTTCTAGCTGCCGCTCGTATGGCGCAATTTCGGCGCGTAGGGCTTCCAGTTGTTCGCTTAACTTCGCTAGTTCCCCTTGGGCTGTTTCGAGAGAGTGTTGTAAAGCGTTGTTCTGGTTTTCAAGTTCTTTTATCTGCTCTTCACGCGCTTTTACCTGCCCAATAACCCTATCTCGTTCGGTGCGGGCGAATTGGAGGTTTGACTCGGCGCTCTTGATACGTTGCTCGAAAAGGGCGTTAGCGGTACGCAAAGCGGTTAACTTATCGCGCTCTTTCTGCTCGGCTTCTTTGGCAGAATGCAAAGATTTTTCAAGACTCGCCACTTCTGCCTGTGTTTGTTCGCGTTGTTTGAGCGCGGTTTCTTTTCCGGTATTAATGGTGGTTTCCTGCTCGTCCAGTACGGCGCTTTCTCTTGCCAGATTTTGGCTGGTTTCTTCCCGCACCTTCAACTCGTGCGCTAATCTCTCCGCTTGCCCTGACAGGTTGCTCAACTTCCCCTGCGCTTTCTGGAGGGTGTCGTTCATTTGACGGGTTTCGCGCTCGGTATTGGCAATTTGCTGTTTGCGGGTGGACAATTGCACCTGTAATTTCGAAAGCTCTTGTGCGCCTTCAGCAATTTGTTTTTCAAGGGCGGCAAGTTTGACGGGTAACTCGCGCAACTCGCGCTCGCGCATAAGCATGCCGCTCTCTGCCCGTTCCCTGCCAAGCGTACCACCTGTAACTGCGCCGCCTCCGCGTACCGTTTCGCCACCAAGCGTAACTGCATTCCAGCCTATCGGTAAATCGGGCAGGATGCGGCGTGCAACCTTTAAATCATCTACCACCAGCCACCGCCCTAGTAGCTGTTCATAGACCGAACGATATTTTTCGGCGAAGCGAATCAGTCCGGTGGCAAGTCCGCGCACCCCTTCGGTTCTGAAAATTCTATCTTCGAGCCGACCCGAATTTTGGGATTTGAGACTATCGAGCGGTAAGAAAGTAGCGCGCCCCTGTCCGCCTTCTTTCAGGAAACGGATTGCATCCTCTGCATCTGCCCAACGGTCTACCACGATGTCCTGTAGATGCCCCCCTAATGCGGTTTCAATCGCCAGTTCCAATTCAACCGGAGCTTCTAGCAAATTTGCCGCCAAGCCCAATATTCCCCCCAATGGGTTTTTATTCCGCTTTGTCGCTTGCATCACCGCTTTAACGCCGCTATGCAATCCGGCAAAGCTGTTTTGTAAATCCTGCAATAGATTCAGGCGACTGCGGGTTGAGTCAAGATTGTTGCGTAAATCTTGCGCTTGTCGTTCTTTTAAGCGAATCGCTTCGGTGGTGGAGTTTAGCTCAACCTCTTCGCTTTTTCGCCGAACTGTTAGCGCGTTTACTTCTTTTTCAAAAGCGTTAAGCGAATTTCGGGCAACATCTATTTCCTGCTGTAATTCTTTCTGGCGTGCCAGCGTGTTATCCCGCACCTCGTAATAATGAGCTTGTTGCCGTGCCAGTTCTTCACGCCGTTTGACCTGTTGTGCCGTCTGTTGTTGGAGGCTGTCCAGACGGTTGAGAATCTTTAAAACTTCGTCTCTTTTTTGCGCCCATGCGGTTTCAATACGGCTGGTTCCAAGCGTTTTTTCTTTCAACGCTGTTTCTTGTGTTGCTACTTTGGTATCTGCTTCGCTTATTTCGCTTTTAACCGCTTTGAACTCAAGTTCCAGATTAGCATAGCGGCGAGTGTTTTCTTCAGCCAGCATTCGCAAGCTAACCAGTTCCTGTTGGTGTGAATCGCGCTGGCGACTCAAGCCGTTTAGCTTTTCGCGCTCTACCGCCACCTGTTGCTGAAGTTGCTGGGCGCGTGTGTGGAGTGTACTGCTATCTTGATGTAAGCCCGCAAGCTTAACCCGCAATTCATTTTGCCGAGTGCGGGCGGCGTTGCTTTGTAGCTTAAGCGACTCCATATCGAGGTTACACTTTTCAAGCTCGCTTTGGGCTTGCTGCTCGGTTCGTTTTGCGGCTACCAACGTTCGATTTGTACCACGCCAACGATACCCATACCAGCGTCGGAATAAGGTTTGAAGTTCTTCCTGAAGAGCGTAATATTCTTCGGCAAGACGGGCATGCTTTTCCATGCCTTTCATACGCGGCCCGATTTCTGCCAATAGGTCAGAAATGCGTCGCATGTTCTCCTGAGTTTTGTTCAAGCGTTCTTCGGCTTCAATGCGGCGAGTGTTATAATGTCCGATTGCGGCGGCATCTTCAAAAAGGCTACGGCGCTCTTCGGGTTTCTGGCTCAGGGCAGCATCTACCATACCCTGCGTGATGACGGTATAGTTCGAGGAAATCTGATTTACCACTTCATGTATATCTTTAAGGCGCACCCGCGCTTTGTTGATGTAATATTCGTTCTCGCCGGTGCGGTAAGCGCGTCGGGTGATGATGACTTCGCTGAAATCAATCGGCAACTTGCGTTCGGTATTATCGAAGGTAATAGAGGCTTCGGCAAAACCCATTCCGGGTCTGCCGCTACTGCCCGCGAAAATCACATCTTCGGTTTTTTTGCCCCGCATGAGGCTATAACGCTGTTCCCCTAGAACCCAGCGCACCGCATCTGCAATATTACTTTTCCCGCTTCCGTTGGGACCTACTATGGCGGTGATACCGCTGTCGTAAAAAAACTCGGTTTTATTGGCAAAGGTTTTGAAGCCGTGTAATTGAAGCTTTTTTAAGTACATGGATTACATCTTTCGCTAAAAAGTAGTCTGCTTGTCGGGTGGTTAGACACTTTTCGCGCTTACGCTTTGCGCGTTAGCCGATATTTTACCATGAATCGGCGATATGGTTTTAAGGGTACTGCGTTTTAGCGTATAATGTTTCTTGCTTCCCTTTCTTTAATCTATACGTGGTAATGACTTGCGCTATTCCTCTACACCCTCAATTTTGGCTTTGTTTTGCTAAAGGGGCATGGATTATTTACACATAATTGTGGTAATAGTAGAAGTATGTTGCTGAATTCACCTCAGAAACCAGTTGGGTTATATAAAATAAGCTTGTGAATTTTTGTTGACAGGAGAATGCTATGGATTTTGGATTCAGCCAAAAATCATTAGATTTACAAGAACGCCTGAAAGCGTTCATGAATAAATATGTGTATCCAAACGAAAAAATCCATCATGAGCAAATTAAAGCTTCGGGAAATCCTCACCATCATGCTGAAATTGTTGATGTATTAAAGGAGAAGGCAAAAGAAGAAGGGCTGTGGAATCTCTTTTTGCCTGATACTAACTATGGCGCGGGTTTAACCAATCTCGAATATGCGCCAATGGCAGAGATTATGGGGCGAGTAATATGGGCATCTGAAGTTTTTAATTGTTCTGCGCCCGATACCGGAAATATGGAAATTCTGACACAGTTTGGCACTGAGGAGCAAAAAGAAACTTGGCTTAAGCCTTTGCTGGAAGGTAAAATCCGTTCTGCTTTTTCAATGACCGAACCGGATATCGCCAGTTCAGATGCAACCAATATACAGATGTATATTCGGCGTGATGGCGATGAATACGTGGTGAACGGGCGCAAATGGTTCATTTCTGGGGCAGCCCGTGAACGTTGCAAATTGCTTATCACCATGGGAAAAACTGACCCGCTAAACCCTGAAAAACATCACCAGCAAAGCATGGTAATTATTCCGGTGAATACACCGGGTGTCACCATCAAGCGGGCTATCCCGGTTTTTGGAAACGTTGGCAATGAAGGGCATTGTGAAATAATTTATGAAGATGCACGTGTGCCTATTACCAATATATTAGGCGAAGAAGGGGGCGGTTTTGCAATAGCACAGGCGCGGCTTGGTCCCGGTCGTATTCATCATTGCATGCGTTCGATAGGGGCAGCGCAGCGTGCGCTCGAAATGATGTGCCAACGCGCTACTCGTCGGGTAGCTTTCGGCAAAGCTCTGGCAGAACAGGGCGTGGTACAAGACTGGATTGCACAATCGCGGGTGGAAATCGAAATGACACGTCTCCTGACTCTCAAGGCTGCTTGGATGATGGATACGGTTGGAAAAAAGGCGGCGCAGGACGAAATTGCTATGATTAAAATTATTGCACCCGAATTGCATACTACCGTTTTGAATCGTGCCATCCAACTTTTTGGTGCGGCAGGTGTGAGCGATGATTTTCCCTTAGCCGAGCAGTGGGTTTATGGGCGCACTTTGCATCTGGCAGATGGTCCTGATGAAGTGCATAAACGCTCTCTTGCTCGTTCTTGTCTGCGTCAGTGGGGTAATATCAAGTAAAGGTAGTTGCAAAAAGGCTTGACGTAAACATTTTGCCCGTTTACAATTTGTAGAAGTTTAGCCTTGTAGAGATAGCACTTGAGGCTGGTTATGGGTTTTTTATCGACGCTAAATCTATGGCGAAAAAAAAGAAGTAGTATGATTTCAGGACAGCGAGGAATGGTATTAGATAACAGGGTTTTAGCCAGAGGACATAAAACACTAGTACATCAGTTCACGCGGGAAGATGTGGATAAGTGGATGGCGTGGCCTATGCACCCAGACCCACTGTATTCATCAAGTTATCCGCGCACGATGAGCCGTTTTGAACGAGATGACTGGTTTCAAGATCGTTCATCTCGCAACGATTATATGATGTTTGCGGCTGATGATTTACAGGGAAATCTGATCGGCTTGATTACCCTTCGCAATATTGAGCGTAATCACACCCATGCGGTGTTAGGCATCACTGTTCGCCCCGAAATATTGGGCAGTGGCTTTGGCACCGATTGTCTATGGACATTCCTGAATTACTATTTTGAGGCGCTGAACTTCGATGCTTTGATTCTGGATGTGGCAGCGTATAATCATCGCGCCCAAAAGGTTTACGAGAAGTGTGGCTTTGTTCAAACCGGAGAACACTGGGGTCATTATGATGATTATTCAGTTTTTTATAACGATTATTACAAAAATATCCGCAACTATTTTCGCCAGCATGGTGCGTGGATTGAAACCCTTTACTATGATATGATTTTACGTCGCTATGATTACTTGCATCTTCGGAAGCAGGGTTACGATCCTACTCAAATAAGGACTCAGAAAAAGTAATGAGTGATAAAGAGGAATTTTCTTCTAAATCTTCCCATCCACATTTCACCGATGAAATTATCTTCATAGAATTAAAACATGAAGTGGCTGCCCGGATGGAGTTGCCCCCGTTAGTGCCACTATTCCAGAAAGACTACGAAAACGAAATAGCACACGGTCAATTGCCCCCTGCCGCAATTGCAGCAGCGATTGAAGCTTTCAAACTGGTTAAACCTGCTCTAACAGAATATGATCGTTTCCTAGCCCGTTATTATCTACTGGAAGCCCATCGCTCTCTTGAGCAAAAGCCCCCTGATGCATATCAGGCACAGCGTTATTTTCAGAAAGCTTTGGATTTGGATGTAGGCGAGCCTTCGGCAGAAGCAGCTTTTTATCTTGGTAATATGCTCTCGGCTGCGGATACTCTTGAAGCGGAGCGAATGTATCGGCTATCGCTGGATATAAAACCGGGAATAGCGACGGTACATTATGAGCTTGGGTTACTATTACGAACTAGGCGCGACCTGCCTAATGCGCTGGAAGAATTTGAAAAGGCATTTCGGCTTGAGCCTGATAATGCTATCCTGCTAAATGAAGTGGCTGAAACCCAACTAATGGCTGAAAATTATGAACAAGCCAGAGCCGCTTTTGCGCGGGCTGCAGAAATTGAACCGGAGAACTGGTTTTACCCGGTTAAACTGGGTCTAACTGAATATCGTTTAGGTGAATATGCCGTTGCTATGAAGCATCTTCGCGCCGGTCTAGATGATTCACCGGACGAATTATCGGATGGCGACACTCAATCGCTTTATATTGACGGGCTATTCTGTCTAGGGCTGGCTTATCGCGATACCGGCGATCCGGTTAGAGCGCGCAAGCTATTTAAAGCAGTGCTTAATATTGCACCCGGCTTTGAACCGGCTATACAGGCA
Source organism: Candidatus Chlorohelix allophototropha (assembly GCF_030389965.1). Lineage (NCBI taxonomy): Bacteria > Bacillati > Chloroflexota > Chloroflexia > Candidatus Chloroheliales > Candidatus Chloroheliaceae > Candidatus Chlorohelix > Candidatus Chlorohelix allophototropha. The sequence continues at coordinate 1,690,883 of NZ_CP128399.1, forward strand.
TTAAACGGTTAGCATTATTTCGCCGGGTCTTTATAAGGATTAAACATCAGGAAGGCATCACCTTTGTAGTTAGCTGCTTGTATTTTGAAAACCAGCCCGTCCTCAAAGGTAATCACCAAACTGTTGAGGTCGTTCCAAACTCCTGCGATTTTGCGTCCCTCTAGCCAACTCCAGTCCACGCTACAGCCTTGCTGCGCGGGGTTTGTGTTTTGGGAATCGGACATTTTTATATATCTCCTAGTTTCAGTTCTAGATTAATCTATGAAGGGTAATTAGATTCTTTTAGCCATGTAAATATCGGGCTTACCACGTCCGTTAGCATCGGGCAGTACCCCAATAATTGAAAAGCCCATCTTCTGATAAAATTCATAAGGATGGCGGCGCAAATTCTTGATAGCGGCGATATGAGTCCACACATTGGGCTGATAAAGGTTAACACCGGAGAGTGTTGTCATATTATTTTCGTCATCTGTCCCTAGATATATCGTCAAACCGCCTTTTAGCCTGACTTGTTCCTCAAAATCCAGTACTAGCGCCCGTCCGATACCATGTGCCTGTTTAACGGGTTTCACTACTAGCGGGTGTAATTCCCAAGCATTGCCGTCATACATCCGGATTCCGCCAATCCATCCCAGCACTTCGCCATTGTCGCCAACCGCTATTCGGCTGATACGTTCCTCACTAAAAGACTCGCGCACTTCTGCAAGCGCGGATTCCAAATCAGGCCACGCCTCCGGCCAATTGTCGCGGAATGCTTCCACCAACATTTCAGCGATGGATAAGATGCTTCCTTCATCAGGGGTAAGATTTATAATTTGCATATTAACTTAACATAATAATAGTAAATATTGCGGAAACTACTGCGAAGAGTATCACCATTTCCATCCCTACCAGATACAGTGCCGCCACTGCTTGGTTAATGTTATTCAACGTTATGGGCTTTTCCGAGTCACCTAGAGTATAATGCCCGCTTTTTTCAAGCTGTACTTTCAATGCCCCTGCCATTGCTGCCATTGTCCATCCCGCGTTAGGGCTGGCAGTTTTGCTATGGTCGCGCAACGCTATTCTCCAAGCGTTTGCCGGGCTGGCCTTGTACCAGCGGGCATTGATTATCAACAACAAAGCGGTGAGGCGCGCTGGAAGGTAGTTTAGCAAATCGTCAAAACGAGCGGCGGCTTTGCCAACGTATTCGTATTTACCCCGGTAGCCGATCATTGAGTCGAAGGTGTTAGCGAGGCGATAAGCCAACGCACCCGGCACACCTAGCAACGCAAAAAATATCAGGGGTGAAACGAAACTATCGGTGGTATTTTCCGCGACCGATTCGATGGTTGCGGCGATAATTAACGGTTCGCTGAGTTGCGTAGTATTGCGGCTGACCAAATCACGCATTTCAAAACGCGCCTCATCCAGGGTTTTTGCGCTCAGGATTTGCCTGATTTTCAAGCCGCTATCACCCAACATTTTTAGGCTGAAACAACTCTTTAGTAGGTAAGCTTCGAGAATTATAGTGGGGACAGGCAAGGTGGTTCGCAGCCAATCAAAGCCCCACCAGCTAAAGGCGAATAATCCTCCTATGCTGATTATAACTGCCAATAGCCCGAAAAGAAATTGAAGCACCGGGTTTTGACGCGGCGCGATTCTTTCCCAAAGGCTGACCAATTTGCCCATCCCTACTACCGGATGAACCTGCGCGGGCGGTTCACCGATAGTTAGGTCGTAAGCTACTGCAATAAGCGACGCTATCAAATATTCAAGCGGGAGTGGGAATAGCATTGTTTAATCCGGAATCGGATGTTCCTTTACTTCCTGAGTAAAAAGCTCGGTTAGGAATTTCCGCAAAATTTTCGGTCCGTCCGGTATGTGCGGCGGCGGGGTGAGCATCGCCGCGATCGCTTTAGCGGTGATTTCCGTTTGTTTGTTGGTTATATCCTTGCCGCCTTTTTCACCCGGTATTGGTACGCCGATGGTCATGCGGAGGCGTTTGCCTAGCCATAATTCTTTAGTACCACTAAAACCAACCGGAACAATCGGCACACCGCTCATACCTGCGAACATGCCCATGCCTCTTTTCAATGGCAAGATGCGCCCGGTTTCAATTGCCGAAACATCGCCTTCGGGGAAGATGCCAAGCACTCCTCCCCCTTCTAGCGTTTCCCTAACCTTCTCGATTAATTCGCGGCTCAAGCCTTTATCCCGGTCTATCGCGATAACGCCACCCACCTTTTCGGTGAATATGCGCCGCCAACGCGGAAAATATACTTCCTCACGGGCGGCAATAAAAAAGATACGCGGCTCTGAGGGGCAAAATGCCAGAATTAGGAAAGAATCAATCCAGCTAAGGTGATTTCCGGCAATTATATAGCCTCCCTCGTGGGGTAAGTTATGCCGCCCTTCTACCTTGATGCGGAACATCAGCCGAAAGAGTATTCGCCCGAAAAAGCGCAACGCCTTGAACGGAAGAGAGGCTTTGTAGAATTTGCCACTATGAACCGCGCTCATATTATCTCCCGAAACTGATAATATCTGCCAATACGCCGGAAGCAGTTACTTCTGGTCCTGCGCCGCGCCCTTGAATTACCATCGGGTTTGGGTCATAGCGTCGGGTTTTGAAGACTACTATATTATCGGTACCGCGTAACCGCCCGATTTGCGAATCTTTGGGGACACTCTGCAAGCCAACCGTTAGCCCTTTGCCGCTTACAATGGCAATGTAGCGCAGAGTTTCGCCCTTTTCGGCGGCTTTGGCAGCGAGTCCGGCATAGTATTCATCTACTTCGGGTAAGCGTGCCATAAATTCTGGTACGCTCAAACTTGAGAGTGAATCAGGATATAACGCTTCCACGGTTACTTCACTTAACTCGATTCCCATGCCAAGGCTTCGCGCTAGGATAAGGGCTTTGCGCGCCACATCCACCCCACCCAAATCATCGCGAGGGTCAGGTTCGGTGTAGCCCTGCGCTTTGGCATCCGCCACAATTTCGCTGTATTTACGCCCGTTTTCAAGTTCGGTAGCCAGATAACCAAGCGTTCCGCTAAAGCACCCCGATATTTCATTAATCTGGTCAAAGCTGTCCAGCAGCATACGCAAGGTGCTAACCACCGGCAACGCTGCGCCTGCTGTTGTTTCATAGCGTAGGCGCGCCATTCCCAAACCGGAGGCACTCGCCATCTGTCGGAAATCTTCAATAGGTCCGCAGAGAGGACGTTTGTTTGCCAGTACCGCACAATGTCCTTGTCGCAAAGCAGAAGTAAGCACCGGGGTCATCGCGCTATCAGAAGCCCCGCTTGTATCTACCACCACCAGTTTAGCGGCGCTATCTTCGCTGCGTATTCGGTCGAGTTCGGTGGCGAGAATAGATAATTCAGAGGGTTTTTGAACCGCTCCGGTTTGCTCGGAAATTCTCTCGCCCACTTCCGGTTTGAGTCGTGCCCACAGATACTGCATATACTGCTGGTTCATTGCTGAGTTCAAATCAATGTGGAGGGCGTGGGTACTATCAACAATCGCTCGGTATCGCAAGTTAATACCCAACCGTTCTTTGATTTCGGGGGCATGTTGTACCACCAGTCCGAATAAGGCGCGTCCCACCCCGCCCATCCCATATTGCACAATCTCATAGAATTTAGACATTTTGCTTTCCTGACCTATCGTTTCTACGCTGGTACTATTTAAGGTTTGTTGTAAGCAAGGGGTTTATGCCCCTTGCCTAGATTTCGGGTTAATCTTTACTCCTCGTACCTTCCACCCAAATGTTTTGCTAGGAATTTCTCGGCAGCTGCATAAAACTTGAGGCGATTGTCAGGCTTGGCAAAACCATGTCCCTCATCGGGAAAGAGCATATATTCATAGTCAATGCCCTTGCTTTTCATTGCCTCCACTACTTGTTCGGCTTCTGCTTGCTTGACACGGGGGTCGTTTGCGCCCTGCGCAATCAGCATCGGAATCTTGATATTGTCCACTTTGTAGAGCGGTGAGCGTGATTTCAAAAATTCTTCATCGGTATCAGGATTGCCGACCCGTTTCAACAATACGTTGAGGAAGGTAGCCCAATAAGGTGGAATTGATTTAATCAGGGTAATAAGGCTGCTAGGGCCAACTATATCAACGGCGCAGGAGAAAAGGTCGGGTGTAAAGGTCGCGCCCACCAGTGCGGCATATCCCCCATACGAACCACCGTAGATAGCTACTCGTTTAGGGTCGGCGTAACCCTGCTCTACTGCCCATTCCACCGCATCAACCAAATCGTTGTGCATATTTCCTGCCCACTCTCGGTCTCCGGCATTTACAAAATTCTTGCCATACCCGGTAGAACCTCGGAAATTGACTTGCAAACAGGCATATCCCCGATTGGCAAACCACTGCACTTCTGGATTATAACCCCAAGTGTCACGCCCCCATGGCCCGCCGTGCACATTAAGCACCATTGGCAAGTTTTTATGCTCGCTCAAGGGCGGGAAGGTAATATAGCCATGTACGGTCAAGCCATCTCGAGCGGTGAAGGATATAGGGGAGATTTCAGCCAACTTATAGTTCGAAAGTGCCGGGTAATTTACAAATAGAAAAGTAGCCTGTTTGGTATCCCGATTATAGCTGTAGTAGGAAACGGGTCCGTTATCTGCCATGTAAGCCACCAACCAAGTTTTATCAGCATGGTCGCGGCTGGTAACGGCAAAATCGCCGGGATGAATCCCACGGAGTACGGCAAAATCCTGCTCTACCTTAGGGCTGATTACCTGCCACTCGTTGCGGGCGCGGGTAAAGGATACCGCTTCAAGTTCATACGTATCAGGATTCAGCATCACACTACCGACATCGTACTGGGAGTCTTCGGCTAATATTTTGCTTTCTCCGGTCTCAAGGTTAAATAGCGTCAACTTTCCGGCGTTGGAATCGCGAGAATCGGTAAGGTACAAGCTTTTGCCGTCCAGCGTGAAAGAAACAGGTCCACTGGTTAGCGCATCATCGGAGTCCCAAGCTGCCACTTTACGCCACTCGGAATTTGCGCTGTTGCGTATCATTAAATCGAAACCGCCTTCTTTAGTAGCTGCCAGTGCCCCTCGAACATTAAGCTCGTGGTCAGCCAGCCATCCGGCGACATTACCGGGGTTTTTAACTACTAGAGTTAGCTCGCCGCTATTAAGATTCAGATTGTAAACATCGTGAACCTGTGGATTTTCTTTGTTTAATCCAATCAATAATTGGTCTGGGAAGTGTTTATCCTGCTGAACCAGTTGAACCTGAACATTTTCAAAGGGGGTAAGGTCATTTACTACGCCTGTATCAAGATCAACTCCGTAAAAACGCCAGTTCTCATTTCCGCCAACGTCTTGCAAATAAATCAGGTGGCGGCTGTCATCTGCCCAAAAATAGGCGCGGATACCTCGCTCGGTATCATTGGTAACGGGTTTGTAGTCGCCCGCTTCCACATTACCCACCCATACATTCAGCACATTATTTACGGGCGCAATATAAGCCAGCCGTTTTGCATCTGGGGAGAGACGTGGCATGGACTTTTCAGGATTACCGAATAAAACCTGTCGAGGTATTACATCATAAGCTTGCTCGATAGTCATTATTTTTCACTCCTTTGAGCTATAGTTTATATTTTATCTCGCCTAATGCAAACAAAATACACTAATCTAGAGTTGTTTAATCGCTTGATAATGCTACTTTCCACATGTGAATGTGCATAACCTGTTGACAAAATCTGGAAATGGTGTTAATATAATTTCGTCGGGAGGAGGGCAGTCAGCAAACCTTAGGTTTCTGAGTGCTCTTCTTTTTTCATACACTTTTACTCTCGGTAATCAAATCCTCCATGTGCGCCTTCATCCGATTTCTTGGATAATTTTCCGGTATCAACTTCTACTGTGTAAAACCCCTGCCCTGCTAGAAATATTATCTGCTTACCATCTTTAGACCAGCTTGCCATCGGTTGATCTTCAAAAAGGACAGTCAACCGCCGCAAATTAGTGCCGTCTGTCTTTATAAGCCATAGATCATAGGGCATTCCATGCAAAGCCAACCCTTGTACTGAACCTATGCTGGGCGTAGCGGTAGGCGAGTTCGCGGAATACTCTGGACCTCCCACGCCCGCAAATACAACCCATTGACCGTCTGGAGAGATACGCGGGAAATAATAGCTGAGAAAATTTAGCTCGGGCTTGATAAGCTCCCTTTCCTGTTTGGTCGCAAGGTCAAGCACTTTAAAGGAGTAATCGAAGGTCATGGTGGAAGCGGCGACTCCTATAAACACTAACGATTTACCATCGGGAGTGGGAACAGGCTCACGCGCATCCTGCACGAGTGTCTCCCGATTTCCGGTAGCCAGTTCCAGCCTTTGTATTCCTACTTTTTGTCCAATCACTGCCCCTGTTTTATCGCGTTCAGGAGAGCGATAACTGGCATAAAGATATTTACCGTCCGGTGACCATGCCGGGTCTTCGAGAAACATGTCCGGCTCTTGCCGTTCCATCAGCACCTTTGCAGCCTTGGTTTTTAGGTCTAAGGTCATTATATCCTGACCGATAATGGTTCGCCCATTTTTGATTTCAGGGTCAGGAGAATAGGCATAAGCCAGCGTTTGACCATCGGGAGAGAGCGCGGGAGTTTTAGTTATGGCTAAAGCAGAAACATTGGTTAGGGCAATTCCGCCTAACTTGGTAGTAGAGACAGGCGGGATACCGGGCAAGCCGATGCCCCCTTGCCAAATGTTGTTGTTTTTGACGTAGAAGAAAGAACCTTTAAAGTTACCGACGGTTGCGGTTGGCGCTACTACCGTAATTTGACCATCAGGTCCAACCAGTGGGGTTAAGGCGTTGGCGGGGCTGCTCTGGGTGGTTTGGCTTGGGCGCGTGCTGATGGTTGAAAAGGTAGTCGAGGGCGCTGCTGTGGTTGAGGAGTCGCCACATGCACTCAAAATCAGGGTCAAAACAAATAAAGTTGTTGCTATATATGGAAATTTATTCATACTAAACCGGCTTTGAAACTTGTTAAAATCAGGACTTTCCCCCTCAGAAGGTCAAAGGGGGAAAGCATTTTCAAAGTCATTATAGCAGAGAATTTAAACGTTCCTGTAATTTAACCGCACGTTCCTGAGCGGCGGCAAGTTTTTCACGCTCTTTCTCGACCACCGGAGCGGGAGCGCGATCTACAAAGTTAGAATTTGAAAGCATTGCAATGCTTTTCTCCGCTTCGCGCTGAGCATCTTCGATTTCTTTGGAGAGCCGCGCCCGTTCTTGTTCAAGATCAAGCAACCCACTCAACGGCAAATACACAGTAGCGGCAGTGGTGACAAGCGCCATTGCTTGAGCAGGCGCTTCCGCTAGTTGATCAACAATTTGCAGTCCGGTTGCTTCTATACCCGCAAGGCGAATCAGCGTGTCTTTTTCAGATTCGAACAATGCCAGTTCTTCCGGCTTAGTTAGCACGATTGCAGGCACACGCTTGCTCTCAACCTTTGCTTCCACTTTAGCATTACGCACTGCGCGGATAACTTCCTGCAATTCTTCAAACGAGCGTACCGCGTCAGGGTCTTCACCGAGTGGAGCGGGCCAGTCGGCAATTATCAACGCCTCACCGGAATGCGGTAGGTTTTGCCACAATTCTTCGGTCACAAAAGGCATAAAGGGATGTAGCAGACGCAATGAGCGTTCCAGCACGCCCACCAACACCTTTTGCACCGCCAGTTTTTCTTCTGGGTTGCCGCTGCTTAGACGAATTTTGCAACTTTCGATATACCAGTCGCAAAACTCACTCCACAAGAAATCATAGATTAATCTGCCAGCCTCGCCCAACTGGTAGGTTTCCATTAGGCGACTCACATCTTGCGCCAGAAGGCTGTAGCGACTAATCACCCAACGATCAGCCAGCGGCATACCCGGCGTAAACTGCAAATCTTCATCCTTCACCGGAGGCATTTCAGCCTCTAGGTTCATAGTAATGAAGCGGGTAGCGTTCCAGATTTTATTGGCAAAGTTGCGACTATCCACAATTCTGCTAAAGGAAAGTTTGGTATCAACCCCCGGTGTACTGCTGGTAAGCAAGGTAAAGCGCAGCGCGTCCGAGCCGTATTTATCAATGGTTTCGAGCGGGTCAATGGTATTGCCTTTGCTCTTGCTCATCTTCTCGCCTTTTTCATCGCGCACCAAGCCATGCAAATAGACGGTGTGGAAAGGCGGTTCGCCCATGGCATAGATTCCCAACATTATCATACGCGCTACCCAGAAGAAGATAATGTCGTAGCCGGTTTCCATGACCGCACCGGGATAAAAATAGGCTAAATCTTCGGTTTGATCGGGCCAACCAAGCGTGCTGAATGTCCACAACCCGCTGCTGAACCACGTATCCAACACATCGGCATCTTGGGTTACTTTGTCGCTACCGCAATGCTCGCAAGCCTTTAACGAATCGTCAGCAGTACAGGTTTGCTTACCGCAATTTCCACAGTACCAAACCGGAATACGATGTCCCCAGAAAAGTTGGCGCGAGATATTCCAATCGTGGATATTTTCAAGCCATTGGGTATAGACTTTGGTGAAACGCTCCGGCACAAACTTAACACGACCATCCAGCGCTGCCTGTAGGGCGGGTTCGGAGAGGGGTTGAATTTTTAGCCACCACTGCATCCGCACTAACGGCTCAATCGGCACACCCGCTTTTTCGCTGTAAGGCACAGAATGGCGATAGGGTTCGGTTTTCACCAGATAGCCCTGTTCTTCAAGGTCTTTCACCACTTGCTTGCGAGCCGCGAAACGCTCTAACCCTTGATATTGTCCGCCATTCTCATTGATAGTAGCATCCAGATTCAGTATGGTGATGACTGGCAGATTATGACGCTGCCCAATTTCAAAGTCGAGCGGGTCATGACCGGGCGTAACTTTCACCGCACCTGTGCCGAACTCCTTATCCACGCCTGCGTCTGCCACAATTGGGATTTTACGATTCATGAGTGGTAGGATGAGCATTTTGCCGTGCAAGTCTTTATAGCGTTCGTCTTCGGGATGCACCGCCACCGATGTATCACCTAGCATGGTTTCAGGGCGAGTGGTTGCCACAATCACATAACGCTCAGGCTCACCCTTCACCGGATAACGGATGTGCCACAGAAAGCCTTCTTCCTCGACCATGTTCACTTCAAGGTCGCTGACCACCGTTTGCGAACCGGGACACCAATTCACGATACGTTCTGCTTGATAGATTAAGCCCTCGTCATACATTTTCTTGAAGATGGTACGCACCGCTCGTTGAGGACCTTCATCCATCGTAAAGCATTTGCGAGTCCAATCGCAGCTTGCCCCTAACACACGCAATTGGTTGACAATCACATCGCGATATTCATCCATCCATTGCCACATGCGCTTTAGGAAAGCATCTCTACCGATTTCATTTTTGCTCTTTTTAAATTCTTTCCGCACCTGTTTTTCCAGCACCGTTTCAGCGCTGATACCGGCATGGTCGCTTCCGGGCAGCCACAGCACAGAATCTCCGTTCATGCGCCGCCACCGCACCAGCGCATCTTCCACACCCACAAACATAGCGTGTCCCTGATGTAACGCGCCTGTCACGTTGGGAGGGGGCATAATTATTACGTAGGGTTTACGCTTGGAATCAATTTTAGGAGTAAACCAGCCGTTTTCTTCCCAGAATTTATAAAGCCGTTCTTCGGTAGTTTTTGGATCATAGGCTTTTGGCATTTCTTTTCTGTTAGTATCCGTCATTATAATTTCCTCTCATCGCTGTTTATCTAAAGCGTATTCCACGATTGCACACATTTAATGATTTCCAAAAATTCCTATAAAATAAAAATACCCATCCGTCTCCGTAAGGACGAAAGGGCAAAAGCCTCGCGTGGTACCACCCTACCTTCAGCAAGCCGAAAAGGCTGCTCTCAGCGCGGATATAACGGTCCTTACCCGCCACCCCCTATTGTGGATTGTTCAGGGGCAGAACTCCCAGGCTACGTTCGGTTCTCCTGTTGCCTGCAAGGGCTTTCAGCCGCTGACCCTCGCTCTCTAAAGGTAGTTAGAACTTACTCTTCCTGTTCCCAGTTTATAATATATACAGCTAACCGAATAAAATTGTACCAATAAATGCTAAAAATGTCAAGCGAGTTGAAAGTTTATTCTAGAGTTTAATTATTCTTAATAAAAAAAACTAAATATCGTTGTAATTTGTTTTGTAATGTTGGAGTGTAATAATTCAATTGGAAAGTACATAAGCAATAAAAAACCCGGTTGAGCCAGCCGGTATCTCCGTACTAATCCTTAGAATATATCCCTCAATATTTGTTAAATCTCCTTTCGTTGTTCGTTTCGCAACAACGCCGAGCTGTTTCCCTCGGCGTTGTGTTATTTTATACGCACAGGTATAATGCCCCTAAAAAAGAGGAAACCTGACTATTGAAACTGCTCAAATCTGCTAACGAATGTCTAGAGCTATTGCCTGCCGCCCCTATAATCGCGCTTCATTCCGCTTGTGCTGAGCCTCAATCTTTATTGGAAGCTCTTTTGGCTGCCATTCGCTCTGGCGCTTCACCCCTCAGCGGCGCGACTCTATACGCCCTAACCTATCGCGGGGCTGGTTCGCCTCCACCTCTCTATGCCGATGTCGAGCTTTTGGCAGAATGCAAGCTGCATTTGAAAAGCTTTTTCCCGCATCCTTCATTGCGACAAGCAGCGCATGCAGGGTTGGTGGATTACGTACCTGCCAGCTTTTCAACAGTGCCGGGGCTGATTAGACGGGGTTTCTTGAAATTGGATGCGGCTTTTTTACAAGTATCTGTACCGGATGCGGAAGGCTATTGCTCACTTGGTCCTAGCGCAGATTATGCTGAAGCGTTGGTAGATAGCGTTCCCTTGCTCATAGCCGAAATGAATCGCCAAATGCCGCGTATTAATGGGCTACGGGTGCATATTGATAGGTTTGCCGCCGTTATCGAAACTGACCGACCTTTGTTGGAAGTGCCTCCGTTGGAAGCAGGTGAACTGGAACGCCGTGTGGCAGCGAATGTAGCCAACCTGATTGGAGATGGCGCAACGGTGCAACTAGGGGTGGGCACAGTGCCGGAACAGGTGGCACGCTTGCTTAAATCCCATCGAAATTTGGGTATTCACGGCGGCGCAATTACCGACCCGTTAATCGAGTTGCTGGAATCGGGGGCGGTAACAAACCAGAATAAACCTTTTGACAAAGGCAAGAGCGTCACTGCCCTATTAATCGGCACGCAACGTTTGTTCGACTATGCCCATGAGCATCCCGCGATTGAGTTGCAGGGGATTGATGTCGCTAACAACCCTGCGCATATCTCACAATTACCGAATTTTGTTTCGGTTAATTCGGCGATTGAGGTCGATTACTGGGGGCAGGTTAATGCCGAAGCTATCGGCGACTGGCAATTGGCGGGAGTCGGTGGGCAACTTGACTATGTTATTGGGGCATGGGGAGCGGAAAACGGTCTTTCCATAATAGCTTTGCCAAGTGTGACAGTTAAGGGGCATCCCCGCATCGTGCCGCACTTAAAGGCTAGTACGCCGGTGAGTACCCCACGCCATCTGGCACAAGTTATCGTGACCGAGAATGGCGTAGCCGATTTGCGTGGGAAATCGCTTTCGGAACGCAAAAAATTACTGACTCAACTAATTTCTTAAAGTAGGGTTCAATGGGATATCGGGTTAGGGTTTACAAAGAAAATTTCGATTTTAGCGCAGGTCACTTTATTACTATGAGTGGGCGCTGCGAATCCTTGCATGGACATAATTACCGGGTGGAGGTTATGCTGGAAGGCGAGAACGGAGCAGATGCTTTTCTCTATAATTTCAGTGAATTGAAACCACTGGTGCGGCTAGAATGCAACGTCTTAAATCACAAAATGTTATTGGCACTCAATAACCCGCATATGCGTTATAATATGAGCGGAGAAGAAATAGAGGTGCTTTACCAAAATCGCCGCTATGTCTTTCCATTGGCGGAAGTAGTTTTGCTGCCGGTAATTAACACTACCGCCGAAGAACTGGCGCGTTATTTAACTGGTTGCCTCCGTAAGCGGATTCTGGAATTAAACCACCCTGAAACAAAACTGCTTCATGCTATTGAAGTGGGAGTAGAAGAACAGCCGGGTCAGGCTGCTTACTACTTTGAGCCGTTTTAAAATGCTTCGCAATGCCCTGAGTTGGCTGGAAAGGCGATTTGCCAAGCGCAAATGAAAAAGAAACCCAAAATACTTATAGCTGAAGATGAAGATGCTTTGCGTCTTTTGACTCGCGAAACTCTAGCCTCACAGGACGCAGAGTTGTTCGAAGCGTCCGATGGTCTGGAAGCGCTGGAAATAGCTCGCCGTGAAATGCCCGAACTCCTGTTGCTGGATGTGGCAATGCCGGGTCTAACCGGCTTCGAAGTTTGCGAGAAGCTAAAATCCGATCCTGATACTGCTGGAATAGTAATTGTAATGCTTACTGCGCATGGTCAGGGTAGCGACCGCGCGCGTGCGGTAGCAGTGGGAGCCGACCATTTTATGACCAAGCCCTTCAGCCCTGTACAACTCATCCGGTTGGTGGGGCAGATTCTATAGGGGCTAGAATTTCAAGGCTTATGCTGCCGGTAATGTCAGGCTCTAAGCGAGGTTTTGCGCCGGGTAAGGCGAAAAAAAGGCTGGTTGTCTCTGTCTTTGCTTTGTGGTTAAATTTATTTTTGGTTGGCGCGTGTGGGGATGAATCTGCCACCCGTCCGGCTTATATACCACCGACTCCGCCGCCGACTCCCGCCAATTTTGATAATGTTTCGCCTGCCGCTACCCTTGCAATTGGCGCACGCACTACCACCACCGCTCCGCTTATTTACTATACGCCGCTTCCTATACCCTCGTCTACGAGTGATGATGACGCTAACCGAGGCTTTATTAATGCCGACCCTACTTTGCTGGCTCAAATTTTCGGTACTCCCGGTCCGGGTAACTCAACCCCAAGCGGTGGGAGCGGTAAGCCTAGCGGTATTCGCCCTACCCCCACCCTTAATACCAGTTCTGGACAAACTACAATAGGTTCATTGCGTACCAGCCGGGTTTCGTTCCAGTTTGCTTATCGACAAGCGTTGGCGCGTGTCCAACTTTTGCAGCGACAGGCGGTGATTGTTTTCGCCTCTGCCCAGAATCTCAAGCCGGAACATACCACTTGGACTTTCTTTTTCTCATGGGCGGAGGGGCGTAAAACATGGCGGGTGATTTTCGATGCGCGTTCGGATCAAGCCCAACCGGATTTACAGCTTGAAGAAGTGGCTTCCACTATGCTATCGGATGTGGGGCAAATTGATATGACGCGGGTACTGGATGGGGATGAACTGGTCAGTCGGATTGAAGCGGCGGGTTTACGAGTCAATATTCCGGTAGATGTAGTAAATTTCCAATTGGACGGGACTACCCGCCAACCCAGTTTTATAATGACCAATGTGCCGCAGGGTAAGCAGCTAGTGATTAACGCTTATAATGGACAAATTCTCCGCAATGATTTCTAGGAAATGAGCAATGCGTTATTCAAGGTTACTTTTTGCCATCACTTTTTGTCTTATGTTGCTGGCTGCTTGCGGGGAAACCGTTAATACGCCTGTTCCTACTCCACCCCCTACCCAAACTCCAATGCCTATCCCCACCGAAGTTTTCCCGACCCCAACCCCCGTTACTCCGCTGCCAACCTTTACGCCTTTTCGTCCGCCGCCAACCGCCACCAGTACCCCCTATATTTTGCCCACTTATACGCCCGTTCCGGTTAATTCAAGTTTGGGAATTTTAAGTCAGGCACGAGGCGCATTCAAAGAGGCTTATGCCAAAGCGTTTTCTAGAATAGAACAACCCGGCGCTGCGTTAGTTTTGGCGCAGACCAATCAATTTGGGACAGACCACATCACTTGGAATCTCTATTTTGTAAAGTCAGATACCGAGCAAATGTGGGTAGTGGCTTACGACTCGGTGCGAGGAATACTGCGCGTTGATGATACTCAGAAACCGATTCTGCTCAGTGATGTCGGGCAAATTGACATAACTAAAACACTCGATAGCAATATAGCGGCGCAACGGTTAGTGGCGCGTGGTTTCTCGGCGCAAACCCCGGTTGACACCTTTATTTTGCAGCTATACCAGACTCAGGATAATAAAAGGATACCGGCATGGTTTGCAGTAAGCTCAGCTTACAATCGTCAGGTTGTGTTGAACGCCTATAGCGGTGATATAATGGAAAACAACTTTAACCGTTAAAATTAACTGGTGCAAGATTCATTTGAAATTACATTCAGGAGGATATAAAGCCGTGTCACCGGAGCAAGCTTTGAAGGTGGGAATGAAAGCTAGTGTTGAGGTTGAGGTAGTTGATGCCAACACTGCCGCTACTTTTGGCAGCGGATTGGCAAGGGTTTATTCTACTCCGCACATGATAGGGCTAATGGAAACCGCTTCATGGCACTCGGTGCAAAATGCTATGCCGGAGGGTTTTAGTACAGTCGGGATACTGGTCGAAATTAAGCATCTGGCGGCATCTCCACTCGGTTTCAAGGTACGGGCGGAGGCAGAACTGGCGGAAATTGATGGTCGCCGCTTGGTTTTTAAGGTGGTAGCCTACGACGATGTAGAAAAAGTGGGCGAAGGAATACACGAACGCTTTATAATTGATAATGCCAAATTTATGGGTAGGGTTGAACAGAAAGCAAAAAAACAAGGGGCTTAAACCCCTTGCCTGAAAAGGAGGATTTAGCATGTCAGGCACCGTTGAGACCGAGCAAATATTGTTTACACGGGGCGTTCCTGCCGCGGAAGCCTTGCCCGCAAAGCTTATAGGCGATTGCTTGCATACCGTTTTGAGTGGTCCGGATGCAAAAGTAGTTTTGCAATATGGGCATAATGGCGGTTACTTACCGCTTCGCAAGTTAATCGGTGAGCAATACGGCTTAACCGAAAATGAAGTTATAATCGGCAACGGTTCGTTGCATTTACAGGATTTGCTGGCAGCTTTATTTCTCAAGCCGGGTGATACTGTGCTGGTGGAACAGCCCAGCTACGACCGCGCGATTCGCACTTTCCGAAGACGTGGTGCAACTGTAATCGGCATTCCGCTCGATTTAGACGGGGTAAACCTTGAAAAACTGGAACTGGCGTTGGAGCAATATAAACCGGCTTTTATGTACGTCATCCCCGATTTCCAGAACCCGGCAGGGGTTACGATGTCGGAGGCGAAGCGCCGGAAACTGGTGGAATTGGCAGAAAAGCACGATTTCTGGTTGCTTGAAGATGTGCCGTATCGTACCCTGCGCTACGGAGGTGAGTCTGTGCCGTTGCTGCGCGATATTAGCCCGAAGCGGGTTGTAACCTTGAGTTCCTTTAGTAAGCTCATCAGTCCAGCACTGCGGGTCGGATATGCGATTGCTCCGGCAGATTTAGTTACACGCTTGCGCGATTTAATGGAAGAAACAATTCTTGCGCCGGTGCTACCCACTCAAGCGGCAGTGGTGGAGTTTTTTAAGAGCGGCTATTTCGATACCAACCTTGCCTATTTGAAAGAGCTTTATGCCCCGCGTCTTGCTGCTACCATCGCGGCTATCAAGAAATATTTGCCGGGCGTGCCTTTTGCCGAACCGGAAGGCGGCTTCTTTGTTAGCGTGAATCTGCCCGGTAAAGGCAATATGGTTGAATTGCTGAAACAGGCAAAGGATAAGGGTTTAGTATTGACCGATGGGCGCAGTTTCTTTGCCGATGTGTTAGAGGAAGGAACTGATACGGGCGAGCGTTTTGTGCGCTTACCCTTCTGTGCGCTTACTCCGGCGCAGATTGACGAAGGAATTAAGCGGTTGGCAAGCCCGATTTAAGAGGCAATTTCGTTTTAATAAGGATTTCAGACAAGGGGTAAAAGCCCCTTGTCTTTGATTCGAGTTATTTAGCGAATAATGGTTTCGCGTCGATCAGGTCCTGTCCCGATCATGCTCACAGGTACGCCTGTTACCTGCTCGATGCGCTCGATATAGTTGACTGCGCCCCGCGGCAAATCACTCCAGCGATTGACTCCCCGAATATCCTTTTCCCAACCCGGCAGACTTTCGTAAACAGGTTGACATTCTTCGAGGAATACTGCATCGCCATCGAAATAGTGCGCTTTTTGACCGCCCCACTCGTAGCCGGTAGCGATTTTCACTTCGTGGAAAGTATCCAGCACATCCAGCAAACTTAACGCCAGTTCGGTGAAGCCGTTAAGGGCGGCAGTGAAGCGCACCAGTTCGGCATCTAGCCAACCGCATCGGCGAGGTCGTCCGGTGCTGGTTCCGTATTCGCGCCCAATCTTGCGAATACGATCTCCCGTTTCATCGGTCAATTCGGTAGGCATTGGTCCGTTACCTACCCGGGTGGTATAGGCTTTACATACTCCCACGATACGGTCAATAGCGCGGGGCGGGATGCCTAATCCGGGAGTCGCGGCGGATACCAATGTGCTGCTGCCGGTGACGAAGGGGTAAGTACCCCAGTCGGTATCGAGCAAAGTTGCTTGCGCTCCTTCGAGCAGTACATTCTGGTTACTTTTAACCGCGTCCTGTAGCAGCCCGAAAGTCTCTTTAATAAAGGGTTGGAGGATGCGGAAATATTCGAAATATTCGTCCGCAATCTTGTCGGCATCCATCGGTTCGCCCCCCAATGCACCGATTAGGCGGTTTTTGATGGAAACTTGGGTCGAGAGCTTTTCGATGAAAAGGGTACGACGTTGCAAATCGGCGAGGCGCAAACCGTTGTAGCCCGCTTTATCGGCATAAGTAGGTCCGATACCTCTGCCGGTTGTTCCGGTGCTAAGGTGTCCTTTTGCGCTTTCGTAAAGTCGATCCAGCACTCGATGATAGGGCATTACCAAATGACAACGCGGCGAGATAAATAGCCGCCCTTTGAGTGGGACTCCGGCTTTATCAAGGGTATTGATTTCTTCGGCTATACCGGCAAGGTCTAGCACAACACCGGGTCCGATAATGCAGGTAGCCTTGGGGTTGAAAACGCCGCTGGGGAGCAAATGTAGCTTGAATGTACCCAGTTCGTTGATAACGGTATGTCCGGCATTATTACCGCCGTTAAAGCGAGCTACAACATGGGCATCTTGCGCCAGAATATCAACGTATTTGCCTTTGCCTTCGTCGCCCCACTGAGCGCCGATTACTGCTGTTACAGGCATAGGTGAAATCTCCTTCTGCTATTGGTTGGTTAATAGTAGAAGAAGTATTCCAAAACTCCTTTTTCAAGCCAGCGGGCAAGACTTTTTCCGCTTGAGATCCGAGCTTTGAAAGTACCTCAAATAAAAAAGGCGAAACCCTACCAACGTGGGCTCACCTTAAAATTAGCCTACTTAAGTTTAACATTTTCAAAGCTGAAGGGCAAGTTAATTTTTAAAGCAGGCTTGGGACAGAAAAGCCCTATCCCCTAACCCCTTTTTAATTTATTGTCCAAGCGCGGGAATAACGCCTAGTTGCTGCAACATACCCAGAGTGTCCCAATTGTTCCAAGCTTCCGCTATTTTGCCGTCAACGAAGCGATCTATATTGAGACCAGTGACAATGGAAGCCTTGCCACTGGCAGGCATCCCCATTAATGGTCCGGTGTTCGTACCACGCGCTGTCCAACGTGTAGCTACAAGGTCGCCTTCAGCCAACTGCGCTTCAATCGTAAACTTGATGTCGGGAAAAGCAGCCCGGTAGCCCAGAATTAGCTGTGTTGCTCCTTCAACTCCGACTATCGGAACTGGACTAGCCGGGTCATGATCAACGTAACCGGGTGCATATAGCTCTGCCAAAATAGCTACATTTCCGGTACTAAAAGCTTCTAGGAAAAATCGACGGACGGCTGCCTTATTTTGTTCGGTTGACATAGTATTTGCTCCTTTGTTTAATAAAGCCCAAAGTTCAAAATCTATAGGGTCAAAGCCGAGTTACAAGAAACAGATGTATTGGATATCTACTCTAGACCACGCTATCTATCTCCTTCCCGCGAGAGATGGTTGTAGTTGGAGAGTAATGCCTAGCGTTTTATTCTTACCGCTGTAAGATTGGTTGAGTAGGGACAAGTTAAATGGAGAGTAATGTTACGATGTGATTGGAAGTGATATTAGCATTTCCAGTGATTATATTATAGCAAAATAGCTAAAAGTGCTAGATGTACAAAGCAACTTGAGCGGTAAGCAAATTTGGGCGCACCTATATTAAATGCCTAAAAGCTACCTTTATGTTAAAATACTGTGGTTAAGCTTATTTAATGACTGAAGGAATATTGCTGTGTTCAATTTTTTCCGACGTAAGAAACAAGAAGAAGCCGAGATTCAGGAACGCACCCGTGAAGCGCTCGAAAAAACCAGAACGAGCGGGGGAGGGTTTCTCTCGCGTCTTTTCGAGCTTGACGATATAACCGACCAGTTCTGGGAAGACCTCAAGGAAACCTTGATAAAAGCCGATCTTGGTTATAACCTAACTGAGAAGCTTATCCAGCAGTCGCAAAAGCGCACCCTCGATGAGGATACCACTCGCAGTAAAGATGTAGAGCGGATTTTTCGCGGTGAGATGGTGAGGACGCTGGAAGAGGCGCAAAACAAGGCGCAAGCCAGTGTATTGGCGAATGCGGAGAAAGAGAAGCAACGCCGCGAGATAGAACGCCGCAACGCCGAGATGGAGCGCCGTCGCAAGGATAAGGTGCAGGTGAAAAAAGGCACTTTTCAATCGCCTGATGCACCACCTGCTGCCGCCGTTATACCAAGCGCTGGCGTTGGGGCGCAGGGCGAGAAACGTCCTTATGTCATTATGGTGGTGGGCGTAAACGGGAGCGGCAAGACTACCTCGATTGCCAAACTGGCGCAATATTACCGCAACGGAGGTGGTTCGGTGGTGTTAGGTGCAGCCGATACCTTCCGGGCAGGGGCGATTGACCAGCTAAAAATCTGGGGTGGACGGGTAGGTGTGCCGGTTATTGCGCGTGCGGAAGGTTCTGACCCGGCTTCGGTGGCATTCGATACCGTAAAATATGCCAACGATAACGGCATAGATATTGTAATTATTGATACCGCCGGGCGTTTGCAAACCAACTTCAACTTGATGGAAGAAATGAAGCGGGTAGAGCGTGTTATCGAGAAAGCGCAACCGGGTGCGCCCCACGAAATTGTGTTGGTGCTGGATGCGGTGACCGGACAAAACGGCTTGAGCCAAGCAAAGCATTTTTCCAATGCGGTTGGAATTGATGGCGTTATTCTGACTAAATTGGATGGGACGGCAAAGGGTGGAGTAGCCTTCGCCATTGCTAATGATATGAAGATTCCGATTAAATATATCGGTACAGGGGAAAAAGTGGGCGATTTCGCTGAGTTTGAAGCGCTCGCTTATGTGAATGCGCTTTTTGAAAAATAGGCTATTCTTGCTGCGGGAACTAAAATCTGCATACGGAGTGAAAAATGTTCGATACACTGAGCGATAAATTAGAGGGCGTATTTAGAGGGCTGACCGGGCGTGGTAGCATTTCGCCTGAAGACATCAAAAAGGCGATGAATGAGGTGGAACGCGCCCTCATCGAAGCGGACGTAAACTTGCGGGTCACTCGCTCCTTTATTGCTGCCATCGAAGAAGAGGCGGTAGGTGAGAAGGTTCTTAAAGGCTTAAATCCGGGTCAGCAGGTCGTTAAAATTGTAAACGACAAACTGATTGAGGTTTTAGGTGGTGAGAACGAAAAGCTTATAACTTCACCGCAAGCTCCTACTATTATTATGATGGTAGGCTTACAGGGTAGTGGTAAAACTACCCATGTGGCAAAACTGGCGCGTATGTTGCGAAAGGGCGGCAAACGCCCCTTGATGGTAGCTTGCGATACCCAACGCCCTGCCGCCGTTGATCAGCTTCAAACACTCGGTAAGCAACTCAATATACCCGTTTATAGCGAAGGTACTGAACCGCGTCCGCCCGAAATCGCCAAACGCGCGCTTGACGCTGCCCGTAAGGGTGGTAATGACGTAATCATTCTTGATACCGCCGGACGTTTGCAGATTGATGATGCCCTGATGACCGAATTGGAAGAGGTAAAGGGCAATACCAAACCGCACGAAATTCTGCTAGTGGTAGATGCCATGACCGGGCAGGAATCGGTTAATGTGGCGGAGGAATTTAATCGGCGCGTGGGCTTGACAGGTGTTATCCTCACCAAAATGGACGGCGATGCACGCGGTGGTGCGGCTCTTTCGGTAAGGGCAGTTACCGGCGTACCGATCAAGTTTATGGGTACGGGCGAAAAAACCGATGCTATCGAGCCGTTCTATCCCGATCGTATTGCCAGCCGTATTCTCGGCATGGGCGACATCTTAACCCTCATTGAGAAGGCGCAGCAACAATTTGACGAAGCAGAAGCCCAAAAACTTCAGGATAAAATGAAGAAGGGCAGCTTTGACCTTGAAGATTTTGTAGACCAATTGCGCAAAATCCGCAAAATGGGTTCTTTGAGCGGATTGCTAGGCTTATTACCCGGTGTTGGCAAGCAAATGAAAGAATTGCGGAATGCGTTGGAAACACCCGAAGCTGAACGCGAACTAAGCCGCACCGAAGCCATCGTTATGTCCATGACTAAAAATGAGCGGCATAACCCTGACTTGATTGATTCTAGCCGCCGAAAGCGTATTGCTAAAGGTAGTGGTGTACAGGTATCGGATGTCAATAACCTGTTGCAACAGTTCCGCACTATGCGTCAGATGATGCGCAGCATGGGTAAAGGCGAAATGCCAAACATGGGTGCGATGATGGGCGGCGGGGGTGGTGCTGGCGGCGGTTTTGGTGGCGTGAACTCGCGCAAGAGCAATCAACCCAAGCAGGTTGATCCGTTGGCTGCTTACAAGAGTGGAAAACCCGGTGGTCCGCGCCCTACCAAAAAGAAGAAGTAAATTTTTGCGAAGTGAGAGTATTTCAGGCAGGGGGTTAAACCCCTTGTCTTTACAGCGAGAGAGGTAATAGACGTTGACCGCGACTGATAACAATATGACTCCGGTGACTGAGTGGGTCTCTGTTGATCAAGTAGTTACTGAATTAAGTAACCGCCGTTATGTGATTGAGCGAAGCCTTGCCACTGCGTTATTTCTTGCTTTGAAATTAGGAAAACCGCTATTGCTGGAAGGTGAAGCAGGAGTCGGTAAAACCGAGGTTGCTAAAGTCCTTACCGAAGCGATGGGAGCGCGTTTGATACGCCTCCAATGCTATGAAGGTTTGGATGTGAATAGCGCGGTGTACGAGTGGAACTATTCTCGGCAAATGCTGCATATCCGCATGCTGGAACTGGAAGCTGATGAAACCTTACGCAAGGAAGGCGCGAAAGAGCTTTTCAGCGAGGAGTTTTTGATAAAACGCCCCCTGTTACAAGCGTTGGATAGCGTAGATGGTAAGCCCACCGTTTTATTGATAGATGAGCTAGACCGCGCCGATGAAGAATTCGAAGCATTTTTGCTGGAAATTCTCTCCGATTTTCAGGTAACCGTACCGGAAATAGGCACAATTAAAGCGGAACGCCCGCCGGTGGTGATTATTACTAGCAACCGCACTCGCGAAATTCATGATGCTTTGAAACGCCGTTGCCTCTATCACTGGATTGATTACCCCTCTCTCGAAAAAGAATACCGGATTTTGCTGGCGAAAGTGCCGAATGCCCCCGAAACGCTGGCGGAACAGGTAGTTTCATTTGTTCAGGAGTTGCGAAAAATCGAATTGTACAAACTACCGGGCGTGGCAGAAACGCTGGATTGGGCAACCGCGCTTACAGCTTTGGATCAGCGCGACCTTGAGGAGAAGGTAGTTGAGGAAACCCTCGGCGTTATCCTGAAATATCAAGAAGATGTTGACAAGCTCAAGGGCGAAAAAGTACGCGCTCTTGTGCAGCGGGCAAAACAGACTCGCAAGTAAACATGGACGAGCTTATCGTTCGGTTGGTGCGAACCGTCAATATTATGAACGGGGATAACATAGCATGCGAGCCAAGAGAAAAGCCGATAGAGGGCATCATCTCAGAGATGTAACGCATAAAGTCGAAGATACTACCGAGAGTGGCGTTATTCCAGCATCGCTAATGCAAGGCTTAAAGGGAATAGATGAAGGCAATATTCCACTGCTGATTCCGCGTCTGCTTGAGCATTTCCTAACCGAACAGGGTATTTACAGATCGAGCATGACACCGTTGGAAGCGTGGATAGCGTTGAAAGTTTACCACGATAATATGGAGAAACAAGGGGCTTAAGCCTCTTGCCTGAAGTTCAAGGTTATAGATGCTGAACGATGAAGTAAGACAATTTAGAGCGCAGTATGTCAATAGGGGTCATGGACACCTTTTTCATAATCTGCTGCTTTTTTGTAGAATTTTGCGCGAGATGGGTCTGGATGTAAACCCGACTCGCACCATTGATTTGCTGCGAAGCCTTGAATTTATCAACCTGAAGAACAAACAGGATTTCTATGAGGTAGGCAAAGCCATTATGCTGCGCCATAACGATGAGCAGCCGATTTATGATTATGTTTTCCAGATGTTCTGGCGTAAGTGGCCCACCAAAGAAGAGCTTGAAAACCCGCTGAACGATTTGCCACCCGAATATTGGGGCGATAAAAAAGAACCGGGGCAATTGCCAAAGAATCCAAACCCTGAGCGGGAAGATGCCAATAAAAATAAAGAAGGGCAGGAAATCGATCAGGGCAAAATGAGTCGCAAAGTCAGCGAAGATGAAGCGGACGAAAACGCGCCTGAAGATGAGCAATTGCTGGATAGAGAACAAACTTACAGCGCCAGCGAAATTCTCCAATCGAAAGATTTCCAGGATTTTTCGCAGGAAGAGTTACAAGAAGCCAAAAGACTTTTGAGCGAATTGCGCTGGAAACTCAGTTTGCGCGTGTGCCGCCGCTATGCTCCTTCGCGAAATGGAAATCGCTTTGACGGACGACGTACCGTGCGAAAAGCCTTGCGCTTTGGGGGCGTGCCACTAGAACTCGCTCGCAAGGAACGTAAGCAAAAACCGCGCCAACTGGTTTTAATCTGTGACGTTAGCGGCTCAATGGATTTGTATTCGCGCTTGTTGCTCCAATTCATGCACTCGCTGGAAAACGGCTTGCGCTATGTGGAAACCTTCGTTTTTGGGACGCGCCTAACCCGCATTACCCACGAGTTGCGCAACAAAAATGTAGATGAAGCTTTGCTTAACGTTTCAAAAGTGGTCAAGGATTGGGCAGGTGGTACTAAAATCGGCGAGTCGCTGGAAACGTTTAATGTGCATTGGGCGCGGCGGGTATTAGGACACGGCGCAATCGTGATAATTATCAGTGATGGCTGGGACAGAGGCGGTGTGGATATCTTGCGGCGCGAGATGGCACGCTTGCAACGCTTGAGCTATCGTCTAATCTGGCTGAATCCTTTGCTGGGTTTGCCGGATTACCAACCGCTAACCGTGGGCATCCAAGCGGCTTTAGACTATGTGGATGATTTCCTACCTGCCCATAATTTCAAAAGCATGCGTGAACTGGGTATGTTGCTAGAGAGCCTTTCTACCGCGCAACGCCCTGAGCGCAAACAACATTTCGCCAAGCCTTTGATGGCAAAACGTTAGGGATTCTAAAATGTATTCAGCCGAGATAATTCTGGAACAGCGTACACGCGCACTAAGTGAAATCAACCTTAACGGGTTTGGGCAACGCCATCAAGGAAAAGTACGCGATTTCTATAGCTTGCCGGGTAACCGCCGCTTGTTGGTGACCACCGATCGCCAATCGGCTTTTGACCGGATTCTGGGGCAAATTCCTTTCAAGGGGCAGGTATTAAACCAGTTAAGCCAATTCTGGTTTGAGCAAAGTAGCGATATTCTACCAAACCACATGCTTTCCGTGCCCGACCCGAATGTAATGTTGGCGCGAGAAGCGCAAATGTTCCCGGTGGAAATTGTGGTGCGCGGTTATATGACAGGCGTAACCGATACCAGTATCTGGACGATGTACCAGAAAGGTTCGCGCCAGATGTACGGTTACAATTTCAAGGATGGAATGTACAAAAACCAACCATTAGCTACTCCAATTATAACTCCCACCACCCATGCCGAATTGGGCGGACATGACAAACCGCTTTCTCGCACTGAAATTATCGAATCTGGTTTGGTGGCAGAAGAAATATATACCCAAATTGAAGAAAAGGCGCTGGCATTATTCGCTCGTGGGCAAGAACTTTGTGGCAAAGGTGGCTTGATTCTGGTAGATACAAAATACGAATTCGGCTTGATTGATGGTCAGGTAGCAATTACCGATGAGGTGCATACCCCCGATAGCTCGCGCTTCTGGATAGCGAGCACTTACGAGTCGCGTTTGGGGCAAGGACAAGAGCCGGAAAACTTTGATAAAGAGCTTTTACGACTGTGGATGCGTAGTAAAGGTTTTGGGGGTGATGGCGCACCGCCTGCGCTGGACGAAGATATTATCGCTCGTTTGAGTCAGCGTTACATCGGTTGCTACGAGCGGATTACCGGACGCGAATTTGAAAGCGACCTGACACAGCCTGTAGCCGAACGTATCAAGGCTAATTTAGAAGGGTTGGCGTTATAGGTGAGAGTTATAAAACGACAGGGGGCTGCCTGTGACTAAGCGCGTAAAAATCGGCGCGCTCATTGGAAATGGCGGGCGCTTAAACGCAATCTGGGAAGGCACACGGCAAGCGGATTCGCTGGCAGAATTAGCGACGGTTATCACTTTCAAGAAAAACTCGCCGGGGGCGCAGTGGGCTAGAACCCAAAATATTCCGACTTATACCGTACGTTGGCCCGAGTTCAGAGATGCTGGCAAGCAACGGGCTGATTATGATCTTTATATTGCCGAATTGCTTAAATATTGCGGGGTGGAACTGGTAGCTATTGCTGGCTGGGGCTTGATGCTTACCAAAGAATTTCTGAACGAGTTTCCGAATAGAATTATCAATGTACATCCTGCCCTTTTATCAGACTCGCTTGAGGCATCTATTCGCACCCATAGCGGAGTTTCGATTCCGGTATTTCGCGGCAATCACGCGCTGGAACTAGCGTTGGCGGCAGGGGTAGAAACAACTGGTTGTACCGTCCATTATGTCACCGAAGAAATGGATTGTGGTCCCGTTATTTTGAGGCGTGAAGTAGCGATTCGTGGCGGCGATACCCTCGAAACTCTGGCAGACCGCGTACACCAAGCCGAAGATGCAATTTTGCCACAGGCTATTAATATTGCTTGTGCGCGGATTCTGGATGATAAGAACCAATCCGGTGCATTGGGTTAAAACCGATTTTTCATACTTTGTTGTAACTGTGCTCTTTTTAAGAGCGTGGGGCTTTCCTGCGAAATTTCACCAGTTAGTTTCTGATTCTTGACCCCCTTAAATTAGTATTGCTATGATAGCATCTTCGAACTCATTCCAACGTTTTAATTAATAGCTTAACCTTGCGGGTTTAGCTTTTTACCCCGCAAATTGAATACTAATGTGAATTTGGACATATCTATAAGGCAAACGTCTTGGTATTATAATTAATAATAATTATAATTTGTTAGATTCGTTGGAGAGTGAGTGACGGGTTTAAATGCCAAAAGTCGGTGATTATCATATATGTATAACCGGGCTAGATGATAATTTTTACCCTTCAATTGAAAAATCGGTTCAACTGATAGATTTTCTTGATTTTGGTATGTATCTGGACGGCCCGGATAATGAAACTTCAGCTTTTGTACGTATCCCTTACCGCGATACCAAGCAATGGGCGGAGTATGTGCGTGTAAGTTCTGAACATCCTGTCAAGCGTTTGCGCCGTCGCTATGTTTATTTACTCCATTCCCCTATCGCTCTAGATCAACCTTATAAATATTATAATGATTTACTTCAAATCATTGAAGGTATTACTCCCCGCGATGCCGGATTTATTGCCTCACTGGGGAAAGGCACTAGACGATTACTAGATATTTTACATTGTCCGATTCCCGGTGAAAACCGACGTTGGATTCAACAGGTAACAGTTCACCTAATTCGGGGATACCATCCGGTTTGGCGTAGGGTCTGGAACTCGGAAGAAGGGCGCAAAGAGTGGGAACTATCGGCTGTAAAGGGCTTCAATCTGATGCTGGTTTGTAAACTTGACCCCCGGATCGATGCATTTACCCTCGAAGAATACCTAGAAGTGCTGCGCTTAAAACATGAATTCCGCGAATTTCTGGTAAAAATTGGCAAGACTATTGGCTATCTTGATTTCGAATTGCTAGGAGAGGTTTCAAACTAGGTGGATTTAATCCAACCGGACTATAGGGTAATTGCCCGTCAATTAATCCGTGTTTCTGCCAGAGTACAACCCGGTGAGGCAGTTACAATTTTGGGGCGTGCCGATAGCTTGGAATTTTGTGAGGCTCTAGAATTGGAATGCCGGAGAGTCGGAGCGCTGCCCTTTGTGGTGGTAGGCAGCGATTCGGCGTTACTCGCGGCGC
The DNA here is from genome assembly GCF_030389965.1 of Candidatus Chlorohelix allophototropha. Taxonomy (NCBI): domain Bacteria; kingdom Bacillati; phylum Chloroflexota; class Chloroflexia; order Candidatus Chloroheliales; family Candidatus Chloroheliaceae; genus Candidatus Chlorohelix; species Candidatus Chlorohelix allophototropha. Next base: position 1,717,362 of record NZ_CP128399.1, read on the forward strand.
TTTCCGACCCTGATGTAACATTGGAACAGCTTGCTACTTCTAGCCCACCGCTTTTAGCCGCTTTAAAAGCTTCTGATCTGGTTATTACAACCTTTTTTGAGCGTGCAAATCCTCTTGCTTTTCACCCACCCCATATATTACCTGAACGAATCGAGGCGCAGCGTCGAAGTGAAGTAGCGCCTAGCGATATTATATTTGACGGTAAGCGGCGTTGGTTAGGCACAGAAATACCCACCCCGGCTCAAGCTGAAGCTTTGGATTGTCGGTGGGAAACTTTACACAATAATTTTTGGAGAGCTATGCAAGCCGATTATGTAGCAATCGGCGCACAAGCAGAGCGGGTGAAAGCGCGTCTAAATGGGGCACAGGAAATCAGGATTTTTGCCGATAACGGCACTGCATTGACTCTCAAAATCGGTGGTCGTCCACTCGAATGTGATGACGGTATTATTTCAGAGCAAGATATTCTGGATGGGGCGTTGTATTTGAATATGCCTTCGGGTGAGGTGTGCTTTGCCCCTCCGGAGTATTCGGCGCAGGGTAGGGCAGTGGTGGAAGTGGCTTTTTGGCAAGGTAGAGTGGTACGCGAACTGGTGCTTGATTTTGAAGATGGTTGGGCAAGCGCGATTTCTGCCGCAGAAGGGCTGGAACTTTTTCGGGAGGTTGTGGCTGGAGGTGGTAAGGATGGGGCGCGGTTGGGCGAGTTTGGAATTGGGCTAAATCCTGCAATTGAGCGGGTGATAGGGTTTACCCTTTTAGACGAAAAAATTTATGGGACGATTCACCTCGCTCTGGGTGAAAACCGCCCGTTGGGAGGCACAAATAACAGCCAAATACATTGGGATTTGGTATTACCGAAGGTAACAGTATTGGTGGATGGGCTTCCCCTGTTGCAAGATGGCAAACTGCTGGTATAATTCTTTGCGCTACTGTTACTCAAAGAAACTATCAGGGGAAGTGATATTGGTTCATAAAAATTATAGAAGTTTATTATTTTTCGGGTTACTGGCGCTGTTAGCCGGGTTGTTTGCGGCTTGTGGCGATGAATCTCCTGTGGCTACTCTTACGGTTGCAGCCTCGCCAACTTCCGCTCCTACGATTACTCTAGCTCCTTCTATGGCAACGGCTACCGCGATTGTGCTGCCTACTATTACCCCATCGCCTTTACCTACCGCAACGCAAGTTCCTCCAACTGCCACCCCTACTATTGCGCCAAGTCCAACCCCTGCAGTTCCGGTCAAGCCGATAGCGCAAAAGGCGCTGCTTGAGCCGATGAGTTGGGAATCGCAGAAGTGGAATAATTGCGGTCCGGTGTCGGCGATGATGGTTTTGAGCTATTACGGTATTAAAAAGACTCAGGACGAGTGTGCTACTGCGCTCAAACCGGCAGAGGCTGATAAAAAAGTACGACCTGCCGAATTAGTGGATTTTTTGACCACTAACGGGGTGAAAACTCTGATTGTAGAGAACGGGAATCTTGATACTTTGCGAAAACTATTATCAAATGGGATTCCGGTTATCACTCAATCATGGCTTAAGCCTGATGATGATATAGCGCATTACCGGGTGATACGTGGCTTTGATACGACAAAGGGTACCTTTATTGTAAATGATTCGATGTTTGACAAAGCTTCGGTGTCGGTTGAAAATGCGCTAGAAGATACGCTTTGGAAAGCCTTTGACCATCGCTTCTTGCCTGTGTACACTGCCAAGAGCGAACCGTTGGTGAAAGCTATACTAGGGGTAGATTTCGACAGTAAAACAAACCTGACCCGCGCTTTAGCGGCAGCCGAGAGTTTTCTCGATAAGAACCCGCGCGACTTGGACGGACTGCGTAATGCGGGCTACCTTAGGGCTACCAGTGGAAATTACGAAGGGGCGTTACAAATCTGGGATAGGATTGTGGCGCTTGGACCTTACGGGCGATTCCTGTGGTATCAGATGTGGCCTTTGGAGAGTTTGAACAAGTTGGGGAAATACCAGCAGGCGTTGAAAATGACGGATGAAATATTGCAGCAAGCGCCGGTCTATTCCGAGGCGCATTATGAACGAGCCGTTGCGCTGGTAGCTTTGAATCGGAAAGATGAAGCTAAAAAAGAACTTAAGCTCTCGCTGTTAGACGGGTATTACCAACCCAGTCGCGATTTGTTGGATAAATTGGGCGGCTAACGGTGGTTATACATCCGCTATTAACCCACTTTCCGATTGCGCTATTGCTGGCAGGCAGCCTTACACTGGTTTGGCAAACCGTGACTCATAAAGAAAATAGCGCAATCGTGCCTTTTGTAGATGGGGCGCTAGGCTTGGGTTATGCCGGATTGTTAATGACGGTTGCCACCGGCTTGTTCGATATGCAGAACAGCCCGAAAACAAATGCAAAGGAAGGCTGGCTATTATTTGCGGTGCTGCACATAATCGCGGGAGTTTCGCTGGTACTGGTGTACGGTATAATGCTTTTCCGACGCTTTGTATCGCTGGCAGCCGATTCGAAAGATGAGGAAATCAGGAAAGTTGATCAGCTTGCGCTGGTATTAAATATTGTTGGTATAATTTTGCTGGTAGCGGTAGGCTGGCTTGGCGGTCACATTGTATATGAATACAGGGTGGGAATAGGCTAAAGCGGTTCCCCTGATTAATCTTATTCTAACATTGTGCAAATTGCGGATTGTACAGGCTTTTAGCCGGTGCTATAATTATAAATGGTACATAAACTAGAAAAGAAGGCTGGATAAATGCTTACTGTTGATAAAAACGCACTTGAGACCGAATTCGATGTAATTATAGGCTTAGAAACACATATTCAGCTAAGCACCGCCAGTAAAATGTTTTGTTCATGCAGCGCCGATTATGCCAACGCTGCTCCAAACAGCCATACCTGCCCCATTTGTCTTGGAATGCCGGGTGTATTACCGGTAATAAATTCCAAAGCTATCGAATATATCGTAAGATTCGGATTAGCCTTGAATTGCACTATTCCAGAATACAGCAAGTTTGACCGCAAAAATTATTTTTACCCTGATTTGGTAAAGGGCTATCAAATCAGTCAGTTTGATTTGCCCGTATGTGTCAACGGTTGGGTTGATATTGAGGTAAACGGAGAGATAAAGCGCATCGGGATTACCCGCGTACATCAGGAAGAAGACACTGGTAAATTGGTGCATATGGATACCACTGAAGGCGAAAACTACTCGCTGGTGGATTACAACCGTTGTGGTGTACCTTTAATGGAGTGTGTAAGCGAACCTGATATTCGAAGCGCAGAGGAAGCGCGAGAGTACCTTACCAAATTGCGCCAAATTGTGCGTTGGCTTGGCATCGGCACCGGCAATATGGAAGAAGGTGCAATGCGCTGTGATGCCAATATTTCGATTATGCCCAAAGGCTCGAAGCACTGGGGTACTAAAGTCGAAATAAAGAACATGAATAGCATCAACAACGTGTATGAAGCTATTAAATTTGAGCTTAAGCGGCAGGCGCATGAATTAAAATCAGGTCGCGTAATTACGCAGCACACACGGGGTTGGGACGAAGAAACCGCCGAGACTGTTTTCCAACGCAGTAAGGAAAACAGCAATGATTACCGCTATTTCCCAGAACCCGATTTACCGCCGTTGCAATTGGTACACACGTATATTGAAAATATTCGCGCCAGCATGCCTGAAATGCCAGACGTGCGTGGTGCAAGATTTATACGCGATTATAGCCTGAGTCCGTATGATGCCACTTTACTCACCAGTGACCGCAAGTTGGCAGATTGGTTTGAAGAGGCGTTGGGCGCGTCAAAAACAGCTTCCAGAGCCAAGCTTACCAGCAACTGGATTCTCAACGAGTTATTCGCTCGCTTGAAAGAAACCGGAACCGAATTGGCGGAGACTAAAGTTAAGCCGTCTCAATTAGCCGATTTAATCGGTTTGGTAGAGCAAGGTACTATAAACAATACTTCTGCCAAGGTAGTTTTCGAAGAGATGTTTGCCACCGGAAAAGAAGCGGAGGCAATCGTCAAAGAGAAAAACTTGGCACAAATATCAGATGAGGGAACAATTACGGCAGTCGTAGGAGAGGTTATCCAGAATAACCCTAAAGCCGTAGCCGATTATAAAGCAGGCAATCCCAACACGCTGAACTTCCTTATCGGTCAGGTAATGAAAGCTACTCGCGGCACAGCTAATAAAGATGTGGTGCGGAGGCTATTAGAAGATAGGTTAACGTAGGAACTTTATAAACGCTTGTACCATTGGGGCGCAACGTGGCGTTCCTACTAGTTCACACTCAATGGAGAGGTGAAATCTATGACGACTGAATATTCGGCGAAAGTACAAAACCCCTATGAGATAGCCAAAAAGCAATTAGAAATTGCTGCTGACTATCTCGGCTTGGAATCAGGCATCCGCAAGGTTTTGATGCACCCCGCTCGCGAGTTAACCGTTAGTTTTCCTGTTCAGATGGACGACGGGAGCATCGAAGTTTACACCGGTTTCCGAATCCAACATAACCTCGCTCGTGGTCCTGCAAAAGGCGGTATCCGCTATCACTCACAAGTTTCACTTGATGAAGTACGCGCGCTATCTATGTGGATGACTTGGAAGTGTGCGGTCGTTAATATTCCTTTCGGTGGGGCTAAGGGCGGTGTCATAGTGGATCCTAAGAAACTGAGCAAGCGGGAACTGGAACACCTCACCCGTCGCTACACCACCGAAATATCTCTGTTGATCGGTCCTGAAACCGACATCCCCGCCCCGGATGTTAATACCAATTCACAAACGATGGCATGGATTATGGATACTTATTCCATGCATAAAGGCTATAGTGTAACGGCTGTAGTTACCGGCAAACCCCTGAATATCGGTGGCGCAGAAGGGCGCAACGAGGCAACAGCACGCGGCTGCCAGTATATTATCCGTGAAGCCACTAAATTGAAGGGCATGGATTTGGCTAAATCCACAGTTGTAGTGCAGGGCTTTGGCAATGCTGGAGCAATTGTAGCACGCCTACTATCCGAAGATAGTGCAACTATAGTGGGAGTGAGTGACTCACAAGGCGGTATTTACAATCCAAAGGGATTGGATGTACGCGCGGTGATGTCTTTTAAAGGCGAACATGGTACGGTGGTGGGTTTCCCCGGTGCCCAAGTAGTATCGAATGAAGCCTTGCTGGAACTGCCCTGCGATATTCTGATACCAGCAGCGTTAGAAAATCAGCTAAACGGCGATAATGCCAAACGTGTAAAGGCGAAAATTATTGCTGAAGCTGCAAACGGACCAACTAATCCCGATGCCGATAAGGTCTTTTTTGAACGAGGCATTATGGTATTGCCGGATATTTTGGCAAACGCGGGTGGCGTAACGGTCAGTTACTTTGAATGGGTACAGGACTTGCAGAGCTTTTTCTGGACTGAAGCAGAAACCAATAATCGCTTGCAACAGATTATGGTACGCTCTTTCAATGATGTACTGCGGCTGGCTGAACTGCACAAGGTAGATATGCGCACTGCCGCATACATTCTGGCAGTTGGTCGGGTGGCTGAAGCTACCAAGACGCGGGGAATTTATCCTTAATCCAGTTATATCTTGGGGAAGGCGCGGGGGTAACCCCACACCTGCATACAGGTTTTAGTTAGATTAATCCGACATTGCCGGGCAACACCAGTAATTTTACCGGTTTGCTCGGCATTTTTATTTCAAGAGGTGAGGCAATGCACTTACAGGGTCACTTTGGGCTTTTTGATGACCAGCCGTTGTATCTTCCATTACAAGATGCTTCGGTAATTTATTATGAAAGTTTTTTCCAAGAGGTTGCTTGCACCCGTTATTTCCGTGAATTGCGCGAAGGCATTGAATGGAAACAGGAGGTATTACGGATGCCTTCGGGAAATGTGCTTCAACCGCGCCTAACTGCTTGGTATGGAGAGGAAGGCAAAAGCTACACCTATTCCAGTTTAACCCTAAATCCAAATAAATGGACAACGGCGTTACTCGAAATAAAAGAGAAAGTAGAGAGTGTAGCGGGCATGAGTTTTAACAGTGCCCTTTTGAACCTGTACCGGAACGAAAAAGATAGCGTTGCTTGGCACAGCGATGATGAGCGTGAATTGGGAATAAATCCGGTGATTGCTTCGGTTAGTTTTGGGGCTATCAGACGTTTTCGGCTAAAGCATAAAAGTAATCCCGCACTGACTTATCAGTTGGAGTTGAAAAATGGCAGCTTGTTGCTAATGCAAGGTACAACCCAGCACTATTGGAAACATTGTGTGCCAAAAGAAACCTTCTCTTGTGGGGAGAGGCTAAATATCACTTTTAGAGTGATTGTTTAAGGTCTTATTCTTCGAAGCTAGGTTCGAGCAATCCATGTTTGAGCGCATATCGTACCAACTCGGAACGATGATGCAGCCCCAACTTTTCCATTATACGGCTGCGATAGGTATCCACAGTTTTTGAGCTGATAACTAGCTTTTCGCCGATTTCTTGGCTGGTATAGCCTTCGGCGGTAAGTCGCAAAACTTCTTCTTCTCGATCGCTCAATACCGCTGTTTTTTCTTCTTCATCGCGGCGGCTTAGATAGCCTCTTAACAGTAATTTGGTGGCTGCCGGATAAAGATATACATTTCCGGTCTGTACAGTGCGGATTGCTTCCAGCAAATCGGTATCGGCTGAGCTTTTTAGCACATAGCCAGAGCCACCCTGTTGTAAGACCTGATAGAGATAACGTTCTTCACTGTACATGGTGAGAACCAGCACTTTAGAGGGCGAGTTAGTCCCCCTGATTTTTTTCAACGCGCCTAAACCGCCAAGACCCGGCATGTTTAAATCCAGTACTAGTACATCCGGCTTTAGCTCATAGGTAAGCTTAACGGCTTCTTCTCCATTGCCTGCCTCGCCGATAACCTCAATATCAGGTTCTGCGTTAAGAAGGGCGCGCAAACCGCTGCGCAATACCGCGTGATCGTCTGCTAGCAATACCCTTATTTTATCTGGCATAGTTCTCCGAGCTTTTAGTAATATTTATTGCAAGTAACTGGTATCTTTCCCGTGTTTAAGTGGAATTTCAAGTCGTACTTCTGTACCCTTACCCGGCTTGCTGTTTATATACAGATTACCGGAAACCAACTGAGCACGCTCACGCATCCCAACCAGCCCTAGCCCAGTTTTTTCATATGCTGTGTCTGGATTAAAGCCTATTCCATCATCTGTAACGCTAAGGGTTATTTTATCAGCGGTAGCCAAATGCACCTCTATTTTTGTTGCCTGTGAATATTTTATCGCATTGGTTAACGCTTCCTGCGCCACTCTGTAACAGACTAATTCTACCATTTCCGGGAGTCGTATGGCTTGTTCGGCTTCCTCTTGCTGGAAGGTTATTTTGCGTGGCAAACGCTCGCTTATAGCTTGAATATAACTTTCTAAGGCGGCAACCAAACCTTGATCATCCAATAGGCTAGGGCGCAGATTCCGGCTTAATTCGCGCACCTCGTCCATAGTGTTGCTCAGGATGGTGCGCATTTCACTCAATCCTTTTTTCAAATCTTCTACGCTTGATGATTTTTCCAGCAATTTCAGGCGTACCATAACAGCGGTCAGCGATTGCGCAGTTTCATCGTGAAGTTCCCGTGCGATACGGGTACGCTCATCTTCTTGCGCTTTTATAATTTGAGTAGCGGTAGAGTGTAGTTGGTCGTTACGCTCTTCTAAGGTATCAAGCATGGTGTTAAAAGTGTTGGCGAGTTCTTCCATTTGAGGGTCGGTAACAAGGCTACTCTTAGCTCGGGCTTTTAAATCGCCACCACGAACTGCTGCAGATGTTTGCACAAGCTCGGTGAGGGGATGAAAAGCTGCCCGTAGGACAACGAAATTTACTACCCCACTAAATGACAGACCTATAAAAGTGAGTAGCAAGGCAAGTTCAATGGTAAAATGATCCTCGCCCCCAGATACAAAGGTGGTTAACCAAGTACCCACGAAAGCGCCCCCCCCTACAATAATAGAGTTTGCAATCAAAACCTTCAGCAGCAAAGGCAACTGGAGTAATTTCAGTATAAAATTTGAGTTTTTAGTTCGTGGTGGAGGTTGCTTCAATTTTCCCAGAACTTTTGCCATAAATTCCTTTAATTATTTTTATACTCTGACTTGCTACATTTTACCAATATTCCGATATTTATGTAAGCTACCAATAAGGTGGGTAAATAAAAAAACCGAACCATTGCGGGTTCGGTCTGATGCCAAATTTATTTAATTTCAACCGTTCAGGCTAAATGCGATTCCCAATGACCTGAAATACTGCTCTATCACCCATTGGTTTTGGAATTACGGTTTCAGGTTCGCATAACAGCGCGTTTGCTAGGTTCTCGTAAGGAGAGGTATCTATGCCTTCAAGCTCAAAAAGGGTTTTACCGCTTATACGACTGCGTCGAATGTGGTCTTCCGCGGGAACATAGCCCAACACTTGCGTGCCAACTTCACTGGCAAAGAGATCAATTAGCTCATGACCGCTCTCGCCGTTTCCGTTTGGATTTGCTAAAATGCGGTTACCAACCACGCCCGCCAGCCTAACTCTGTATTTGGCAGCTTTGGCTTTAACTGCTACGCAGATACGATTGGCGGCAAAGAGGCTATCAAAGTCATTGGCGGTTACAATAACGGCGTATTCTGCCCATTGCAAAGGGGTAGCGAAACCACCACAAACGACATCACCTAACACGTCAAACAGGATGCAGTCGTAATTATCGTAAACACCCATGCGGTTGAGCATTTTCATGGTTTCGCCCACTACATACCCGCCACAACCTACCCCGGCTGGCGGGCCTCCGGTTTCGACGGCAGCCACACCAAGATAGCCAGTTTTAATAATGTCGTCCGGCTCGACTTCCTCGGCGTGATAGTTTTTCTTCTCTAGGATGTCAATCACCGTATCAATCATGTGTCCGGTAATGGTGAAGGTGGAATCATGTTTGGGGTCACAGCCTATCAGCAAGACTTTCGCCCCCATTTTTGCCATTGCAACTGCCACATTTGATGAGGTAGTGCTTTTGCCGATGCCACCCTTTCCATAAAAAGCGTAAGCATGGTTCATATCTATGTAAATCTCCTTTTTATAATACTGGTTTTTTGAGTTACCGGGTTCAAGCTTTTTAGAGCGCTTGCGATAATTTTGAAGCCGGTTTCCTCTTATTGCTGGGCTTTTTCTCTGACTTCATATACAAGGTCTAGTGTGATAAGGCTGTAACCGTGCGAACGTGCATACTCCTCGACTCGTTTCTGGACTTTTGGTCTTACAAAGAAAGGTATTTGTTTCAAAGCTTTTTGAGCTTCGTCTGTCCAAACCAACTCAGCCGTGATTGCAGCAACTGGTGGCGCTTTGACCGCAACTGCTGCGCCGCTTTCTACCGCTAACTGGGTTGCTTTAGCGCGAAGTTCTTCCGCGATTTTATATGCTTCCAATTCCTGTTCGCGGGCTTCCGGTTCGGGGGCGACCTGAATTTTGCCCCGTTCATTCGCTTTGAGCCGGGCTTCTTCCACTCCAAGACCGGCATCGCCGAACATTTCAATCATGTGTTTTTCAAGACCTAACGTACAGGTGTGATACACTCGATCGGTGATGAAGTTTGAGCCGTCATAGCCAAGGAAAGGCTGGTAACTCAGAGAGAAATCTTCTATATGAGTGGGATTGCTGATAGTGGCGCATGGTATATCAAATTCGGCGGAGGTATGCCGTTCCATCTGGGTTCCCATCACTATATCGGGCAGCGTTTCCCCAATTGCTTTGCGTACTTCGGCAAATTCACTGCTACAGATGATGTTATCTGTATAAGGTTTTACTAGCTCTCGAAATTCGTTGGCGAGTTTGCGATTATAGGTGCCTGCGCCGACTATTTGCATGTCTAGTTCGGTTGCCAGCATCCGGGTAATGGCGACTGCGTGCGTAAAGTCTCCAAAGACAAAAGCCTTCTTTGAACTGTAGCCCTGTACGTCGGCGGTGATGGTGAACCAAGGCAGCCCGCTGGGCGCGCTTTTCTGATCCATGGAAAAGGCGGCAATCGCCGGTTCTTTAAGGTCAAAAGTCAGCCCATTGCCGGAAGCGAATTTGTTCAAGCTTTCTAGCACTTCGCGTACCCATTTGCGGGTGGCAACCACTCCGATAGGGGCACTAGTTACAGCGGGGATGTTGTGCATCTTTTCCAGCACAATTGCTGCATCTGCGCCCATCTCACGATAGGGTGCAATGGTTGCCCATGCCTGTGGCAGTTTCTTGATATCTGCTACGGTTGCGCCAAGTGGGAAGACTACATTAACCGCAATTCCCATAGTTTCCAGCATGCGTTGGAGGCTAAGTAAGTCGTGTTTATGGTGGAAGCCCAACGAGATAGGTCCGATGATATTGACGCTTGGTTTGGAAGTGGGCGGTAATTTCATAGCGGCAAATTGCTCAACCATTACGGTTAGCAAGCCGTTTGCCGATTCATCTTCCTCAACCCGGAAAGGGTTAGGGGCATATATCAAGACTTCGTTCGGAATATTCGCTTGGCGTGCCAATGACCCGTAATCTTCTTGTAGCAGGCTAGAAGAGCAGGTTTGTGTGACTACTATGAGGTCAGGGTTGTGGTCGTGACTAACTTCCCGCAAGGATTCGGGCAGGCGGTTTATACCCATGCCCATTGTCTTAAGGTCGAGTACGCTGGTGTGAACAGGAGGGAAGCGTTTTTCACGCTCCATCATGGTAAACATCGAATTTATATAGCAATCGCCTACCGGAGAATAGGCTACGGCATGCACCCCGTTCATACTGCTTGCCACTCGCGCTACACCAGTGTGGGCGGTTCCCTGATATTCCCAAAAGCTCATTCGCATAGCTAATTCTCCTGGTTATTAGGCAAGAATTCTTTCCAATCCAGCACATCGAGTTTGCGGTGCCGGTTCAACGCGCGAGCAAACAGGTTGGCGAGGTCACTTGCACCCGTAAAGCCGTAGATTGGGGTAAAGATAATCTCGGTTGACCATTTGGTGGCAATGCCTTCGGCTTCAAAGGGGTTAGCCTCCCAGAAATTTGTAACAACGAGATCGGGTTTTAGCTCTCGGATGTCGCGAATCTGGCGATGCATGTTGGGCATTTCAACCACTCTTAAGCCATTCAATGCTTGCAATTCGCGTTTATGGAATTTGCGATTTACATAAGGTGTGCCAACTTCGATCAGTTCCGCACCACACTTGCGTAAAAACCGCGCGATGGGCAATTCCAGCATGTTATCTCCGGTAATGAAGATGCGTTTGCCTCGAATTGCTGAAACTTTGCTTTCCAAGTTGCGCCAGATTTCCGCTTCGCGCTCGGCAAGGTTGATTTCCTTACCAAAGTGGCGTGCCAAATCTTCAAAGAAAACGCGAGTGCCATCAGGTCCAATCGGAAATTGGCTTTGCAGCACTTTTGCTCCCCGTAAGCGGCTGAACTGTGTAATAGATTTAGCTACATAGGGATGTAGCGGGGCTAAGATGGTATCCGGTCCTATTGCCGGAAGCTCGCCGATAGTGTTGGCAGGTACGAAGCCGGCAACCGGCAGCCCCAATTTTTCGGCTTCTCGTTTTAGGTCAGTGGTGTTTACATCGTTGACTGCGCCCATAAAAACGATGCGTTTATCTCCCGCAGGGGCTACAGGGCAGAATTGCAGCAGGCTTTCGATGACGCAATCTTCGGATTGGGTCATGGTGTATTCAAGCCCATCAGCTCGTACCGGTAAGACCGGGACGTTGTTAAATTGCTGGTTCAGGCGGCGCGCCATCGACTCGAAATCCACTTTCATGATTTCGGGTGTGCAACTATTTAACAGAAATATGATGGAAGGGTTATGTTCTTCCACAATATTTTTAACAATGTCGGTAATGTCAATTTGGGGCGCGCTCAAATCGCCTTCTTCCACCATAGCCACGCCGAAGCGCGGTTTTGCGAAAATCATAACCCCAAGCGCGTTTTGCATCAGGTGTGCGCAGGTATGTGTTCCCAATATCAGAAAAAAGCTATCTTTCATCTTCTGGTACAGCCAACCGGTGCAGGTTAGCCCACAAAAGGCGTGATAGCCGTTATCTTCGCGCAGAACTTCTGCTTCTGGAATTTCGGGAAGGGTATCGGGTGCTATTGTCATTGCACTGCTCCCTCTAGGTGTTTGGAACGCGCTCAGAGCGTCCCGATCATTATTTATCTATGTTATAAACCAATGTGGCACAAAATTTCTAAATGTTAGATTAGGTGCATGGGCAAGCAATACGGGTGAGCAAACCTTGCCCGTCAAGGCTAAATGTTACTAAAACGCGGCATGGTAGTCAGTAGTTGTTACTACATTTTTTGGCTTAATGGCATCTGCCCTGCAATAGTTGGAAAATTCGTTCTATAAACTGTTGACTCTAAATAAAAAACGGGCTAAAATTAGAACAAATAGACAAAAATATATTGAGAATTAATATAAGGAGTAGGTAGCTATGGCAATGCCACTGAGGGATCTCCAAGAACTGGATGAAAGATACGGAACAACTCAGGAAGCTGCAAAAGCTGGAAATAAAGCTCCGGTTAAAAGAGAACGATCTGGAACGACACGCAGTCGCACTCGCGCTAATACTGTTTCTACTCAAACTGAGGTTGAAGAAGCAAGAGTAAAACACGAAAAAGAAGAGCTTATTGCGGCATTGGAAATGAAAAGAGATGAATTGATTGAGCGGCTTGATCGTGGGGCAGCGGCAATTGAAGAGGCGCGCGCTGCCGGGCGTAACCCTCGCCAAATTGCGGATTGGGAAGATTACTGGATTCAGCTTTTACGCAATTATGAGAAGATTTGCGATCAATTAGTAGAACTTGGAATCAACTAATTCCTGACTCCGCGTAGTATAGAACACTTTTATCAGAATTTTATTTCAGGCAAGGGGCTTAAGCCCCTTGTCTTTATTCCTCGTAAAAATCCTAATTCTTGGGTAGAAACTCGTTGCTGAATAGCTTGTTGTAGTCTAATTCTTTGGTGAGCGGCTTATTGTCGGCATCTTTCAGAATACCGGCTTGGAACATAAACCGGGGATAATCAGTCCACATCTTAAGAGTTTGGCTACCCCACTGAGTGGCACCTTCCTTGTATTTCGGGCTGAGATAATCTTGGCTCTTATATACTAGCTCTTTATTGCTAAAAGTGCCTGCAGGGTTCGAGTTTATCAAGAGGTCTGCCGCATCTTTGGGATTGGTAATTGAGTACTCATACCCGCGAACTGTTGCTTTCATAAAACGCTTGAGGGCATCGCTTTTTTTGGAAATTACATCTGCGCTGGTTTCAATTAGCGGGGTATAACGATCTGGCACGCCGTATTTGGTAATAGGGATTACATTCAGGTCAATCCCTCGCAATTTAGCCTCGATTTCGTCCCAACCTTCGAAAATCCATACAAAATCGGCTTGCTTGTTAAGCACAGCTTCGTAACCAAAGACATTGGCGGTGATATTCTCAAAAGTGCCATTGCCTCCATCAAACTTGATCATGGAGTTGATGACAGGCTCTTCGTATGATGCGCCAAAGCCGGCATACTTTTTGCCAACTAGCATTTTTGGTGAAGTAAGACCTGAATTTTTTAGCGTAACCAGTGCGCTGGTATCCTTTTGGATGATTGCGGCGATTGAGACAAGTGATTGTCCTGCGGCGGCGGCGCTTACAATGCCCTCAGCCGCGCCGATGCCTAGCTCAGCTTTGCCGCTGGCAATCAGGCTTTCGGGAGTAGCGGCTTCGCTGTAGGGCAGGATCTTCAAATCAATCCCTTCTTCGGCGTACCATCCTTTGGCGAGGGCAACGTAGATTCCGGTGTGATTGGTATTAGGAACCCAATCTAAAGCCAATGAAAGGGTTTCAACAGGAACTTTGGTAGCAGCTTCTCCGCTTTTTGCGGGGGTGGCGGTGCTATCGCTACAAGCCGCCAGCAACAGGCTTGTCAGCAATACCAGCGCCATAAAGATAGCGCTTTTCTTGAACTTAGCAGTCATATTTATCCTCCTTATAGTCAACCAGCCTATCTAGTTGACATAACACTACTTCTTAAACTGGCGCATCTGGTAATACCAAGGCATAATGCGCCATTGCACCAGCGAAACAAGCCCAAATAGTAGCAGGCTGAATACTGCGGTTACGAATACTACTGCGAACACCAACTCGCGATTGAAGGAACGAGCGTATAGCGAAATCAAACGCCCCAAACCTTTTTGCGCTCCGGCGTACTCGCCTAGAATTGCGCCCGCTACGCTGTAAGTTATGGCAATACGAATGCCGGAAAACAGGCTAGGTAGTGCGGTGGGCAATCGCAATTTCCAGAAAATTTGGCGTTTGCTTGCACCCAAAGCTCTGAAGATTTTTGCTGCATCGGGGTCTACCCCGGCGAATCCATCTACTCCACCAACGGTAATTGGAAAGAAACACACCAACCACACAATAATAATCTTGGGTAGCAGGTCAAAGCCGAACCACACAATCAGTAGGGGGGCAATTGCGACCAATGGAATAGTTTGGCTTGCTACCAGCAGGGGGTATATCGCTCTCTTAGCCAGCAGCGAATTATCCAGCAACATGGCAAAGAGAAAACCAAGTATCAACGCTACGGTAAAGCCAATCAACGTTTCGAGCAATGTTACCAGCGTGTTATCCCAGATTTCGGGTAAGGCATTTACCAGCGCCCTCGCTATTTTGGTGGGAGAAGGCAGTACGCTGGATGAAATAGCCGACACATCCACGTATATTTGCCAGATAGCGAATAATGCTATAACCAGTAGCACGGGCGGAAGGTAAATTTTCAAAAACTTAGGCATATTCCGCCTCCGGTTTTAGGATTGACAACAGGCGGGCTTTTAGTTCCACTAACCCTGAGTCGGAAACCGAACGTGGCTTTGGAATCAGGACTTCCTGTACCTCGCGGATGGCGGCGGGGCGATGGCTGAATATGTAGATTCGTTCGCTGAGTAGTAACGCTTCCTCAATATCGTGGGTGATGAACAGGATGGTGCGGCGAAGCTTTGCTTGCATCTCTGCCAGCCATTCCTGAAGCCCGGCTCTGGTTAGGGCATCTAACGCTCCGAATGGCTCATCCAGCAGCATAACCTCGCGTTCGGTCAGAAAGGTGCGCAAGAGGGCAAGCCGCTGGCGCATACCGCCTGACATTTGCCACGGAAAGCTCTTTTCAAAACCCTTCAAGCCGAAAATTTCAAAGTAAGTGTGCGCATGTTCGCGGGCTATCTTGCGGGGTGTTCCGGCAAGTTCAAGTCCTAGCGCGGCATTATCCAGCGCGGAACGCCACGGTAAAAGCGCATCACGTTGGAGCATGTAAGCTATTTTGCCCGGTTGCGGTTGGAAGGGCTGATTGTCATAGCGAAATTCTCCGGAATCGGCTGTTTCAAGTCCTGCCAAAATATTAAAAAGAGTGCTTTTACCACAGCCACTCGGTCCAACCAGAGAAACAAACTCGCCCCGATTTGCCACGATGCTAATATTATCGAGTATGGGCAGTGTGCCATAGGATTTATTAAGACTATTTATTTGAATTTTGGATATTGTTTCCATATTTCGATAGCTAGAATCAAAAGAGCCACAGGAATACTGGAGAAAAATCCTGCGGCTCGCCCGTTTATTCCACTTAATTAGTTACGAAATATATAAATAAATCGAAATAAGTGGAATTTCCCTTCGCCGGTATTACCCGGATCAGGTTCAAACGGTCGAAGATACTTTCAATCTTCCTCTCAGCCTGGAAAGTCCAAGCTCCCGTTGGTATTTTTTTTAAAAGGTGCAAAAGCAGTCAGACTATAGAATAATGATATTTGGCAGTATCATAATACTTTTTGTTTTGTAGCACAAGTCATTTGCAATGTACTTTTTGCCATGTTATATTTCGTTTAGATGCATATTAAGCATTCATAACAACTGAATATTGCTCTCATCAAGAGAGGTGGAGGGACTGGCCCTATGAAGCCCGGCAACCGCCCGAATTTTCGGGAGTGGTGCCAATTCCGGCAGGCGATTATAGCCTGAAAGATGAGAGGCGTTAACTTTGGCAAGTTACGTCTATTCTCGGATTGATGCGAGCAAATGCGAAACCGAGGATTTTTTTTGCCTTGCCAAAGGGGTGTTCAATTGAGCGAGAATGCGACTTCAACGCCTACACTGAAAGTTAAAACGATAGAATGGCGAGATTCCGACCTCACCCTATTGTTAATTGACCAAATCAAATTGCCCCATCATTTTGAGAATGTTGAGTGCCGTAACTTCCATGAAGCCGGCGAAGCGATTCGCACCATGATTGTGCGTGGCGCACCTGCTATCGGAGTAACTGCCGCTTACGCTATGGCGCTGGCGGCGCTGGAATACCGTAACCTCCCTCGTGACGAATTTATCGAAAAGCTGGACGAAGCGGGCGCATGGCTTAATGAAACCCGTCCCACCGCTGTTAACCTCAAATGGGCGATTGACCAATCCTTGTCACTCGCGCACCGTCTGCACGATGCTTATATCCAAGTGGTCAGCATCCCGTGGGAACTCCTAAGACTGGCAAAGCAAATACAAGCGGATGACTTGGCTTTTTGCAAGGCGATAGGCGCGTTCGGCGGAGAACTTATCAAAGACGGCGATAATATCCTAACCCATTGTAATGCGGGTGGTTTGGCTACCGCTGGTTATGGTACAGCCGTGGGTGTGATTACCGCTGCGCATGAAGCCGGTAAGAAGATTCACGTTTGGGTGGATGAAACTCGCCCTTATCTGCAAGGGGCGCGTCTTACTGCTTGGGAAATGCAGCAACTCGGTATTCCGCACACTCTGATAACCGACAATATGTCGGGACATTTGATGCAACGGGGTAAGGTTCAATTCATTGTGACCGGAGCTGACCGCATAGCGGCAAACGGCGATACTGCCAACAAAATCGGCACCTATATGGTGGCGGTACTGGCAAAGGAAAATAACATTCCCTTCTATATAGCCGCTCCGCTAACCACTATTGATTTAAAGATTAAATCCGGTGAAGAAATCCCAATCGAGGAACGCAGCGCGGACGAAGTTGTTTTCATCGGCGGTAAGCGAATTGCACCAGAAGGAGTTCATGCTGCCCACTTTGGTTTCGATGTGACTCCGGCGAGATATATTCACGGGATTATCACTGAAAAGGGTATTGCGCGCCCACCTTATGAGCAAAGTATCCCGGCGTTGTTTGAAAAATAAGCGCTGGTTTTCAAGATTTTGCTCAAGCAAGTTGATTAGTAGTATTGAGTCTAGACTTTTGTAGTTTAAACACTTGAAATTGAACTTAAGACTGACAAAATATACATTGAAATTCTAGGTATCATGATTCTACACCTGAGTTGCTACGGATTATTACGCTTCTAAAAATACTCAGGTGTCCGGCGCTATAAATACTAATGGGGATATTAGCGTTTGACTAGCGGGGAAAATAATTCTAACTCCCGGAATACTCTCTACTACTGAAGATGGTTTTGGAGAGTAATGTGAGGGTATTTACCAATACTTGAAGTTACGCAGCAGGAGGAGTAATGTCAATAATCGTAACAGGCTCTATCGCCTATGACCACATTATGGATTTTCCGGGTTATTTCAAAGATCATATTTTACCTGAGAAAATTCATATTCTTAATGTCTCTTTCCTGGTTTCATCGTTGAAAAAGATGCATGGCGGTTGCGCACCCAATATTTCGTATACGTTGGCTTTACTGGGTGAGCGTTCTAGCATTCTCGGCACGGTGGGACACGATTTTCAGGCTTATCGCGCTGCGCTTGAAGAAGTAGGGGTGGATACCAGCCTCGTCAAAGTTGTACATGATAAGGTAACTGCCTCGTGCTTTATTACAACCGACAAATCTGGAAGTCAAATAACCGGGTTTTATCCGGGCGCGATGGAACACGCCAGCGAAGTACGGATTGAAGATGCTAAACCGGAAGATATCGAAATCTGCATAGTCTCACCTGATGACCCCCGCGCAATGATAGAGCATGTGCGTGAGTGCCAGCAGTTGAAAGTTCCTTACGTCTATGATATTGGCTGGCAGGTAATCGCTTTCGATGGTGGCGCGTTGCTGGATGGGGTTAACGGCGCGAAATTGGTTATCGGTAACGACTATGAGCTAGAAATTCTGCGTGAGAAGACCGGTCTAACCCCTGAAAAAATGCTTGAAACCTCCGAATATGTGGTTGTTACTAAAGGTGAGAATGGTTCTACTATCTATAGCCGTTCTGGTATTGCTCAAATACCAACTGTTCCTGCCAAAGTAGTACGTGACCCAACCGGTGCAGGTGATGCATTTAGGGGTGGTCTCTTAAAAGGTCTCAGACGAGGATATGACCTTGACCAACTAGGTCGCGTGGCAGCATTGGCGGCAACATTCTGTGTTGAATCCAGTGGCACACAAGGTCAGAAATATACTATGACTGAGTTTGAATCTCGTTATCACGAGCATTTTGGTACTCCTGCAATGCCACTATGGGAAGCGGAAGTTCTCGCAAAATAAATCAATGATTTAACCGGGTTTTCTGGAAACAGGCGTGTTTTAACGCCGGATAATTACAAGGAGATAATTAAAGGAATGACGCAAGTCAACAATTACGATGTTAAAGATATGACCCTTGCCGGAAAAGGGCGCGACCGTATAGCTTGGGCTGCTCTTGAAATGCCCGTTTTGAAGCAGGTTAGAGACCGCTTTGAAAAAGAACAACCGCTGGCAGGACAAAGACTCGGTTGCTGTCTTCATATTACGACTGAAACCGCCAACCTGTTAATTACTTTGAAAGCGGGCGGCGCTTCGGTGGTAGCCTGTGCTTCCAATCCGCTCAGCACCCAAGATGATGTTGCGGCTGCGTTGGTGGAATACGGTATTCCGGTTTATGCTATCAAGGGCGAAGATAACGAAACTTATTACCGCCATCTGGATGCAGTGCTGGATAGCCATCCCACCCAAACTATGGATGACGGTTGCGACCTTGTTTCTCGCTTGCATCAGGATCGCCCTTCCCAAATTGCCGATATTATCGGCGGCACTGAAGAAACAACCACCGGCGTTATTCGCTTGAAGGCAATGGAGAAGGACGGCGCATTGCGCTTCCCTATCGTGGCGGTTAATGAAGCGGACACCAAGCATATGTTCGACAATCGCTATGGTACCGGACAAAGCACCCTTGACGGGTTGCTGCGTGCTACCAATGTTTTGTTGGCAGGCAAGAATTTTGTAGTGGCTGGCTACGGTTGGTGTGGTCGTGGTTTGGCTTCACGCGCTAGAGGGATGGGAGCGCAGGTTATTGTAACCGAGATTGACCCTATCCGTGCGCTTGAAGCGGTAATGGACGGCTTCCGGGTTATGACAATGGAACAGGCTGCCCCTATTGCCGATATTATCATCACCGTTACCGGAAACCTGAACGTAGTTGACCGCCAATTGCGGAAGATTAAAGATGGCTGCCTTATTGGCAATAGCGGTCACTTTAATGATGAAATCAATATTGGATTTCTGGATGAGCTATCCGAAACCCGCCGCGTAGTACGCGAATTTGTAGAAGAGTTCAAATTCTTTGACGGACGAAAGGTGTACTTGCTGGCAGACGGACGGTTGCTAAATCTTGCAGCGGCAGAAGGACATCCCGCCAGCGTAATGGACATGAGCTTTGCTAACCAAGCGCTTGCCGCTGAATGGGTGTTCAAAAAACTTGGCACGTTGGAGAACAAAGTATATGTAGTTCCACGCGAAATTGATGAAAATATTGCCGCCCTTAAATTAAAAGCTATGGGTGTGGATATAGATGTTCTTACTGACGCGCAACAGGCTTATCTTTCCAGTTGGCAGAGTGGCACTTAATTTGAGAGAGGAGACAGCAGTACAATGAATACTTTTATGAGTTCACCCCAGTTCTTTCTTACCAGTGAGAGCGTAACTGAGGGGCATCCTGACAAGATGTGTGATCAAATTAGCGATGCGGTTTTGGACGCTATTTTCGAACAGGATCCCCTTGCCCGCGTAGCCTGTGAAACCAGCACTACCACTGGCTTAATTCTGGTGGCAGGTGAAATCACCACTTCTGCTTACGTCAATATTGATCAAATCGCACGTAATGCGGTTCTCGATATTGGTTATAACAGCAGCGAAATGGGCTTTGATGGCAATAGCTGCGGTATCATTGTGTCTATCAAAGAACAGAGCAGTGATATTGCTATGGGCGTAGATAAGGCTCTCGAAGCCAAGCGCGGCGAAATGACCGAAGAGCAAATTGATGCTATCGGTGCAGGCGATCAGGGTATGATGATTGGTTATGCTTGCAATGAAACTCATGAATTAATGCCTCTCTCCATTGCATTAGCCCATCGTATCACCCGCCGACTTGCCGCTACTCGCAAGAGTGGTCAGTTAGGCTATCTGCGCCCAGACGGCAAGAGCCAAGTAACAGTTGAATATAGCTATGGCAAGCCCAAACGTATCGATGCCATAGTTGTTAGCACCCAGCACTCGCCCGATGTTTCGAGCGAACAGATTGAAACAGACGTTATCGAGCAGGTTATTAAACAGGTTGTACCGCTCGAACTGCTGGATGCCAATACCCGCTTCTACATTAACCCCACCGGGCGGTTTGTAATCGGCGGGCCTATGGGCGATGCTGGTTTGACCGGACGCAAAATCATCGTGGATACCTACGGCGGTATTGCCCGTCACGGCGGCGGCGCGTTCAGTGGCAAAGACCCAACCAAAGTAGACCGCTCTGCTGCATACGCAGTTCGCTACGTTGCTAAGAACATCATTGCTGCCGGGTTAGCCGATCGCGTAGAGTTGCAGGTTTCTTATGCAATTGGCGTGGCGCGTCCCATCTCGTTGATGGTTGAAACCTATGGAACTGGCAAGGTTGCGGATGAGGTTATTCTTAATCTCGTTAACAAGTATTTTGACCTCCGCCCTGCCGGAATCATCAAAATGCTAGACCTTCGCCGACCTATCTACCGCCAGACTGCGGCTTACGGTCACTTCGGACGCACCGATATTGACCTTCCTTGGGAACGTACCGACAAGGCTGAGATTCTGCGGCAAGAAGCGGGTCTCGCTGCGGCAGTAGCGATCTAAATCGGGAACTTTTTCGTTAATTCAAAAGGGGTCTTGCTTTTTATGGCAAGACCCCTGAATATTTTATATCTTAGTTGGTTTTACTTATGGCACAAAGCCAGCAAGATTGGCGCTTCTTCCAAATGCTGCTCGCTAAAGACGAAATCATCCTCACTAAGATAGGCATGCCCTTGCCGGAATGATTTCTTTGAACACTTCTTCATATCTCCAGTATTTAAACCTTCAGTTATGGTCGGGATATAAGAAGAAACGCCGCTTGTAGTCAGTTGTCCTATTTCAAACTGCCCGTAAATTCGGTAAGGTGGTTTGAAACGATGCGATAGAATTTCGATCAACTCAGCGGGAGTAAACCCTCGTCGCAAGTACAGGCTATGGTCGTATCCCTCTGAAAAATATTGTCGGTTGTGGCTGGAGATTATCAAAGTGCCACCACTACGTAAAACGCGATGAAATTCTTTGAGAAGCTTCTCTGGGTCAGTTACTTGTTCAATAATATCGAAAGCTACTATAACATCAAAACTGGCTTTGGAGTAAGGCAATTTCTGGAGATCGGCTAACTGGTAATGTAGATTGGAAGCGGCGTAATGTCGGCGGGCGCTTTCGATTGCGTCAGGAGAAGTATCCACGCTGGTCACGCTGCGTGCTCCGCTTTTAAGAAGAGTAACACTTCCGTGACCACTTCCGCACCCTATTTCAAGGACATCATTACCTCGCATTAATTCGCGAGCAAATCTGTAACGGGCGCGTTGCTGACCTTCACTATTGAGCCAACTATCCGAAACCTCAACAGTGGGTTGTTCCGGGGAGGAGAACTGGCTTCCCTGCCAGCGGGTTTGCTCAATTTTTGTAAACATCCATTATCCTAAAGCACTAAATGGTGAAAATCTCAAGTTACTCCTAAAAGAATATTAACATGCTACAATCGGGTAGTAAGTTTGTCAATGGATATTTGTTATTATTTTTTAACCAGATATTTACAAGCAATGATGTTTACGATTGTAGTCTAGGCTATATTCTGAGTGTAGTTCCACATGCTACAATCTTTTAGATAGTACCCGGTTGAGTAAGCCTGATACGAGGAGATATAATTTTATGATCGTACTTGACACTGCTATAGTGACTGATCCTACCGCTGTAAGTTCAATAAGCAGCCTTACTGTGATTGGCGCGTGGGTAGGTGGTCTAGGCATTATTTTTGCGGCGCTTTCCTTCAGCTTTGGAATGATTAACCCGCGTTTGTTTCGTGTTGGGTTGACTTGGCTAATTGCCGCCGATGCCGGAATTCTCACAATGTTGGCAACTCTAATCTTGTTAATTGAGAGCGCCACACTCTGGATATTTACTGTGGCAGGGGTAATTATACTAATTGCGCTCACCGTGTTTGTGGTGATGGTATTACGCTTGTATGCTAGTAAGGGTGCGCCTGCCTCTTTAGAGGATGCAAGACGCCGTATCGAGTTCTAGGAATTGTTGTAATATTGCCTCAGGTAGTCAATGACTGCCATTTCGAGATGTTCCATATCGTCAGGTGGTGTGGGGTGATCACCTGATTTGATGTATCGATTTACAAATTCGCTCATCCCGGCGGTTGTACCAGTCTCTACTAGATATTGGATGAACCGCATGATTGGACCAGCCTCTTGTAGGCTGGCATTTTTTTTGATTGCTTTCAGGGCAGCATTCCGGTTATATTCCACTCTTCTATGTTGTACCAGCCAATCCTCCCCATTCCACTCCGCTATGGCATAGCATGCGCGAGTATCTCCATCAATTGGGTATCCCACCGAGCCGCAATTAACTAGGGTCATTCCTCTCCAGCGTATAAGAGCAGGACGATGCGTATGACCTGCTATTACCAATCGGCGAGGTCGCACTTCGCCTTCAAACATTTCTTCAAGCAATCCATCCGGCATATTCGGATATATCGGTTCGTTATCTCGGCGCGGTGAGCCATGCACTACCAGCACATTAACATCTGCTCCGTAATTTAATTCTGCACGGGTGGGTAGGCTGGCTAACCAATCTTTTTCTTCAGTGGTAAGACATGTTGCCGCCCATTTACCCGGTGCATAGAGCGCGCGAAAGGGAGGATGTTCGAATTTATCACTGAAAATATTGTCCAATATGTAGCCCTCGTGATTGCCTCTAATCATCACAGGCATGAGGGCGCGCAACTTGCGGATTGTTTCCACTGGAAAAGGACCGCAATCGATGAAATCTCCCGCCACTACCAACACATCACAGTTCTGCTTGGAAATATCTTCAAGCACTGCATCCAACGCATGCAAGTTAGCGTGAATATCGGAAATAGCAGCAATTTTCATAAAACTGTTACTGATATGGAATTTCTGGCTTATTTTCAGGCTCTACGAAGTGATAAATAGTTATACTCGATTCTCCGCTCGGCTTGGGAAATGATTTTATAGGCTTAAGGTATGGGCGCAATACCTCATCGGGTTGTACGGTGGTAATGTAGTAAGTATCGCGTTCGCCTCTGAAATTGCGGGTCATCCAATTAACCTCGGCAGTACGCCCGAAGAAAACCCAGCCTTTAAGTTGGCTTAATTTGGTCATGTAATAAATTTCAGGAGTTACGTTATCCTGATCTATGTAGATCAAAATGGGGTCGGTGGCAGCTAGGTCGCGCAGGGTATTTAGCGATTCTTCTAGTCCATAACCACTGGGCCAGCCTTCGATATATTGCCAGCGATCGCGTGTGGCTAATTGCGCTTCAGCCGGGTGATTAATAATTTGGTCGTCCAGTTTGACCCAAGGCGCGATAGTTATTAGAACCAAACATATCCCAAAGGCTACTCCAACTGCCCCAGACCATCCCATTCTCTCACGGCTCACCCGAATCAAATATCGTCCTAATCGATAAATTGCGAAGGCTGCCAATAATAGCATAGGGGGACCAAATGGGGTAATGTACCGCGAAAACCAATGTTGCCTCGCCAGAATCATTTGCGCAATAATCGGTAGAATTGCCCAGCAAACCAATACCAGTTCGGCATGTCCGAAGCGTGGGCGTAAAATCGCGTAACCAAAGGCAGCTAGCGCCAGCACTAATAGCGGTACATTGTAGTAGGTTAGCCACCACTCCCAAGTTTGGCTAAAGTTTGAATGCCATAAATCCAAAGGGAAAGCTAAAATCTCTTTAAATGTAAGGGCATAACTGGTATCGGTGCTGCTCAAGTAGGCGGCATCTTTGCCGGTTTGGAGCGGTAAATAAGCTGCTCCCGCTATAGCAATACCTAGAAATCCAACCACAGCCATATACAGGAAACCGCGTAAATTTTGCGATCGCGTTTTAAAAAGGCGTATTTTGTATAGGCGCGAAACCTTTAAGAAGAGTGTGCTTTTCCTTTCATTAATAAGTTGGGATGACTGTATAGCAGAATTGCGCGCTAATTGGGGAAGATGCCGCACCCGCATTTGATACCACCATAGCGAAAACTTTCTCAAGAAGCTTGGCTGAGGGTTTTTTAATCGCTCCCATATATCCGGTCGGCGATGCAAAATAAAGGCTACCAGTGGGGTGAGACCAATAGCAAACAATGCCGTTTGTTTTACAAACATTCCCAGCCCTAACGCTGCTCCTAATCCAAGCGCATAAAGGGCGCGTGGTTGCATTGCAATGGCGCAGGCAAAGTATAGCGCTGCCATCCCTGCTGCCGATTCCCAACTGCTATGTACGGCTAGTCGGTTATGCAACACCATGAGAGGGCACAAGATGTAAAATAGGGTAGCCAGAAATCCCGCTACCGACGATAAGACCCTTTTTCCTATTAGATATATAAAGATACAGGTTACACCCCCGCCTATTACCGAGAGCATCCTAGCTCCGGTCAAGGGTTCATCAAACCAGTTCCATGCCCAGCTTAAAGCCCACACAAACAGAGGCGGTTTTCCATCTCGTTCGGCGGAAATCAGCAAATTTCGCTGTGGGTCGAGCATATACTCACGGGCATAGGACAGGTAGATGGTTTCATCGTAGAAGACGGGAAGCGCCATCAGATTTGGCAAGCGCATCCACAGGTAAAGGGGTATCAGCAGCAGCACTCCTAGCGTATCGCGGGCAGCCCAAAATAGAGGAATAGCTTTTTTCAGAGCATACATTCGCCCAGATTTGCTTGATAATTTACGTCCCTCCAAGACGCTGGCAGGGTTTATAAAGTGCTGTTGCATGCTGACTATTATATTTGGCAAGTTACCAAAACGCAAAGTATTATGAAATGAAAGAACGCTGTCTGCTCTACAGCGTTCTTTGAGGAGGATTGAGAAGATTCTAGTGAGAGGACTTTTGAAGATGTTTGCAAGTATTATTACTCACATCTCTATTAACGTATATAAAGCTGTTTTTCTCTATGGCATTATTCACTTTCTCGGAGTGTTGCTCACCACAGGTTTAAGATGATATATCCCTAATTATATTGCAATCTATTTTCAATCTGCTATACTAAGTTTTGAGAAGTATTTTGTATTATGTAAATCAGGAATTGCATGGAAAAATCTATTTGGCGTTTTTTTGATATTCCTCTGCTCATCGGTGTACTTATCACAGCCCTTTTCGGTGTATTGATGGTGTATAGCGCCACTCACACCGACCCTGCCCTTTCTCCTCTCAATATGCACATCAAGCAATTAACCGTAGGGGTTGGTCTCGGTATGATTCTGCTGTTTTTGATGGCAAGGATGGATTATCACTTTTTTGAATATGTGACTTTTATAGTTTATATACTTTGCGTTGGTTTGCTATTTTTGGTGCGTGTAATTGGGCAAACTACCTCCGGTTCTACTCGCTGGATTGATTTAGGCTTTACCGATATACAGCCTTCAGAACCTGCTAAGTTGCTAATGGTGATTGTGCTGGCACGTTTTTATGCCACCAACGAACATCGTATCCAACGCTTTCCGGTATTTGCAACCTCTCTTTTGGTGGCTGCGCCCGCCGTGATTCTGGTATTTATCCAGCCAGATCTTGGTACTACTATGGTTTTGATCGCTATTTGGTTTGGGATGGCGTGGGCGGGTGGCACTAATCTGGTGCATCTATTTGGTTTAATTTTTATAGCTGTGCCGATTGTTTTACTTATTTGGTTTGCACCCGACCTTACCGGCGGGAAAGTTCAAATCTTCTCCGACTATCAGTATGAACGTTTTCATAGTTTCTGGGACCCGAATTATTCCGACCCAAGCCAGCGCCGAAACCTCGAAGTATCTAATAAAGCGGTAGTAGGCGGCGGTTTATTGGGGCAAGGTTATGCCAGTGGTGTTCAGAATACTATGAATTATCTGAGTATTCGTCACACTGACTTTATCTTTTCAGTAATAGCGGAGGAATTTGGTTTTGTGGGTTCAATCGCCTTGCTGGTATTGCTGGCTCTCATTCTGACAAGGATTTTGCATATTGCTCAGAAAAGTAATGATAGTTACGGGCGTATGATTTGTGCTGGTGTGTTTACTATGCTCTTTTTCCAGGTATTTATTAATGTGGGAATGAATTTGGGACTATTTCCGGTGACCGGTATTCCATTGCCCTTGATTAGTAATGGCAATAGCGCGATGTGGACGATGTTTATCTCACTTGGAATAGTCGAAAGCGTTTCTATGCGTCACCAACGCGACACAACTTGGTATTATCGTAGTGGCGCAATCGCAGATTAAAACTCCCCGGCTTATATAAGTTTAAGTAGTTGAGGTAAATGACATATGCGACGTCGGTTCCTCAAAACGCGAGCTTTAATTATTTACCTTGCGGTGGTTGGCATATTGCTGCTAGGCGCATATTATTCGCCTATCCTATTGCGCTCATCGCTTGAAAGTTATCTGCCTCTGGATATACAGGTAACTGCCCCACATTCTCTTACCGGAACGGATGTCGGTCCTGATGCGCGTTCGGCGGGAACAACTAAGCCTCAGAGTGGGCGAGTTGTGCTGATTGTGGTCAACGGTTTGGGGGATGATGATTTCAGAGGCTTACCCGCGCTAAAACGACTGAAAGAAGGCGAGAATGGCGCAACTATCAGCGCCGGGGCGCGCCTTTTCTCCGGTTCTGTTCCGGCTGTAACGCCGGGTTTGGTAACGTTACTTACGGGAGCATCCCCTGAAATCACGGGTGGCTACAATCTGGATTATCCCTCTCCCACTACAACTTCACCTTCGCCAGCATATCAGCTTGAGCAGGTGGATAATCTTTTTGCCGCCTCCTTGCGTAGCAACAATACCACTGCCTTTTTCGGTTCAGCGCAGTGGCAAAGTGCTCTCAAGCCTGAATGGGGCTATCAAGCTGCTTTTCCGGTTGAACAGCCCTCAAATGATGTAGCTGACGCAGTTTTGAATTTTCTCAAAAAGAAATCGGCGAACTTTACGCTGGTGCAATTGAGCGCGATGGGTTACGCTGCCAATGCTTTTAGCTCAAATTCTCCAGAATTTTCACAAGCACGCGAAAGTTTAAATACCGCTCTTATCCGCCTAACCAGCGATGACCAGATTGACCTTAGCCGTACTACTGTGCTTATTACAGGCGATTGGGATACGCTTATTAAAGCCGGAGATCGTTGGGCGATACCGCTACTGATGGTCGGTCAGGCAGTACAACCCGGCGATTGGATTTGGGGCAAGCAGGAAGATGTAACCTCAACAATTGCGGCTCTACTCGGTATTGAGATGCCTCGTCAAAATATGGGGCGTATCCTGACCGGGATGCTGTCTATTCCGCCTGTAGATATGGCGGAGAAATTGCTGGCGTTAGTCGATCAACGTCAGAACCTGAGCCGAGCATATCGCGCTAGATTAGGTTTGCCGCTGCCGATTGCGGTAAATGAACCTTTGGCGGTTGATGCGGAAAAGAGCGTTAAGGTAGCCTCTCAGGATTATCGGTTAGGTTTATATGATGATATTGAGGGCGTGATTGACCCGGTTTTGCGCTATACCCGCAACGATATGGGGCAAGCGCGTGAGGAATGGTATGCGCAGGCACGTTTACAACGGGGTGTGCTCTCGCTGGTATTGGTGCTAATACCGCTGGGTTACTTTTTCTACAGACGCAGCCTATTGTTGTGGCTTGCTTTTGGCGCAGCGCTGGCAGCCAGTGCTTTACCCTATCTTTTTTACGCTTTTCAAGGTCGTTCCTTTAGCTTTAATACGGCGCGGTTGGAGGCTTTACGTGATAGCAGCATCTGGAGAGCCGGATTTAGTTTATTGGTGGCGCTGGTGTTGCTGGCGCTTGCGTTCGATTGGGTGGAAAGACGGCAGCAAAAACTGGTAGGGCGGGTCGATTTGGATTATACGGTTATAACCGGTTTGCGAAAAGCGCCTTTCCCGGTAGCTCGGCTTTTCATGGCGTGTGTCTATTTGCTAGGCGGATTGCTCTACTTTAGTGCATGGGTTTGGTGGGCATGGTATTATTGGCGCACCGGAATTTTCGGACCTTTTGGTCAGACTAACCCGCCTTTGCCGCCGGATTTATCCAGCAGTTTTCTACAATTTATGTCCTTGAACCATACTACCGGGTTTTTGATATGGATGTTGTTTGCTCCTGCAATCTTCATTGTGATATTCTGGCTCAAGCGACGTTTGTTGGGTGAAGGTAGCAGCGAAGAGGAATCCCATGATATTCTGGCGAAATCACGCGCTAGAAGCACCGGCAAAGATATTATCAAAACCTAATTGGAAAAATATAAGGGGGAGAAATGCGCTCCAATTTTGTCAAAGCAAAGTTGAAAAATGGCGAGCCTGCAATTGGTCTGTGGCATAATTTACCGGGTCTTAACAATGCTCGTTTGCTGGCGTATGTCGGTTTTGATTGGGTGGTGGTGGATTTTGAACATGCTCCGCAGAACCCGGCTTTGCTGACAGAAACGGTTGCCGCAATCGCAGGGGCGGGAGTCAGTGCGCCGTTAGTTCGCCTACCCTTCAATAGCGTTGAGTGGTTTAAATGGTCGCTGGATGCCGGAGCATGGGGCGTAATTGTGCCTATGGTAGAAACTCGGCAGGAAGCAGAACAGGCAGTTAGTTGGAGTAAATATCCACCACTGGGTACGCGCAGTTTTGGTGGTTCAATGGCATGCCTTAGCTTTAGTACAACTGATCGTCAGGAGTATCTCACCAAAGCCAATGATGAAATCCTAGTAGCGTTGCAGATTGAGAGCGCGAAAGGTTTGGCGAACGTGGAAGAGATTTTGAGCGTTCCCGGTGTAGATGTAGCTTTTGTAGGACCAAATGATTTGCATGGTTCGCTTGGTTTGCCGCCTAGCAACGAAGGCGCAGAGCCTGAGTTTGTGGCAGCGTTGGAAAAAATCAAAGCGGCAGCCCGCAAGTATAATGTAGCCTTAGGTATGTTTTGCAGTAACGGTGATACAGCGGCGCAGCGTATTCGGGAAGGCTTTCAGATGGTTAACGCTACCAGCGATGCTTCCAGCTTGCTAACTGCGGCGACTCAGAATCTTCAAAAAGCGCGAGGCTAAGCTAACTATCCCTTTTTTCAAGTAGGCGGGAGAGAGAGATGCCACTTTATAACCGACTGGCAGCACAGGCGGAGCAGTTATTGTTGTACCGCGATGTTTTAAATGATGTAATCGGGCAAAACTTTCTTAAACTATTGCGGCTCTACTCTTATGCCGGCGCTCAGCCGGATGAGGTTGGTACGGTTTATACCGAACTTTTCGGACTCCTGACCAATGAAGCCGAGTTTTATGAGGGTGAGATTGTCGGAGATGTGTGGCAGAACCATCTGTTGGATCGAATACTGGACTCCAAAAACCCCTTCAGCCTTAAAGCGGGACGTGAAATAGCGCCTAGCACCCGCCAAGCTACTTTGCGAGACATGGCTTTGCTTCGCAAGTTTTTTATTCTCAGTTCTGCCGTTATTGCGGACGAAGCGCGTCGTATTCTGGATGAACCTTTGTTACCATCGTGGGATCACTTTAACCCGGCAAGCGCCAGCCCTACCCCCCAAGACTCCCCGCGCTTGGCTTTCAAGAAGAAGTTTGCGGTTAGTCACGATTGGAGCGCGTTAGCGATCGAACTAGAACAGCATTATGTTCATCAGGGCGTGGATGATTTGGCGCGTTATTATGGCTTTCGCTGGCAACGTCCTCAAGCAATGCTTGAACCTGTGCCGGACATTGACCCTATTCGCCTTGAGGAATTGGTAGGCTATTCAAATGAGCAAGCGGTGATTGTGCAAAACACGGCGCAATTTTTAGCAGGGCTTCCCGCTAACAATGTGCTACTTTACGGGGCGCGTGGGACGGGAAAAAGCTCAACGGTAAAAGGCTTACTCAATCGCTACGGTTCGCAAGGTTTGCGCTTAATCGAGGTTCATAAGGATTGGTTGAGCGACTACCCACAAATTGCCAAGATGGTGAGAGGTAGGCGCGAGAAATTCATCCTGTTTGTGGATGATTTGTCCTTTGAGGAAGACGAGGTTTCCTACAAAGACCTTAAAGCCTTATTGGAAGGCACAATAGAGGCGCGTCCTTCTAACTTGCTGATATATGCTACCTCCAATCGTCGCCATCTTATCCGCGAGCAATTCAGCGATAACCCCGGTGCAGGGCAGCAGGAAGAAATAGCTGCATGGGATACGGTGGAAGAAAAGCTCTCTTTGAGCGATCGCTTCGGCTTGATTGTCACTTTCGTAACGCCAAGCCAGCAAAAATATATCGAAATTGTTTTTTCGCTGGCAGCTAACACCGGGATTGAGATGGAAAGAGAGGATTTGCGCCGCCGCGCTTTGCAATGGGAGTTGAGCCATAGCGGACGAAGTGGGCGCGTAGCTCGTCAGTTTATAGATCATCTCAACGGGCAAATCGTGCTATCACGTCAAAATTTGAAGCAATAAAAAAAAGCCCCCTCAAATATTACCGTAGGGGGCTGAAAAACTTCTTAGAAAAAGCTTATTCCGGTTTAGCCATTGGAAGGGCTTTTTTGTTTTTGCTGAGCATTACCAGTTCGGTAATATCCTGCACTTTGATCTTTTCCTCCAATTGGCGACCCTTGATACCGTCCTCAAACATCGAGATGCAGAATGGGCAAGATGCTGCCACTACTTCTGCGCCGGTATCGGCGGCTTCCTGTACTCGAGTCTGGTTTACGCGGGTGCCGATTTTCTCTTCCATCCAAGCTTGACCACCACCCGCTCCGCAACAGAAACTTTTGTCGCGGTTACGCGGCATTTCAGAGAGCTCCAACTTTTTCACACCGTTACCGAGGCTGTTCAAGGTATAACGCGGTGCATCATAAATATCGTTGTAGCGTCCGAGGTAGCAAGGGTCATGGTAGGTCACTTTATCGGTGTCCAATCCATCTCCTGCCTTGATGCGGCCTTCTTCGATGAGTTGTGCCACCAACTTGGAGTGATGTACCACTTCAAAATTGCCACCAAATTCAGGATACTCGTTTTTGATAGTGTTGAAGCAGTGCGGGCAGCCTGTCACAATCTTTTTGAATTTATGGCTTTCTTTGTAGGCGTTCAATATTTCGATATTTTGCTGGGCGAGGGTTGCAAATAGATACTCGTTGCCCATACGGCGCGCTGCGTCTCCGGTGCAACTTTCTTCCTTGCCCAAAATACCCCACTTGATGCCTGCTTCGTCCATCAACAACGCCAAGTTAACCGAAATCTTCTTGTTGCGGTTGTCGAAACTGCCCATACAACCGACCCAGAACAACACCTCGATTCCCTCATCCTCATCAATTTCAGCCATTTGGCGGTGTTGTAGGTGTTCGGGCAAGCTCTTAAGCCAATCGGCGCGTTCTTTGTTATTAATTTGCCATGGGTTACTGTTACGCTCTAGGTTGTTAAACACTGGCGTAATCTCTTTCGGGAAATCGCTTTCCTGCATAACCAAATATCGGCGCATATCTACGATTTTTGGCACATGTTCTATAAACACCGGGCACTCGGTCATACAGGCGCGGCAGGTAGTGCAAGCCCATAATTCCTCATGGCTGGTAAGCCCACCTACCAGCGGCGGCAATTCCCCATGTCCGCTCTTGCCTGATTCACCACCGCTATCTGCTGCTCCGGTGGTTTCTTCGGCAGGCATTTTATGACCAACAAACCCTAACCCACTTTGCATAAAGAGTTCGGTTTTCAGATCAATGATGATTTTCTTAGGGTTTAGCGGCTTTCCGGTCAGATTAGCCGGACATACGGAGGTACAACGTCCACACTCGGTACAGCTATAGGTATCCAGCAAGTCTCTCCAAGTAAAATCTTCTATCTTAGAAGCGCCGATGGGTTTTTCTTCTTCCATGCGCTTTTCTAGCTCATCGGTATTTCCATAGCTACGGAGTTTACCTTTTGCGCCGAGATTCTGAAAATAAGTGGTGAAGAAACTGCCGAGCAAGTGCAAATGTTTGGAGGAAGGTAGATACGCTAGGAACGAGAAAAATACTGCCATATGCGCCCACCATGTGACAGACCAAAGTATGCCTGCAAAATCCCGCACACTTTGGGTTGCTTCGGTAGGAGTGGGCCAATTACCGGAGGATGGGATTAATAGCTCACCCAAACGCCTTCCTATAGGCGCGTAACCGTGTTCGGCTATGGGGTTGGCTCGCCATGCAAAGGCTTCGGCAAATAACAACGTAAGCACAACTCCGGCGATAAGACCTAGAATAATCCACGCATCAGTAGTTGTGGTCAATACCTTTGGTTTTACAAAGGCACGGCGAATGGCAAAATAAACTAGCGAAATAATTACCAACGCTAGAAATATATCCAGCAAGATGGCAAAGGGGCGTGAGTCGAGCAGCGGAATTGCGATTCCGGTTAGACCCTGAAAAATAAACTCAATCAACCCGAACTGAATTATTAAAAAGCCCCAAAAAGTGAGGGTATGCGCCAAGCCGGGCCAGAACCTGCGCCAGAGCCTTTCCTGAAGTAATACGCCCTTGACGAATAACCAGATTCGTTTGCCGGGTTGGTCAAAGCGATTCTCATTTTGACCCTGTTTTAGTACGTTTACCAGCTTTATCACACGGGCAACGAAGAAATATATCGCTGCGCCTGCCAGTAAAACAAAGATTATACGACCTATCCAACTCTCGTTAGGAGCGTTCATCGCTCAAGTCCTCTCTATGGGCATCCCTGCTTGTGTAGAATTAATCTACTGCTTTGGGCGCTTAAAAATAAGGTATATACCGGCGGTAATACCATCTATAAGACTGACCGGGCTGGCGGATACCAGTTCCCAGCCTAATTCTCCCAGTTTGGTTGTATATGAATTATGCTCGGCGACCAGCTTGTTAGGTCCTCCGGCAATTGCGGAGTCAAAGCTTTTGGGACCGTCGGGTGATTGGATTTTTGCCGGTAGAAAAGCGTGAAAGTATTCCCACATAAGCAATCCAATTATTTGAGGCGCGGGACAAAAACGCCCCGCGCTTGAATGAAGTTTAGCCCCTGCGCTTTTTCAGTTCTTCGGTTAGCGCCGGGAGAATTTTCAGGCTATCCCCTACAATGCCGAGGTCTGACACCTTAAAGATAGGGGCTTCCTCGTCTGTATTGATAGCAATAATGTTTTTGGAGCCTTTCATACCAACGGTATGTTGAATCGCTCCGCTGATGCCGACCGCAATATACACGTTGGGTTTAACGGTTTTGCCCGTCTGCCCCACCTGCATACTGTACGATACCCAACCGCTATCCACTACGGCGCGAGTAGCGCCCACCGCTGCGTTAAGAGGCTCGGCAAGTTTGTGAAGTAGCTCGAAGTTCTTCGCATCTTTCAAACCACGTCCGCCACTGATAACCACGTTGGCTTCTTCGAGGCTTGGACCTTCGCTCTTTTCCATGACGGTTTCAAGAATACGGGCGCGCTTGCTTTTATCGGAAGGAGTGAAGCTTATTTTTTCCACCGTTGGCACAGCCGCACCTTCCAACTTTTCGGCAGCAAAGGTTTTGGGTTTTACCATTACCAATGGAGCGTTGCTAGGGGAGGTAACATCAACAATAGTTGTGGCACTATACCATGGAACGGTAACTTTAAGTGCGCCCCCCTCAAAGCTGATTTCACCCGCATCGGTTATCACGCCACTACCCAGTTTTGCGTTTACCCGTCCTGCTATATCACGCCCATCATATGTTCCGCCGATTAAAACCAGCGAAGGAGCGATTTGCTCAATCAGATAAGCCAGTGTTTCCGCGCCGGGTTCAGCAAGATAGGTTGTATAGGCGGCATCCTCGCTGATCAGCACAGTTTGCGCCCCATACTCGCCCAATATTGCTGCTTGCGCCCCTGCGCCGGTTCCCAATACTACTGCTGTCACTTCGCCCAGAGTACGGGCTTTAGAGACCAATTCCAGCGCGACTTTCTGTACCACGCCTTCTTTGAGTTCTGCAAGTACCAGAATCTTTGCCATTTTTGCCCGCTCCTCTAAATAACTTTAAGCTTTTGCAGATAATCGGCAATTGCTACCGCTGCGTTTCCATCATCTTTGATAAGAACACCGGCTTGACGCTGTGGAGCAGGATTCCAACCCAATACCCGCTCTTTTGCGCCCGCAGAACCAACTTCAGAGGTGGCAAAGCCAAGATCGGCGGCGGTTAGGGTTTCTACCGGCTTCTTTTTAGCTTGCATAATACCTTTTAAAGCGGGATAGCGCGGTTCGTTGATGCTGCCGGTTACGGTTACTAACGCTGGCAAACTGGCTTCAACCGTCTGGTAACCGCCCTCAATCTGGCGCTGAATTGTCGCTTTGCCGTTTTCCACCGTCAGTTTCTTGGCAAAAGTGAGTTGAGGAATATCCAATAATTGCGCAATACCGGCGGGGACTATGCCGGTGTAGGCATCACTACTTTCAGTAGCGCAAATAACCAGATCAGGATTTACTCGTTTTATTGCGGCTGCCAGAATACGAGCGGTAGTTAGTGCATCGCTACCTGACAACGCCGGGTCGCTGATATGAATTGCTTTATCTGCGCCCATCGCCAAGCCGCGCCTGATGGCTTCAATAGCTCGGTCAGGTCCCATCGAAACGAGCGTGATTTCTCCACCCTGCGCTTCAATCAGTTGGAGAGCTGCTTCGATACCATATTCATCTGCCGGGTCGAGTTCGGCATCTACACCTTCACGTACGATTCGGAGGGTGTTTGGGTCAATTTTGTTGGTTCCGGTGGTAATGGGAACCTGTTTTACACAGACAACGATTTTCAACTTATTCCTCCAGCTTTTAGAACCTCAAACTCGCAATTTGTAGCTTGAGCATGGCAACTTTGCCGAAAGCTAATTCAATTATTATATCAGGGGTTTAAGCAAATGGGTACATTAAAAAGACCTTGAAGAAATGAGGCTCGGAGAATTCAGATAGAACATACTTTTGATTGTGCAAAAGGATACTAGCATAATCTATAGGTAAAGTCAATTTAAAAGAGCCTACTTTCTATATTTGGCAACTGTATAACAGCCGAATCTACTCATTTAAGCCTATGCTATAGCTCTCGAAAGCTGTGTCAAAGGCTGGTTTAAACCAAAGGACACTATAGCAAAAGATGAGAAACCGCCTTGAAAGCTATTTTCTGTTATAATCAATCCCGAATATTGCTGAGATTTCAAGAATTTAGAGGGCAATTTACGCCTGCTGAGGAGAGAAACGTGCAGTCTCAAAAAGTTCGGGTGTTGGTGTTACGTACCGCCGGAATTAACTGCGATCAGGAAATGGTTGAAGCCTGGCGCTATGTGGGCGCACAGGTTGACCTGAAACATATCAATGAAGTTGCCGATAAAGATTCGATCAAAACCCTCGAACGATACCAGATAATGGCTATACCCGGTGGCTTTTCCTACGGAGATGATCTGGGAGCCGGTAAACTGATGGCGAACGAGCTGATGTTTCGGATGAGAGAAGCCTTTTTAGCATTTGTAGCGGCTGGAAAGCCTTTGATTGGTATTTGTAACGGGTTTCAGATTTTGGCAAAAGCTGGTTTGTTTGGAGATCTAACGCTGACTAACAACGCCTCCGGCAAATTCGAGTGTCGTTGGGTGCATTTGAAGGTTGAACCTGACAGCAATTGCATTTTTACCAAAGGTTTGGACAAGCTTTATCTGCCGGTAGCACATGGCGAAGGGCGGGTAGTGGTAAAAGATAATTCAACTTTGTCGGAAATTGAAAAGAACCGCCAAATTGCTCTACGCTACACCGATGAATTTGGCAACGCACCGGAATATCCCGACAACCCGAACGGGTCGGTAGCGCATATCGCAGGCACTAGCAATAGCAAAGGCACCGTCTTTGGCTTGATGCCGCACCCCGAACGTTTTATTTCCCCTGTCAATCACCCGCGTTGGTCTCGCATCAAGGGCAGCGAAGGCGAAATCCAAGAGGGAGATGGCGCGAAAATATTCCGCAACGCGATTGAATACGTTGCCGGATAAAGGTTTCCTCATTTCAATGAAGCAGTAAAAGAGGTAGTAAAGCAATGCAAGATATACTCAAAACCATAGAAGAATGGCGCGAAGCGGGCGAAGATATTGCCCTCGCTACAGTGGTTAAAACCACCGGACCAGCGCCGCGCTTTGAAGGCTCAAAAATGGCGATCACCCGCAGCGGCAAGCTAGTTGGTTCGGTTAGCGGCGGTTGCGTGGAAGGGGCAGTTTTTGAAGAAGCTCAGAAAGTGCTGAAATCCCGCAAACCGAAATTGCTGAAGTACGGTATTAGTAAGGAAACGGCGTGGGATGTAGGGCTTGCCTGTGGCGGTGGAATTGAAGTTTATCTTACACCGCTGGAGTAAACGCAATGTCTTTCTATCAGAAAATACGTGACCATATTCAGCGTGAGGAAATGGTCAGCCGCGCTACGGTGGTACATGCTCCCGATGGAACAAATATCGGGGCGGAAATGTTGGTTTATCCTGACGGTGTAACCGACGGTTCGCTTGGTAATGCCCTCCTTGATGCCGAAACGATTAAAAACGCGGTCCCCCTGATGCAGCGCACTGGCTCGAAAACTTTCCCGATTACTACAGATTTGGGCGACTTTGAAGTATTTGTCGATGTTTTCCCACCTCCGCCTACTTTGCTGGTTTTTGGGGCGGTACATATCTCCATTCCGTTGGTAAAAATGGCTAAAGAACTCGGTTTTCGGGTAAAAGTTATTGACGGACGCGAGAAGTTTCTGACCAAAGAGCGTTTCCCCGAAGCAGATGAGCTTATCTTTGCATGGCCCGATGAAGCGGTCGAGCAACTCAAGATTGACCACAACACCTATATTGTAATCCTGAGCCATGACGAAAAGTTTGACGAACCGGCACTTCAATCTACCTTGCCCAGTCAGGCGCGTTATATCGGGGCTATCGGCAGTCGTACCACCGTTGCCAAGCGGGTTGATAGGCTCAAAAAGTTGGGTATTACCGAGGAGCAGATGTCCAAAATCCACGGACCAGTGGGCATTGAAATCGGTGCCAAAGAGCCAGCCGAAATTGCAGTCAGTATTTTAGCCGAGATTATCGGCGTTAAGTACGGGGTGGTTAAATAAACGCTTTGGATTGAAGTGGATTACGAGCTTAAAAAGGGGCAGGGTTTAACTGAACCTTTTTGGAGGAAATTTCTATAGACCGAGCAACGCTTCGGCTTCGGTCTCGAAAATGGTGAATACTTTATCCAGCGCCATCAGTTCAAAAATCGAGCGAGGACCGGGTTGTAAGCCTATCAAACGCAAATCGCCACCCTTTGCTCGTAATTGCTTCATTCCGCCCACTAACACTGCTACGCCGGTGCTATTAATAAAGTTCACTCGATGTAAATCTACCAACAGGCTATTAACACCCCGTTCGCTTTGTTGCTCAAGCGCCTTTGCCAGTTGGTCTGCGCCTTCTTCATCCAACCGCCCCTGCAAAGAAATAATCCCAATTCTTATAATTATTTCGCGCTGTTCAATGTACACGCATTATCTCAACTTCAATTCGCGCTTGCGAAGGTCATCCACGCGCTGTTTGACGGCGTTGATATAGCCGTTCACATCGTTATTATCTTCTTGGGGAGCATATACCGGAATGATTTGGTCAAGCGTCCGCGCCCCATTGTCTCTGTATTGTTTTAGGAGACGCGCCCAATCGACCACTCCTTCAGCCCAGTTTGCATATAGCCGAAACGAGCCGTTTGTGCTAGTCTGATAACAATTATAACCGGGAGTACAACGGATATTGCCCACCGAACGGGTTATTGCTGCCACACCTTGATTACCGCCAGAAGATTCGTGTTCAAAAAAAGCCAGCATTAACGCCGGGTCGCAACCTTCTTTCAGGCAGGCATCATACATCTGATCTGCTTCAGATAATGCAGGGCTGTTCATTTCTTTGAGAAACGCTTTGAAATTTGTACGGGTAACGGTGGGGTCAGCGATAGGGTTATAGCTTCCGGTCGAAACAATAGTTACATCCCCAACTCCAGCGATGCTGACATTACTTTCGTTGCTGGTATAGGGACGCAAAAGCATATACAATGCCAACAATCCGATAATAAATCCTATCAGTAAAGCAAGGCTAGCGAGAATGCCCCGTTCTTGTTTGCTTCCATACGATAAGGTTGCCAGCACTGTTAAATATTGACGTTGCTGCTGCTGGATAAGTTGCTGGTAAGCCTCTTCAAGGTTAACAACTCGCATCGGTTGTGAAGGTAAATTTAAAACGCGAGTTTTTACTAACGCCGAACCCTGAATCGCTACTCCGTAAGGGCTACCAACCTCATCGAACCAGATTACTTCTCCACGCCGGGAAATGGCAAAACACGAAAAAAGCCCTTCCCGGCGGTCGCCCTTTTCCAGTTCTTGCAGGATGTGGAGCGCCTTCTCATATTCATTATTGGGAATCGGACGTTGCAACATTTTGGCTGATACGCAGTTCAGGACACGCCTATACGTGTCCGGTATTATTTATAAAATCTGGTTATTGGGCAAAAGCCGGAGGTACAGGAATTTGACCGGAGTTAGTGCCTTCCGAAAAGTGCTTACGCCAATACCGATAATACCATTGCAATTCTAGCTCATCGAAAATCTGGTAAATATCTGCTCCAGATGAGGGCATATATTCGTTCCCATGCACATGGGGGAATACGGTTTTTGCCAGATACGCGCCGAACAGCGCTTTTTCTTTGGGGCTAATTGTGCTAAGGAAATCTCCTCCGGTTACAATATGCGACACTGGCGCATTAATTGTTCGGATTTGCTGGGTTGCAGCGCTATTTAGCATGGTGGGCTGTTTGCCCTGCGCTAATTGGTTCTGTTCATCAACGATACCTAGCGCGGAAAGTTCCAACGGGCGGGTCAGATATTTTGGCGCATCCGGTTCGGTAATATCTACAAAGCGGGGTTTGCCGTAAGTCTCTAAATTATAGCTAATCATCTCGGCAATCGCGCTAGGCGGCAGTTTCCACAACAACTGGTTTTCGTCCTGTTCAGATTGTGGCTTCTTAACCGTTCTATCAATGCGGTTTCCTGCTGGTAAACTGCGAGTGGTGTTTGAGGCACGATACCGATTTTGCAACAGCGCCATATGTACATCCGGCGGTAACACTGCAAAAGTATTGCCACTGAAATCATAAGCCCATGCATCACCACCCAAATCAGGTGGTACAAGTTCAGGATGATTCTGTGAAATAAGGTTAATTACTGAATCGTGTATTGGTACAAAGCGTTGCGGGTTAACTGAAAGTTGCTTCCACACTTTCGCGGTTTTCGAACGCGCACTATCTCCTGCGTCTATTAGCATTTCCTCGGCGATAGCGTGTAGCCGTTCTTCTACCTCACGCCGAATCTCTTCACTAGTGCTGGTGCGCATCACCGAAGCACAGCGCAATAAAGTAAGGAAGTTGAGTATCGAAAGAAGCAAAATAGTCAGCCCAGTTACCTGATCGCGTGCAAGGTAGTGCAAGGCTGAGTCGAGGTTGGTTTGTTCGGTAACACTCAGAAATAGCAGCATGAAGTCAATTGCAATAGATGGTAGCAACGTAACCAGCATTATCCACCACCAGATTGAACCCTTCATAAGTCTCACTTTGAGGCGATCGGGATGGCGTAACCACACTACCTGAGCCATTTCAGCTATAATCAAGCCTTGAATGACAATAGCAATAACAATCACTCCGATTGTGCCGATTATCTGCAAAAATTGATCACCTTTTAGCAGACTATCAAAAATCGGGATGTTGCGCAGACCTTTCATAGCAATGAACACTGCTACGAAAGCCTGATATGCCAAAGATAGAAGAAGAACAAGGCTAAAATTAAGTCCGAGTTTATGAGTATACATCCACAGCCCTCGACGTACCGCACCCATATCGGAGGCTGGACGATCATCCACATCTTTAGGTACGTAGGCTATTACTCGCTGCTCGTTATTCATTTGCTACCTTCTTAAAAACGCTATCTAGAAAAGGGTACACTTCGGATTTTAGAAATGCTATACATAACTTAACAAAATTATATCAAACAAAGAATCTTATGACAAGTAAACTTTACTCCCATTTTTATATTTTAATATATGGAAGGAAAATTCATTCGTGGGAATTTATATTACCTTATGTGGCAACATCGGCGTTGGCAAAACCACCCTTGCTAAAATAATCGCTACCCGCTGGCGTTGGAAATTATACGAAGAAACGGTTCAAGATCATCCTTATCTGGCAGATTATTATGCTGATCGAACTCGCTGGGCGTTGGTTTCGCAACTAGTTTTTCTTGAGCGTACCTTTCGCCAGCAAATTGAGATTACCCGCGGAGATTCTAATGCGGTGCAGGAGCGCAGCGCCGCTGAAAACTTGAAGGTATTCGCTCATAGCCTTAACTCGCAAGGCATTTTGCCAGATCGAGAATTTGCTACCCTCAATGACTTTTACACTATGCTGGAAGGGTTGGTACGCCCTGCCAATTTGTTGGTATATCTACGCGCCAATGAAGCCACTTTGATGCAGCGTATTGCCAAACGTGGTCGCTCATTTGAAGCTTCCGGGGTTGATCACGTTTACCTTGCTTCACTGAACGAAAGTTACGAACGCTTTTATAATGAATACCATGTTGGTCCCAAAATAGAAATTGATATGAACCGCTATGATGTGGAGACGCAACCAGACGATGCTAATGAAGTTCTCTGGAAAATATCGGAGGCATGCGGTTACGACCCAACGCTGGTATTATTTTAGTACAAGCGTTCGTATTTGTAAAGAGGTTATTTCAAATCTATGGCGTTTCTATGCTAACAAAGTAGTTAGGGAATAGAAAAGAAAAAAGCATCTTAAGGAATTAGTATAATCTCCTTCTGGAATAAGAATTATATTTGCTTTGAATAAACATAGAATATAAATCCTACCGAATCCCTTTTTCTTTTTATAGTATGCGCAAACTGCACAAACTCCGGCATTTATTACTGCTAGAATATTTATAGATTTTAAACTTGAAAGAGAAAACTATTAAAATAATATTAAAATCTCGCTGGTTAGCTTAATCTTAGAGGCTAATTTTGTAGTATCTTTCTTCTTTGGTATTAGGTTTTTTGAATATTAGTAGTGCGGTACAACCAATGTTTGTACTGCACCTGTATACCAGAGAATATTGGAAATGCAATTACACTAATGATTAGTGCACAAAAACAATTTTGGTCACTAGTTCTCCTGATAAATCCAATAGCTAGCTTCGGATAGCCACATGCAAAAGGTTAAATGAGCAAAATCCGCATAGGAATGGCGGTATAGCCGAAGATATCGATGCTTAATTTAAGCTGTTGTCTCAAAACCCTCTGCTACTTATAGTTTGATAATAAATAATCAGTTGCCGTAACACCATATAAAACCTTATTTAAGGACAAAGCGTATGCTTAATTGATTCGCATTTCAACTGAAGCTTGCTCGTAATTTTAAATTAGGGTTAGGTTTTATTTTTAAAATAAAATGATCAAATGTTACAAATGTACCATGTAATTATACTGACAATTACTAAACAATAATGCTATAATTAGTTGCATAATAAAAAAATGAGGGTATCTTTAAATAGGGAATAGTCTCACTATGGATTCGCTGAGAATCAATCAATTAGCTACTATTCTGGATAGAGTCAAAGGCACTTTCTTTGCCCTTGATACTCGCGATGAGTTTGTTTTCGTAAATCAAAATGCCGCGAATCTATTCAGACGAACTACAGTTGATTTAATTGGGAAAAATATTTGGCAAGAACTCCCCGAATTACAACATCTGAAATTTCATCCCTATTATCGGCAGGCAGTATTTGGGCAAAAGGAACTTTTTTTTGAAGAATTTTATCCTTCTCTCAATTTTTGGTTCGAAGTAAGGATTTCCCCCTCCCCTGAAGGCACACTGGTTTATTTGCAGGATATTACTGAATATAAACTTGCTCAGCTAAAATTAAAAGATGTCTTACAATATCCCTCTTTTAATGATGCGCAAGCAAAAAATACAAATTATCATTTAGAACCTGATTTTTATCAAAATCTAGTGTCTATTATTGCACGTAACATGGCTGAGGGGGTAATGTTAGTTCGCCATGCAGACTCAAAAATACTTTATGCCAATCCCAGATTTGAGCAAATGTTTGGTTATGGTACTGGTGAACTAATCGGGCAATCGACAACTATTCTTAATTATGGTGATGAGAATACTGACGCTGCTCAAGTTGACAGCGAGATACGATCTTCCATACAACAAGAAGAAGTAACAACATTCGAAGTACATAATGTCAAAAAAGACGGCTCAACATTCTGGTCAAAAGCAACGATTTCGCTATACGAACATCTAGAATATGGTCTTATTGGAATTGCAGTTCACGAAGATATAACCGAGCAAAAAAAGGCGGAACAAGCGCTGCGCGAAAATGAAGAACGTTATCGTTTGCTGGCAGATACATCACTTGACCTGATTTTTACCAACACCGTGGACGGCACCATCACTTACCTATCGCCAAGTTGTAAAAGCCTATTGGGTTATGAACCGGAAGAAT
This sequence comes from Candidatus Chlorohelix allophototropha, assembly GCF_030389965.1. Taxonomy (NCBI): domain Bacteria; kingdom Bacillati; phylum Chloroflexota; class Chloroflexia; order Candidatus Chloroheliales; family Candidatus Chloroheliaceae; genus Candidatus Chlorohelix; species Candidatus Chlorohelix allophototropha. Next base: position 1,760,406 of record NZ_CP128399.1, read on the forward strand.
TGCTTGGTAAGTCCAGTTTTATTCTTTTTCACCCTGATGATATTAAATTGATAATGGAAAAGATAAAACAAACTACACCTGAATCCAACACAATTCAAGTTACATATAGATGTCGGCGGAAAGATGGGAGTTATATCTGGGTAGAAACATACACTCGTTCTGTTTATGATCCGGTTACAGGTAAACCGCTCTTCGCCTCTGGGGTAGCAAGGGACATAACCGAGCGAAAAAAGGCTGAACTAGCTTTGCTTGAGAGTGAAGCTCGCTATCGGACTCTGGCTAAAAACTTCCCGAATGGCGCAGTATTACTGTTTGATAAAGATTTGCGCTATACCATTGCTGAGGGCAAAGGACTCGAAGTAATAGGTCTCACCGGTAAGCAGTTGGTAGGAAAAACTATTTACGAAATATTAACAGCTAAAACTGTTGCTTGTTTGGAAACGCCCTATCGTGCAGCACTTGCGGGTAATGAAACCATCTTCGAGATGCCCTATACCGATGAACTGCTATATCAAGTTTATGTATTGCCTGTACGTAATGAGAATAATGAAATTACAGGTGGTATGGTTGTAACACAGGATATAACCGAACAAAGACAAATGCAAAATGCACTAGCTGCCGAAACCGAGCGATTGGCTATAACCTTACGCTCGATTGGAGATGGCGTTGTCGTAACTGATAACGCCGGAAACATCGTTCTTTTTAACCGGGCAGCGGCGGAATTAACCGGATGGTCAATCCAGAATGCCACGGGAAAGCAAGCCGAACAAGTGCTGCATTTGCAGGATAGTAGGAAAGATTCTAGCCGTGTATATCCGATTGTCGATATTCTTGAAGGTAACCGTGTTAACGAAATAACAGGCGATATTGTGCTTCTAACTCTCCAAAAGCAGAAGCGGAATATTTCTTTTACCGGAACGCCCCTATATAACAAAGAAAGTAAGTTGATAGGCGCGGTTTTAACTTTTCTGGATGTCACTGAAAAGATTTATCAGATGGACGAAAGAATGAAAATCCGGAATCTAGAATCGCTCGGAACGTTAGCGGGTGGGCTTGCGCATAATTTCAATAATGTTTTAACGGCTATAATGGGCAACATTTCACTGGTAAAGCTAAATTTGGCTGATGGCGATGAAAACCAGGAATATTTGGAAGCGGCTGAAAAAGCCACTTTTCGCGCCAAAGATTTGGCACAGCAACTCCTTACTTTTGCTAAAGGTGGCTCTCCTATCAAGGAAAAGACGATCATAAAGGTTCTATTGGAAGATACAGTTCCTTATATGTTGCGTAACACCGGGATCAGATGTGAGTTTAATTTTGATGCCAATACATGGTCTGTAGTTATTGATCAAGCGCAGATAACTCAGGCTGTCCAAAGCTTGGTTCAAAACGCCATTGACTCTATGCCACATGGCGGTCTATTGCAAATTGCGACTACTAACGTTAGCGTGGATTCTGAACAACAACCAATGCTAAAAGTCGGTAATTATGTGCTTTTAACTATTACCGATCAAGGTTCTGGCATTAAACCTGAAGAGTTGCCTAAAATTTTCGACCCTTACTACACCACCAAGTTTTTTGGTAAGGGATTGGGCTTGCCTATTTGCTATTCGATTATTAAAAAACATGAGGGGCATATTTCTATAGAAAGTGAACTTGGTAAAGGCACTCGAATTAATATTTATCTTCCAGCCGCCCTTGAACCAATCAATCGTAAAGCTAATAAAGAAGATATTTCTCGAACTGGCTTAGGACGGATTCTTATAGTGGATGATGAAGTGATGGTGAGTGAAATGCTAGCCAAAATTTTACAGAAATTAGGCTACCAAACCTATAAAACGACCTCAGGCGAGGAAGCACTCGAAACATATCGACTTGCCCACGAAGATAATTTTCATTTTAATGCAGTAATTGCGGATTTAAGTATAAAAAATGGTATGGGAGCTAGAGAACTTATCCCAAAATTGCTACAACTTGATCCAAAAGCAAAAGTAATTGTTTCTAGCGGTTACTTGAACGATCCTGTAATGACCAATTATCGGGATTATGGCTTTGCCGGTTGTATAAACAAGCCCTTTTCAATCGAGATGCTTGATCGGATATTACGAGAAATCACTCAACGTTGGTTCTAAAGATTAAATTGTTATACACGCTTAATAGTTTTCTGTAAAAGCCGGAGCATATGCACAAGTTCAAAAGTAACCTGCGCGTTGCTCCGGTTCGTAACTAATAGGCTATTCCCACCGTTTCGCCAAGATAAAAATCTTGCTTAAGCTGTGCAATCATAAACCTAGCAACATCTTCCTTTGAGATATTTGTAGCCCCTAACGGCAATGAACCCATCGCTACCCGAAAGGGCTGATCTCCAGGATCATCCGTTATTTGTGGTGGACAAACTGCCACCCACTCCAACCCACTCTTTTTCAATATTTCCAACTGGCGGGCATGTTCTTCGGTGATATTTTTAAATATCGGTGGATAAGTCGGATAAAAGAGCCAGCCCGATAATAGACAAACTATTCGTTTTACCCTATGTGCTTGCATTGCCTCGACAATATTGCGAGTACCATTGGATAAAACAGTAGTAGGGCTTAAATCCAGACCAGTTCCAAGGGTGCAAAACACAACATCTTGCCCGGAAATAGCGGTTTGTACTGCTACTTTATCCAACACATCACCTTGTATCACCTTCAGATTGGAGGTAATTATATTGATTTTTGAAACATCTCGAACCAGCGCAGTTACTTGATGTCCCTGTGATAGTGTTTTGCTAAGAAGCGCATTGCCGGTTTTACCGGTGGCGCCGAATATAACTATTCGCATTTTTATCCCAAATAATTAATAAAATTGAATCAACCAAGACGTTGCGAATTATACTTGATTAAGGTTCAATTATCTACTTACCTCCCATTACAAAGAAATCTGACTCAGCCTTTCCTTGCTTAGAACTGCACAAATCTACTTTACTTGACAGAAAATAAGGGTTTCATATGATTAAGGAGAATACCGTGCAAATTTTAATTGAAGCTCTTTTTGTATAAGTAGCCGAGTAAAACCTGAAATCAGCTTTGACACTACCAGAGGATATAATTTATGAGACGTTGGAACGGTTGGGGAGATGATTCTACCGAGTCCCATCTAGGTAAGGATACTCTGGAATATTTACAACAGCGTCTCGGTTCCGGTATAGTGCCTCAAGATGCCAAACTAACCTCTGTTCTAGCTTCGATTCCACCATCAAGCTTACCCCCAAATCCCTTGATAAAGACTGACGAATTGACAAGGTTACGCTATTCACGCGGGCAGAGTATGTCCGACTGGATTGAACTGCGGGGCGGTACAGGCATAACTTTCACGGATGGCGTAGCTTTTCCTGAAAATGAAGCCGAAATAAGCGATTTATATGAATATGCACGTCACACTGGCGCAAGTCTGATTCCGTATGGGGGTGGGACGAGTGTAGCCGGGCATATAAACCCGCTGTTGGGTGGAGAGCCAGTGCTGACCGTAGCGATGGAGCGTATGAGTCGCCTTTTGTGTCTTGATCATGACAGTCGGCTTGCTACTTTTGGAGCGGGGATTGCTGGTCCTGACCTAGAAGCGGAATTGAGAGCGCATGGTTATACGCTTGGTCATTATCCTCAATCGTTTGAGTATTCGACTCTGGGAGGTTGGATTGCGACTCGTTCGAGTGGGCAACAATCGTTAGGCTATGGGCGTATTGAAAGGCTATTTGCCGGCGGTAATGTAGAAACTCCTGCCGGGTCGCTTGAGTTGCCGTCCTTTCCCGCTTCTGCTGCCGGTCCCGATTTGCGTGAAATTGTGCTTGGCTCTGAGGGTAGAATCGGGATTATTACCAAAGCGACTGTTCGGGTTGTGCCTGTCCCTCCGGTTGAGACTTTTCTGGCGGTTTTTTTCAAAGAGTGGGAGCGAGGCTTTGAAGCAGTGCGGAAGATTGTTCAAGCGGGTTTGCCGCTTACAATGCTACGTTATAGCACCCCCGTTGAAACCGAAACCACTCTAGCATTGGCAGGGCGACGCAATATAATCGCGCCTATTGAGCGTTATTTGGATTTACGGGGGGCGGGTGCGCAAAAATGCATGCTGATAATGGGGTTCAAGGGTAGCCGGGCGTTGGTGCAAATCGGCAAAAGAGAGGCGCTTGCACTGGCGCATCGCAATGGTGGGGTATATCTAGGTACATTATTTGGCAAGCAATGGCACAAGAATCGTTTCAAGACCCCTTATCTGCGGAATAGCCTTTGGGAAGCAGGTTATGCGGTGGATACGGTTGAAACCGCAACGGTTTGGGAGAAAATCCCGCAAATGGTTGACTCGATTGAATGTGCTTTGAAAGAAGCTGCTATGGTGGAAGGCGAAAAACTGCACGTGTTTACCCACCTTTCGCATCTTTACCCCTACGGCTCTAGCGTTTATACCACTTACGTTTTCCGGGTAGCAAATACACCTGAAAAAACTCTCGAACGTTGGCAAAGGATGAAAAAAGCTGCTAGCTTAGCAATTGTTAATGGTGGTGGTACTATCAGCCATCAACACGGCGTAGGGGCAGATCATTTGCCCTATCTGGAAGCGGAAAAGGGCAAACTTGGTTTGGAAGGTATACGGGCTATTATCCGGCAATTCGATCCGGAAGGGCTATTAAATCCCGGTAAATTGGTTCTATAGAGGTGTTTTAAGATGTGGGAAAGAGGTTGGCGAGAAAAAGCCCTGGCGAGTTTGAACAGCGAGTTTGATATTTTGGTAATTGGCGGAGGCGTTACGGGAGCGGGTATTTTTCATGAAGCAGCTAAGTCCGGCGTTAAGGTTGCGCTGGTGGAGCAACGTGATTTTGCATGGGGGACTTCGAGCCGCTCTTCCAAGCTGGTGCATGGTGGTTTGCGCTATTTGAAAGAAGGGAAAATCGGCTTAACCCTTGAGTCGGTGCGGGAGCGCAAACGCTTGCTCTCGGAAGTTCCCGGTTTGATTCAGCCCCTAGGCTTTTTACTACCCTTGTTCAAAGGCGATAAACCGGGGCGTTGGCTTACTTCAGCCGGGCTAGAATTTTACGAACTGCTCGGCATGAATTTTAGGCGACACAAAATCCCTTCTGAAAAGTTCAAGCTGATGGCTCCGCATCTGCCCACTCATGAATTGAAAGCCGGGTTTCAATATGCTGATGCCCAAACAGACGATGCGCGTTTGGTATTACGCCTTATTCGGGAAGGTGTGTCACTGGGAGGGGTAGCGATTAATTATGCTCGTGCCGAAGAGCTAAAGTGGGAAAATGAAAAGGTAGCGGGTGTCAGGGTAGCGGATAAAGCCGGAAGCGACAATATAATTGTGCGGGCGCGGGTGGTGATAAATGCAACCGGTGTATGGGCTGACCGTCTACGGGTTTTGACAGGCGCAAATGCTAGATTAAGACCGTTGCGTGGTAGTCATCTATTGCTACCCGGTTGGCGTGCCCCCGTATCCCAGGCAATTAGTTTTCGACACCCTATGGATCACAGACCTGTATTTGCTTTCCCATGGGAAGGGGTTACACTGGTCGGCACTACCGACCTAGATCACGACCATCCACTAGATGCTGAACCCTCTATCTTACCTAATGAGGTGGCATATCTGTTGGCAGCACTGAATTTTGCTTTCCCCGCTTTGAATTTGACAGCGCAAGACGTTATATCCACTTTTGCAGGGGTACGCCCGGTAGTTGGCAGCGGCAAGGAAGACCCGTCTAAAGAATCGCGGGATTACGTAATCTGGCAAGAGAAAGGCTTATTGACGGTTACGGGCGGCAAGCTAACCACTTTTCGCTCAACCGCTCGCCATGCGCTACAAGTGGCTTTTGCGCATTTCCCGAATTTTGCGCTTACGCCCGATTCTAATCCCGCGCTTAACCCGATCAGTATGAAAGTACCCGGTCTTAATGATTCGCAACAAGCTACTCGTCTTGCCGGACGCTATGGTTCTGATGCGTCTGCGCTGGTACAAGCGGCTAAACTCGGCGAATTGGAGCTAATACCGGGGACAGCTTACCACTGGGCGGAATTGCGTTGGGCGGCAAGGTGTGAAGCGGTAGTGCATTTGGACGACCTGTTGTTGCGGCGTGTTCGATTAGGCTTGCTACTACCGGAGGGCGGGGTGCAGCATCTAGCGCGTATTCGTGACATTTGCCAACCCGAATTAGGTTGGGATGATTCCCGTTGGCAGCAAGAAGAAGCCGCTTACCTGAAATTATGGCGTGAGTGCTACAGCTTACCCGATCCTCAATCTATACCGGATTGGCGAGAGCAATTGCAGCATAAGGCAGAAGAAGCTGAAATCAAACACAAGGGTGTCAAATTTCTTGAGAAAATCTTGTTGGTTGCTTTCTTAGGATTGGGCATGTGGCGCTTACTGCGTAGAAAGAAGGTAAAGACGGCTTGAAATCGGAAACTTTACTGGCGCTTGATACTGGCACGCAAAGCGTTCGCGCTCTATTGTTTGACCTTCGCGGGAATCTACTCGCAAAAGCGCGAGTTCCGTTAGAAGCTTATTTCTCCGCTAAACCGGGTTGGGCAGAGCAAGAGCCAGAATATTATTGGAAAGCTCTTTGCCAAGCTTGTCAAGAATTATGGCTGCAACCGGGGGTAGATAAAACGGCGATTGTAGGAGTAACGGTAACAACGCAACGCAGCACGGTCATAAACCTTGATAAAGACGGCAAGCCTTTGCGTCCAGCGATTGTTTGGCTCGATCAACGCCGCACCCCCCTTTTCGACCCAATCAAAGGTAAATGGGGACTGCTCTTTAAAGTGGCAGGGATACGCCCTACCATCGAATATTTTCAGCAGGAAGCCGAAAGTAACTGGCTGCGCTATTATCAGCCTGAAATTTGGGAAAAGACCCACAAATACCTTTTTTTATCCGGCTACCAGATTTTCCGACTTACCGGACGTTTCGCCGATTCGGTTGCCTCTCAGGTTGGCTACGTGCCGTTAGATTATAAGAACTTACGCTGGGCGAGTAATGGTGATTGGAAATGGGCTGGCTTGCGGATTCCGCCTGAGAAATTGCCTGAACTGGTAAGTCCCACTGCTATAATTGGTCAGATAAGCCCCGGAGCAGCAGCCGAAACCGGAATCCCCATTGGCTTGCCCCTCATTGCTTCTGCCGCCGACAAAGCCTGCGAAGTGCTTGGTGCGGGTGGTATTGCGTCGCATATCGGCTGTTTGAGCTACGGCACTGCCGCCACATTCAATGTAACCAGCCCTAAATATGTTGAGGCTATCCCTTTTATCCCGCCCTATCCTTCTGCTATTCCGGGAGCATATAATCTTGAGATTCTTATTTCAAGGGGCTATTGGATGGTAAGCTGGTTCAAGCAAGAATTCGGGCAGCGTGAACTGCAATTGGCAGAAGAACGCGGCATTGCACCAGAATTATTATTTGACGAATTGTTGCAACAGGTTTCGCCCGGTTCTAACGGTCTATTGCTACAGCCCTACTGGTCACCGGGTTTGAAAGTGCCAGGACCGGAGGCGCGAGGCTCAATTATAGGTTTTTCGGATGTGCATACCCGCGCCCATCTCTACCGAGCAATTTTGGAAGGGTTGGCTTACGCTTTGCGCGAAGGTCGTGACCGGGTGGAGAAAAAAACTAAACTGGCAGTAACCGAATTGCGGGTGGCGGGTGGCGGTTCTCAGAGTGCTGGTGCAATGCAATTGACTGCCGATATTTTCGGACTACCTGCCTCGCGCCCGCATGTTTATGAAGCATCCGGTTTGGGTGCAGCGATTGATACTGCGGTTGGCTTAAAGCTTCATCCTTCCTTCGAGGTTGCGGTAAAGGAAATGACCAGAACCGCCCAAACCTTTGAACCAAACCCGCGAACCCGCGAAATCTATGACGGGTTGTTTTACGAGGTATATTCTAAAATGTACCAACGGTTGAACCCCTTGTATCACAAGATTCACAAGATCATCCGCTGAGTAGCGCCTATTTCTCCTTCCCCTTTAAATCTGTACCGTAGCAAAAATGCGGTTAAAGAATCTGAAGAAGTGTCACTGTGCTGTAAAATATTCTAGAGGTTGAGCAAAGCCTAATAAGCCAACCACTTGGGATTTGTGCAACAAGGGCTTATTGCTAACTCGTAAAGATGGCATTATCGTGTTACAGTATGCAGGAACCATTACTTTTCGACTTATTGGATTTAGCTAGAATTATTTTTAATAATCACCTTGTGAGTAGTCGCGCTTTGCTGAACCAATTGGAAAATGAAACAATGAGACCCTTGAAAAAGGAAGTGGAATAATGATTCCTGCACTTGAATTGGTTTATGCCTCCTTTTCCCTCTATATTATTGCCGCGATACTGGCGCTGGTACTTATCCGCCTACCTCACCAAGTTATATTATTGGGTTATGGCTTAGCCACACTAGCTTCTATTCTAGGTTTAGCGGCTGCCATCTTGTTTCTTTTAGAGCCACAGCCTCAACGTGTGGTGTTTTTTACAATAATTGATTTTACCGCAGCGCGTTTTGAGATTTTATTGGATCCATTAGCGGCTTTCTTCCTCCTAATAATAAGTTTGGGTGGTCTGTTGGTTTCAGTATATGCAATTGGTTACAGCCAACAATATATTGAGCAGGGCAAAAATGTAGCCCTATTAGTAGCAGGCTATAACCTTTTCTTTCCTGCAATGCTCGCCGTGGTGATGGCAAATAACGGAATGATGTTTTTGATTGCTTGGGAGCTAATGTCACTGCTCAGTTATTTCTTGGTTAGCTTTGAACATGAGGAAAAGGAAGTACGCAAAGCCGGGATAATCTATATTGTTACTACTCATTTTGGCACTGCTTTTATCACAGGCGCATTTTTAATTTTATTTCTGGCAGCGGGGCAAAGCTTCTCTTTTGACGCTTTTCGAGGAGGCGTGCGAACAAATCTGGCGGAATCCGCCCGCAATTGGGTTTTTCTATTTGCGCTAGTGGGCTTTGGCACTAAAGCGGGTCTTATGCCTATGCATTTTTGGCTACCACGAGCACATCCGGTGGCGCCTAGCCCTATTTCTGCATTAATGTCCGGGGTTATGATCAAGACGGCAATTTATGGTCTGGTACGAGTGAGTTTTGATTTCCTTTCAGGTCAGGGTATAGCGTTGACCAACGGAGGATTACCCGAAACCCTAAGATTTATCCCCCCGGTTTGGTGGGGAACCGTTTTGATAGTCATCGGTTTGGTTTCCTCAGTTTTAGGGATTTTGTATGCAATGGTGGAAATCGACCTTAAAAAACTTCTGGCTTTCAGCAGTATTGAAAACATGGGTATTATCAGCGTAGGACTCGGTGCCGCTCTGTTGTTCCACTCTCTTCAAATTCCTCACGGGGAAGAACTGGCAACATTGAGCCTATTTGCCTCCTTTTTCCATCTTCTCAACCATACAGTGTTCAAAGGAATATTGTTTATGGGGGCGGGGGCAGTAATACATGCGACTCATACTCGTAATCTGGAACTGATGGGCGGGCTTATAAAGCGAATGAAATGGACTGCACTCTTTTTTCTGGTCGGGTCGCTGGCTATCTCCGGTTTGCCTCCTTTTAATGGTTTTGTGAGCGAGTGGCTAACCTATCAATCGTTATTGGGTTTGGTTGCCTATTCTCCTGAAATCTGGCAAAAAACGCTTGGCACGCTGGCATTGAGCGGTCTGGCGCTTACCGGAGCGTTGGCGGCTACTACATTCATCAAAATTTTCGGAACCGGCTTTTTGGGTCAACCCCGTAGTGTGCCCGCTTCAGAGTCTCATGAGGTTGGTCGTAGTATGAGGTTTGGGATGGGCTTGGGCGCTTTTCTGGCAATTACTTTAGGTTTGGGAGCTAACGGAGTTTTGGCGCTGCTAAAACCTGTTCTGGAACAATGGACGGGAGTGGGTAGCACCCACCCGCTCAGTTCAAATCTGTATTGGAGTCTTCAGAGTGCGATTCCTAATAACCAAACTTCAAATGAGGGAGTGGTTCCCTTCTTACTTTTGTTATCACTGCTCTTGGCTATAGTAAGTTGGCTAGTGATACGTTGGTTGCTTGGGCGTTCCAGACGCACTGTAGATGAGACTTGGGCTTGTGGAATCGAGTTAAAGCCCACTATGGGATACAACTCTATATCCTTTGTTAGCCCGCTTCGTCGCGTTTTCCAATTAGTGTTGCAACCCTTCCGCGAGATTAAAGTAACTTATATAGTTGAACCTTATTTTGTTGAAAAAATTGAGTACCGGAGTGGGATTAATTCGCTATTGCAATCAGATGTTGTAAAACTGATACGCAAGGGTTTTTCTGTGGTTACCACTCAGATAAAAACCATTCAGAATGGCAGCATTCGTTTGTATTTAAGCTACATTTTGATAACTCTGGTCATTTTATTAATCTTTGCACGCTAATTGTATTTGCTCAAGCTAGATTAGAAAGGTTCTCTTTCTACTGATATGATTGTAAACTTGCTGTTTTCGCTGGTCGGGGCTTTAGTACAACTGGCTTTCGTATTATTGTTTGCTCCGCTGGTACAAGGGTTCATCAAAAAGATTAAGGCACGTCTACAGGGTCGGCGTGGTCCAGTTTTGCTCCAGCAGTATTACGATATTGGTAAGTATCTGAATAAAACTGAAATCCTCTCAGAGCATTCCAGTTGGATTACCAGAGTTACCCCTTATCTAGTATTTGGCTGCATGGCAGCGGCGGCTATGATGTTGCCCCTAGTTGGTCTTTCTCCGTTACGCTCTGCTGACGATATTATCCTATTGATCTATATTTTTGGTCTGGCTAGAGTGTTTACGGTGCTAGGAGGGTTGGACGCAGGAAGCGCTTTTGGTGGGATGGGTAGCAGCCGCGAAATGATGGTTTCAATGTTAGTAGAACCGGGTTTATTACTGGTTTTGTTTGCCTCTGCTCTAAGAGCCGGGTCTACCGGGCTTTCAGGTATAGTTACTCACTTATCCAACGGTGGTATTAGCACTATTACGCCCTCTCACTTAATGTGCGCTTTTGCCTTGTTTGTATTGATAATCGCTGAAACCGGTCGCCTTCCGGTGGATAACCCCGACACTCACCTAGAACTTACTATGATCCACGAAGGAATGCTCCTAGAATATTCCGGTCGTTTGCTGGGGCTGATGTTATGGGCAACTTCCATTAAACAACTGTTGTTTATAAGCCTTTTTGTAAATCTTTTCTTACCATGGGGCATAGCCACTACCGCTGATATTTCTTCTTTATTGGTGGGTGGCTTGGTTTATATCTTGAAAATAGGGCTGGTTGCGGTGGGGCTTGGGGTGGTTGAAATGCTGACTCCTAAAATGCGTTTATTCAGATTACCTCAGTTCATGCTCACTCCTTTCTTGGTAGCTTTTCTGGGGATCATTTCAGATTATGTGGTGCGGTAACGTGGGGAGATGTAATAGATGAGTTCAGAAAGAATATTAGATTTCAGCACCCTAGTTCTTTTATTCAGTACCGGTCTGCTTGTGATCAACCGACGGCTTAACCTAGCAATCATGCTGGTAGCTTTTCAATCTTTAATATTGGCTTTCATTTCCTTCTTGGTTGAGCAAGCCAGCGGTTTGGTCGAACTCTATTTTGTAGTGGCATTAACGCTGGTAGTGAAGGTAATAGGCGCTACCATAATATTGAAATTTGTCTTGCGCCGAGTTAAAAACCAGACAGAAAGAGGAATAATTGGTAGAGGACTATCTACAGCTATAGTCGTTGGACTGATAATGGTTAGCTATAACGCGGTGCGTCCCTTGAAACTTCCTATCGCTATTTATTCTCCTAATAGTTTGCCGGTAGCCCTCAGTATGTTGCTGATCGGGCTTTTTATTATGATCAGCCGTAAGAAAGCGCTTATGGAAGTGATCGGAATAATAACTATCGAGAACGGACTTTTTTTGGTGGCGCTTTCCACTACTTACGGAATGCCCCTATTTATTGAATTTGGCATTTTCTTTGATGTAATGGTAGGCGTTATAATGATGGGCTTTTTTGCCTTTCAGATTAACGCGATCTTCGATACGCTTAATATCGACGAATTGAGCAAGTTAAAAGGTTAAAATTATAAATGCCCATATCCCTGTATTTGATACCGATAGTGGCGTTACCTGCCGCAGTGCTGGCGTTGGTTTTGAGCCGATTACCCGGAACGGTTTTTGCTGTTACCTTAGTGGGTGTAGCCGGGCAAGTGCTAGCGGCTTTTGCTGCCCTAATCACCGCTCTATACGCTTTCAACTCTGGTCCATTAACCGGAGGATTCGGGTTGTTATATGTCGATGCCTTGAGTGGGTTAATCCTAATAGTAATTGCCCTAGTTTCACTATTGGCAATAACCTACTCAGTACCTTATATGGGCAGAGAGCTATTGGAAGATCATATTACTCTGACCAAGTTGGGTTGGTATTATTTTTGGTTTAATATCTTAACTACTGCAATCTATGCCACAGTAATTTTTAATAGCCTTGGCATAACATGGGTGTTATTAGAAAGCACTACTCTAGCCGCTGCTCCACTGGTTGGTTTTTACGGCAAACATCAAAGTCTTGAAGCAGCTTGGAAATATATCGTCATTGCAACGGTAGGTATTAGTTTTGCTCTTTTAGGAACCCTCCTCACTTATATGGCTTCGGTAAGCAATTTGCCTGAAAGTGGCTCTTCCCTTGACTGGACTTTCTTATTAAAGAATGCTGCTAATCTTAACCCCGACCTGATGAAATTGGCTTTTATTTTTATCCTCATCGGGTTTGGCACCAAAACCGGACTTGCCCCCATGCATACCTGGTTACCGGATGCGCATAGTCAAGCCCCTTCTCCAATTAGTGCGCTACTCTCAGGGGCTTTGCTCAATTGCGGTCTGTATGGAATTATGCGGTTTAATACCATAACGAAAATCACATTGGGACCAGAGTATTCTTCTACCTTGCTGATAATATTCGGGCTTATCTCTATCGGGATAGTAATACCGTTCATTTTAGAGCAGGATGATTTTAAACGCTTACTGGCTTATTCTAGTATTGAGCATATGGGTATTATTGTACTGGCAATAGGGATTGGGGGCGAAATAGGCGGTTTTGCTGCCGCTTTGCATATTTTAAATCATGCCATAGCCAAATCCCTAATGTTTTGTGTAGCAGGCGAGGTTACAGAGCGTTACCATACTCGTGAGATTCCAAAAATAAAAGGTGTGATAAATGCAAACCCTTTATTAGGAACGTTGCTTTTTGTGGGAACTTTAGCCATAACCGGAGTTCCTCCCCTCAATGTTTTTGTTAGTGAGGCACTGGTAGGGGCGGCTGCTTTTGCCAACAATAATCCTCTAGTGGGCTGTTTGTACCTTATTCTTTTAGCCTGCATCTTCGCCAGTTTGATACATCATGTGGTAGGCATGGCATTTGGTCGAGGCGAAAAGGCACATTATTTACCCAAGGTTGATTTATCCAACCATCCATTGATAAACAAAGGGGTCGGAAACAGCCTAATAATGGCAGGGATAACCGTATTTTCCGGTAGTCTTTCACCTTTTAAGCGCAAAGGGTTGCCCAACTGGCAATTTGCTGCCGCCGAAAAAAGGGAACCGAAAGCTACCCAAGCTCCTGAGTTAGAAACTGACCCTCTGACAAACTCAGATTCTCTTGACGAGAGACTTAAACTGGCAAACCGCTTTGCTAGTTTTATTCTTTTGGCTCCGGCTATAACATTGTTAGTACTGGGTTTGTGGCTGCCACCCTTTGCCCAAGAATGGTTTCATATGGTAGGAACAATATTAAAATGACAATTTTGCCAGCAGATAACCAAACTTCGAATTGGTCTTTGCCAACATTATTAGAGTTTGTGACAAATCTTACTGCCAGTTCCGAGGCTAATGTACAACTGCTCGGTGTTATCCATGACCGTGAAATTCATCTAAAAGTAAACCCCGCTGAGCTTGCCAACGTATGCGCGCAACTATTAAAAACCCTTCCACTTTATCTGGTGACAATGGTAGCGCTGGATGATCGGCAACGCAGCGGGTTTTACCAGATAAGATATATATTTGGTTTGGATGGTTGCGCCTATTTTCTCAGCGTAGAAGCACAACTGTCCAATGAGAGCCCCATGTATCAATCTATCAGCTTTTTAATGCCAGCCGCCAATTGGTACGAACGGGAAGCCCGTGACATGTTTGGTCTAATTCCGCAAGGGCATCCAGATCCGCGTCGGCTAGTTTTGCATCGGCATTGGCCGGATGGAATGAGAGCGCTTCGTAAAGATTTTGATGGCAATTACTTTCCACCTTTTGCACCGGATGATGAGGAATTTCGCAATCGCACGCAAGGCGAAGGAATTCTGGAAATCCCGGTTGGACCAATCCATGCCGGAATTATCGAACCGGGTCATTTTCGTTTTAGCTCGGTAGGAGAGCAAATTGTAAACCTTGAAGCACGGCTATTCTATACCCACCGGGGCGTAGAAAAACAGCTTGAGGGTTTGCCAGTTGGACGCGCGCTTTATTTGGTTGAACGCAACTGTGCTGCTTGTACGGTTTCTAGCACTTTAGCTTACTGTCAGGCGTTAGAACAATTAGCGGGCATTGAAATCCCTGAACGAGCAAGTATATTACGTTTAATCTATGCAGAGCTTGAGCGGCTTTACAACCATATAGGTGATATAGGTAATCTCTGCGCGGGTGTAGGTTTTCATGCCGGTATACAGGGTGGCGCGCTTCTAAAAGAAAAACTGATGCGGCTGAATGAAAAGGAATTGGGGAGTCGTTATCTATTCGGGCTGATCAAACCCGGTGGTGTGCAACGTGGTCTGAGCAATACCTCCGGCTTTTTTGTAAAGGAAAAGCTATGGGATTATCAAAACGAAGCTTACAAATTGCTACAGCTTGTCATGAACAAAGAAAGTGTCATGGAGCGTTTTGAAGGCGCGGGTATCCTCAAAAATAGCAGCGCTAGAGACCTCGGAGCGGTTGGTGTTGCTGCTAGAGCTAGCGGTGTAAATCGGGACGAACGACGCGATCATCCCTATGCCGCCTATAGTCTCCCTTACTTTCAGCCGGATCATATCCCGGTACTTGAGTCTGGAGATGTTAAGGCGCGGTTCATAATTCGAGCAGAAGAGATCACAGTATCATTTAAGCTGATTCTGGAAGCTTTGGATAGATTAACAGAAGGTCCTTTGTCAATACCGTTGGGAGAATTGCCGGCTTATGAAAGTGCTTTCAGCCTTACCGAATCTCCCCGAGGTTCCAATTGCCACTGGGTTATGACCGGTCCTAATAATACTATCTATCGTTACCGGATACGCACAGCCAGCTATTCTAACTGGGCAGTAGTACCTAGAGCTGTTTTGGATAATATTGTGCCTGACTTTCCGTTAATAAATAAAAGTTTTGAGCTATGTTATAGCTGCCTTGATCGTTAAGATTAACCAGATAATTGGATAGATTCATGCGGAAAAGGTTAGAAGGAACGGTTAAATGTTTATAAAATTAGGTGAAACAATTTTAAGCCGGGTAGCCACGGTTAACTATCCAAAAGAAAAACAGGTGTCGCCTGAGAACTTACGTGGTCGCCCCGATATAAATTTACAAAGCTGTACAGGAGAAGGCAACTGTAGCCTCGTTTGTCCCTCCCGCGCAATTTCGCTGGAACCATGGCGCGTGGATTTGGGCAAGTGCATTTTTTGCGGACTTTGTGCCGAGTCCTGTCCCTCAAATGCTATCAGAATGACCGGGGATTTTGAACTTGCCTCCCATCAGCGTTCTGCTTTGGTAGTAGCACAGGATGGTATCCCGGTAGAGGCAGCTATTACTGAGAAAACAATACAGCAACCGGGCGGAGCAGCACCCACAACCCAAACCAATGCTTCAGGGCGACCGCCATTACCGATGAGTTTAATCAGTCCTAGCGGCGATCTTGAAGTAATGAGCCAAGAGTTAAAAAACCGTATAACGCGACATTTGCAACGCTCTCTACATATACGACATTTAGACTGCGGGTCATGCAATGGGTGTGACTGGGAGTTAAATGCCTTACTAAATCCGGTACACGATATACAACGCCTTGGCTTTGATTTTGTGGCTTCTCCTCGGCATGCTGACGTTCTACTGGTAACAGGGGTAATGAATCGTAACCTGACAACCGCCGCGCTACGTACTTACAGGGCAATGCCAGAGCCTAGGTTGGTGGTGGCGGTTGGCGCGTGTGGTTGTAGCGGTGGGATATTTTCTTCTAACTATGCTGGTGGTGGCGGAATCAATACAGTCTTGCCCGTTGACGTATATATACCCGGATGTCCCCCTCGTCCGCAAGCTTTGATTTATGGGCTATTGCTAGCTGTCGGGCGTATTGCAGAGAGGGAGCAATAAAATACGGAAGACCCTATAACTAGTCAGTGTACTAGGTCAGGATGATGGGATAATTTCCCTTCTAAATAAGCTTCGACCGCTTCATCAATGCTCATTACATCGGTTAGAATAGCCCGGATGTTAGCCTGTTCCAACCTTTGCAGCATACCACTACCCATACCCCTCGATAGCACTACTTCGCAACCTGCAATTGACTCGATATTGTGTCGTTTGACCTCACCTGTAGGCGATTTGTTCTCTTGCCGGTTGATAACATTAAGGACACGACCGCTGTTACCGCTTGTGGCACTCAGCGAAGGAGTTTCGTCTATCGTTTCTCTATCTATAACTTCACGCTTAATAATTTTGCCTTCTTCAAGCGTTAGTACAACAAAATAGCGCGCTTTTCCGAAATGGGCACTGATTGAGTTCCCATTATTTGACACTGCTGCAATTTTCATAAATACCTTTCTGTTTCGTAGCTTTTGACACGATGTTTAGTTTTCGCTATGTTCATTACGGCAGCATGGTTCTTTCAATTCGCCATCTTCAAGTTGGCATTGCGGGTGGCATGGAACCGTAGCAAGGGGTATTGCATAGCGCACATTCGCTCTATCAACCGTTATATCCTCTGGAAGCTTCAAGCCGATATAACGCTTACGGCTTTGCCCACCGGTAAAGTTGTAGGAATACCAATAAGGTCCGTGTCCTTGGCGGTTGGCGCACTTGGTACAGTTTGTTTTACCACAGCGCACATACTCTTGTTTATAAATTGTTTTTACGTTTGAAACAGCCACAGGAGCACTGGTTATAGTCTGAGGTTGTACCAACCCATCCAACTTTTCCTGCAGCTTAAGCATTTCGTTGGCTAGCATTTCACACAAGCCTTCAAGTTTATAATTATTAGAGCAAATTTCCGCCAGAATCTCCAGTTGCCCAATTAATCGGGATAATGTGAGCGGGTTATCTTCCCTAGCGCCTTTCTCTGCAATATCGCAAAACCGCTTCATAAAATCGTACATAGCCTGCTCCCAATAAATTTAACGACTTCATTCAATTTCAAGAATAGCAGGTATTTAAATCTTAGTCAAGATAAACTTACTAAGAACTACTTATCAAACCCATAATATTGCATTTCAATGTATAAATAATGCGAGTCTTAGATTTTTACCGAATTTACATTGACTAAGATAAGCTAAATTTGCTACTATCTTATTTGTGATAACTATAATTATTTTACTAAGATAGAAGAATCACGGCACTCCTCAAGCAGCCAAGTAGTTACGAAATAAAAAATAGAAATGG
Source organism: Candidatus Chlorohelix allophototropha (assembly GCF_030389965.1). Lineage (NCBI taxonomy): Bacteria > Bacillati > Chloroflexota > Chloroflexia > Candidatus Chloroheliales > Candidatus Chloroheliaceae > Candidatus Chlorohelix > Candidatus Chlorohelix allophototropha. Next base: position 1,778,060 of record NZ_CP128399.1, read on the forward strand.
TGCGGTAATGAAAACTGGCTTTCAACCTTTTGCGGTTTAAGCATAACCCCACCCGACCGTCTTTATTGGCGGAAGAAAGCGAGAAGTTTTATGGATACAATTATGATTACAATTGATTCGGTCAAAGAACGCTTTTACCAACAATGGGATAACAATAAGGAACTTGGTCCTGCTTGTTCTGCTACTCTATTCCAACTGGTCAACCAAGATGAAGTAGATAATATCGATTTGTTTTGCTATTACTTGTTCGGTCGTACCATGTCCTCCCAGAACATAAATGAAGCCTGGGAAACGGTAAAACCAGAAGTTGAAAAATGTATAGATAACATGCGCAACAACGGTATCCCGGAAGCCGATGAGGCTTTAAAGTTTTATCGTAGCGTAGTTAAGGAAAACTAAGCCTGCTTATTCTGCAAACACAACCGCGTTGGTTTGACTGGGAGTGGGTTTTTGCACTGCTAATCGTTTTCTGGTTGATTGTAGCAGTGCCTACCCATAATAGGAATATGTATCGGAAGGGTCAAGAAATCTTAGAATAACGCTAAAAATTCAAAATGAATAGGAATATAGCCTTAGCCATCTTGGTAGCCTTTATCCCTATTCCAACCCTAAAAGAGGGTTAGCAAAGCTACGACCCCAAAAGCGCAAATGATGAACCCAGAAATCCAGTTAATCCAGCGCATTATTTGAGGTGTAATCTTTTTGTGCAACAAGCCTAGCAAGGTTGTCATGACCACCCACCACAGCGAAGAACCGCTAAAAACCCCAACTATAAGTATTAATGTTGCTACGTAATCTCCGTTGGTACTACCTGCGCCTAGTCCTGCCAGTATTACCGCAAAAGAAATGATGGTCATGGGGTTTGTTAAAGTTAGTAAAAATGTGGAAAGGTATAGTCTAGATAGCTTTCCACCGCTATCCTTAGCTTCTCGCGCTACAGGGGCAGCAAGTGCTATTTTTATACCAAGATAGCACATAAATCCCCCTCCAATAAGGCGAAGCCAAAGGCTTTGCTCTACCAGCAGGCTTGATACAAAAGTAAGCCCGAATCCGCCAATTGCTCCATAAAGTCCATCCGCAGTTGCAACCCCTAGACCCGAAACCAATCCGGGCAGACTACCATAAGCCAGCGTTCGGCGCATTACTAACACCCAAATTGGTCCTACTGAGGCAGCTATCGAGAACCCAATTAAAAGTCCTCGCAAGAAAAATCCCAAATCCATAAAATTTCCTCCCGATAGTTTAAAAACAAAAACGCCAGACCTCACCTGAGATCTGACGCAACTTAGCTTTTTATCAAAGACAAAGCAAGCTAACCAGACCTCTTTTTCGGTTGGCTTTGCTGCTGGGTGCTAGTTCTTTTTTCAGTTGAAATTTCTAAACTACAAAAGCACATAATATTCCTGTCAAATTTTACAAATTATTTCGATGTTAGATTATCATACCATTAGTGATTAATCAATGTATAGAAACTAAAGAAATTGAATATATTTCTTGTATTTTTAAACAAATCCCACTCCTACTCAAGCTTTGTCACCCAATGAACTTTTCAAAATAACGTTTGTTTGAGCGCTTACTATGTGCCTATTTTAGATTTTGTTTTTCAGTACGGCGTTATAAGCAAACCATGCAATTTTAGGTTAAAATTATAAAAAGGGGCTTGACAAACTCTGTAAAGTGTTGTAAAAAGAGAATGAAGTTCATTCATTATTATGAATAAGGCTTCTATGGATAGTAAAACAGAAAAAAATGGACGTCACACAACTTAAACCAGAAGTGCCGCTTAGCGTGGCACAAAAAAAACTAGAGAAAAAACAGTCAATAATCGAGGCTGCCAGAGAGCTTTTTACTACTACCGGCTATGAATCAACTACTATTGCAGATGTAGCTCGTAAAGCGGGAGTGGCGGTCGGTACGGTTTATTTGTACTTTAAGAATAAATCTGAATTGCTCTATGCAGTCAAGGGTGATTGGGAGTACGAGTTTCTAGCCTTTTTACAGGATCCGGCTTTGCAGCAAATACCGCATTACATGCGGGCACGTCCTTTAATGGAAGCCTGTTTCGAACTGTGTAATCGGCAATCCGATATGATACAGATGATGGGTTTGCAGCCACAGGAAATCGGTGGTTGGGAGAAAACTATTTCTGATCCTATCCAAATAGGTATAAAAACGTTTTTTGATGAAGCAATTGCACTCGGTTATATGCGACCTATTGACTCACAGGCAGCTTCAGTTTTGGCTTTTGGAATGGTTAGCGATGCTCTTTACCAATGCTTCAATGTCGAAGGTGGCAAATCCGTATCGCGTTATATTGATGCGTTGGTGGATTTGCTGGATCATTGGCTTTTGATGCCACCATATCTGAACAAAGAAATTTAGCAACAGTTTTGCCCCGCTTAAAGGGGCTAATTTTTAGGCTTGTTTTTACTGAATGAAGCTCATTCACATCCGAAGAGCTTTAGTTGTGGTTTATTCGACCTTTTTTTTGCCCTGAATTCTCTGAATGAACTTCATTCGGATATTTTAACAACAACTAATTTACATAACTTATTACGAGGTGAGAGATGTACGCAGCTTTAGGAAAATTTATATATCGTTATCGTTGGTTTGTGTTAATAGCAGGCATTGCTTTTATGGTAGCGGCGGGTGTCTTTGGCACGAGTCTTTTTGGAATGTTAAAGGGCGGCGGCTATGATAACCCGGCTTCTGAATCTTTCAAGGCGGTTGGGACAATTCATGATCAATTGGGACAGGAAGACGCTTCGCTGGTGGTACTTTTCACTTCCAAAGACAATACTACTGTTGTGGATAGTCCAGCCTTTGCTCAAGGGGTTTCAGAAGTGCTTTCCAAATTGGATGGTAAACCTTACGTAGGTAAAATTACCAATTACTACAATTCAGGCGCTACTCAACTGGTTTCTAACAACAAGCTCAGCACCTATGCGATCATTACGTTGGCAGGTGATACTGAAGAACAGCAAAAGCATGCTAAAGAATTGCTTCCACTGCTAACTAGCGCTACTTTAAAAGTGCAGGTTGGTGGGCAAGCGATGGTGTATGAACAGATTAGCGAACAGGTTAGCAAAGACCTTGAAACGGCTGAAATGGCTACTTTCCCCATCCTTGCAATACTGTTAGTGCTGATTTTTGGTAGCCTGATTGCGGCGGCGTTGCCGCTGGCAATCGGTGGTATTGCCATCCTAGGCGCCTTTCTACTGCTGCGCGTTGCCGTTAATTTCACCGATGTCTCTATCTTCGCGATAAATATAATCACAATGCTTGGTTTGGGTTTAGCGATTGACTACAGCTTGTTTGTAGTGAGTCGCTTCCGGGATGAGCTAAAACGTTACAATGGTGATACTCGCGCCGCTTTGGTAAAAACCATGCAAACTGCTGGACGCACCGTAACTTTTAGCGGCTTGACGGTGGCTATCAGCTTGTTGAGCCTACAGGTATTTCCTCAAATGTTCCTGCAAAGTATGGGCTTGGGCGGCGCGGCAGCGGTACTAGTAGCGGTCATTGCTTCTATAACCATATTACCGGCTATGCTGGCGTTGCTTTCTCATCGGGTAAATGCCCTTTCGATTTGGTCAATCATTCACATTCGGCGTAATTCCGAGAAAAAGCTGGAGAATCGCGGCTTCTGGTATAACCTTAGCACCTTTGTAATGCGCCGCCCTGTCGTAGTGCTACTGTTCACTGTGCTTCCACTGATGTGGGTTGGTTTGCCATTCCTTCGGGTAAATCTGGCAACACCGGACGCGCGTAGCCTTCCTGCTACAGCCGAAAGCCGGATAGTAAGCGAGTATTTGAGCAATGAATTTCCGCGCAATGAAACCGTACCGATTCAGCTTGTCCTTAAAAGCAATAGCCCTATGTTGAATGCAGCTAATATTACAACGCTTTATGACTATACTCGTAAAATAGAAGCGGTTCCGGGCGTGCGTCGGGTTGATAGTCTGGTAACACTCGATTCTAGTCTCGATAAAAACGCTTATGTCGGTTTTTATTCGGATGCAGGTTTAGCGCAAAACCCACAAGCACAGATAGCGGCAACACATTACGCCAAGGGCAACTATGCCTTAGTATCGGTACTTTACGATAGCGACCAACATTCAGGTCAAGCGCAAGAACTGGTAAAAACAATACGTGGGCTAGGTGCGCCTGCCGGAATGACTCTTGAAGTGGGTGGCGAAACTGCCTATCTGGTAGATTTTCTTGCCAGCTTGGAAGAAAGCGTGCCCTTCGCCGTAGCGTTCATCGTGGCAACTATCTTCATCCTTTTGTTCTTGATGCTTGGCAGCGTGGTAATACCGCTCAAGGCAGTAATTCTGAATACATTATCGCTGTCGGTCAGTTTCGGGGCATTGGTTTGGGTCTTTCAGGACGGTAATCTCGCCAATGTGTTAGGCTTCACTCCGTTGGGCAGCATTGATGGCACACAGCCAATCCTAATTTTTGCCATCGCTTTTGGTCTTTCGATGGACTATGAAGTCTTTCTCTTGAGCCGGGTGAAAGAGCATTATGACCGCTTCGGCGATACCACTGCCGCCGTAGCGCACGGTATCCAGAAGACCGGCGGAATTATAACCAGTGCGGCAATACTATTGGTAGTGGTAATTGGCGGGTTTGCCGCCGGTGAAGTGGTGTTCATCAAGCAAGTGGGCGTGGGTTTGGCGCTGGCAATTTTGGTGGATGCCACTATAGTGCGGGCGTTATTGGTTCCGGCAGCGATGCGCTTGATGGGAAAATACAATTGGTGGGCACCTGCCCCTCTGGCAGCCCTCTACCGCCGCGCGGGACTCAGCGAAGTGGAACACGAAGACGAGTCCACCCCGCCAACTTCAGTGCAACCCTCGTTGTTTGGTTCACGCAGTTAAGCTTACAAATACATCTTTTTCAAGCGGGTAGCTCAGAGGCTACCCGTTTTTTATTTTGGTTATCCTGAATCAGTTTAAGCGAAAGTTTTAATAATTCGTCCTGATTTCTTGCTTTTTGTATCCTACAAAACTCACTTTTGCTCTATACTGTAAGCAGATTTTTCAAGAAAGCGAAGTATATACCAACCTTTTAAGACCTTTTGGATTCGGAAAAGCACAGGAGGATCGGGTAATATGCTGCCGATTGAAACAATGCTGGGGCGGCTCGGCAGTCGCTTCACCCTCCACTTTCCGCGTGTTTCAGAGCGTGGCTTCCTGATGGGACCGTTGGGCAAATATTATGATCGCGCCTGGGATTTCAAGCTGGGAGTGCGGCTACAAAATACTGAAGATGGAAATATTTTAGAGAATTATTTGCCTTATACTTCATCTGGAACGGTTTTTAGTGAGGTAGAGCAGGAAATCACCTTTAACTCAATTAAGTGGACAGCACGAGATCGCGCTTACAACCTCAGTGCAGTATTTAAAGTTACTGCGCCTTTCTATCCCCGTGATACTATGCTCTGCACCGCTCCCTTCTTTTATATTGATGCGGAAATTTATGCCCCGCCTGATTCTGAGCCTGAATTGCTGGTAGGTTTGGCAGACCCGACCAGAGGTGTAAAAACTGAAGGGTATGCTGATGGTCTGCAATATACAGCTTCTTACCGTATGATTCCGGGTCATTGGGGACCGCGCCAACCGCAGGATAGCCTCAGTGACAAGCGTATTTTTGAAGCTCCCATCACCCTTTCTCTGTTACAGACCCCGGATGGCGCTATTTCAATAGATACGCAAAATGGGACAATTGGAGTTAAGGGTAACGGGGGAGTTGTAAAAGCCTCTTTTATACTTGCGACTTTTCTGGCTGAACCTGTACTTGAAGTGGGAGGTGAGCCTTACCGCTTTAAATACCTCGACTTTTTCAAGAATATTGAGGAAGTGTGGTTTTACGCCCGTAGTAATGAGGCAGAAATTCGCCGTAAAACTGCCCTGTTCGACAGTTTGCTAGCGGATAGTTCGCTGGATGCCGGCACTCGAAACCTCATAGCTTTCAGTTTTCAAAGCTATATTCCTAATAGTTGGTGGGCTATTCCGGGGCAAAATGCACAGCCGGAATGGTATAGCGTCTGGGAGGGCAATTGTACTTTCCATTCGACAGTGGATGTTGAGTATAATCTCGCTTGGTTCTACCTATTATTGTGGGATGAACTACTCGAAATGACGCTGGCGGAGTGGCGCAAGCATCTCAAGCCTGTATCGGAAGAAGCTGCTTTTATGAGTCACGATATTGGGGCATTACTCGGCTCAAATTGCCAAGCTTATCCGCATGAAATGGAAGTGGAGGAGAGCGCAAATTTTATTCTACTTGCCTATGCCTTATGGCGATATTCTGCCCGCCAAACGGTACTACTCGATAATCGGGAGGCGATTGTTCGGTTGTCGCGCTATATCCTAAAAAGTGCTACCACTACCAGCGGCTTTCCTACCACCGGCACTGCCAACACCGTAGATGATGCTTCTCCTGCCGTTCAATTCGGACGCGAGCAAATTTATTTGGGCGTTAAAGCGTTGTCGGCTTTGCATGTTGCCGCCCTGATGCTGGAAGAAAGTGACAAAAAGCTGGCGAGGGAATGCCGCGCTAGAGTTAGGCTTATCTGCCAAACTTTGGAGGAACAGGCATGGCTAGGCGACCATTTTGCAGTATGTCTCGATCGCACCACAACGGGTCTTATAAATCCTTGGAACGGGCAATCACTAGAGGAGGGCGAGTTGGAGGGTTGGAACGCTTACTCGCTTTATACTTCAAATGGCTTGCTGTATTTGCTGGCAAGCGGCGCACCCCTACCGCCGCTTAATCTTGATTTGTTCCGCCGCGATATTTTGGAAGCGCGCCGTGCCAGTCTTATTGAATATGGCTGTACTCATAGCAGTTCCGATCATTCGCATATCTGGATCAGCCAGAATCTACATCGTGACCTAACCGGGGCTTATTTGGGTATTGACCCTGCCGATTTACCCTCACGTTATTGGGCGTTTGAACAATTTGAAAATAGTATGGGGCGAGGTGGCTGTTTCGTGGATACCTATGGCTCAAATCATTTACATTATTACCCACGTGGTGTTACTTCGTTGGGTTTACTTGCGGCATTTTCCGGCGCAAAATTTGACCGTGTTGTCGGTAAGCTAGAATTTGAGCCGGTACGAGTACCCTTGAAAGTACCTTTATTAGCGCTTGCAGACTGGGAAAAGGGACATATCCCGTTTGTTGGGTATAAACTTAAAAAAAATAAATTTAGACGTTCGATAACTTTTCCTGAACTGGTAGAGCCTTATTTGAAAAAGGCAAATAATAGCCGGAAAAGGAAAAAGAGTAATTGATAAGATAAATTTGCCACCGTACAGATTTAAATTTGTCCCAAGGAAAAAGGGATAAAAGCAACGGAAATAGGCATAGAATGATTGGTAAAATGGTCTAGCAAGGCTAAACCGAGTGAAAATAAGCTCAAATCACAGCGCTCAGTGCGATGGATTATACTGACCCAGAGAAACTGGTTCAGACGCAGGTTTAGTGCTAAAAGGAATGGAACAGGCTTAAGCTGATAAAGCGAAGTATGTTTGGTTGTGGGAAATTGAAGCAACGGGTATTAGCGTAGGCTTTCCAGATGCAATGTCTGGTTGGGGTGGTACAGCGAGGTTGCCGAAGATATTGCTCGAATCGAAGCTTTTGCTTGTTTTTGTTATTCTCTGAAAAGCCTTGTATCCCTAGCTGGATGCCTTGAAAAACTGAGTCACTTCACTTTCCAGTGAATTCCAGCGAAGAGCAGGTGTGAAGTTGGGGTAACGGGATGTTTAGGGGCAGTAGAAAGGCTGCGCAGCACCACCTGATCGGTGGACGCAAACGCTTGCGCCACTTTTTGACCTAGGAGATGGAGCGGTGGAGCGAATGGGCGAGAGTAGGGTGAGACCACTCAGGATGTTGCTGCTGCTGCTACCGGAGTTGGATTCGGTCAGCTTGCCAGTGCATTTCATTTTGCAGTGTTTTAATCCTTTCACCTACTTCTGGACAGCGAGCAATCGATGTCATAAAACTGACTATCAATACTGTTACTTGTGTAGCTGATGCATATGCCGCGGTAAATGCCAACGCCGAGGGCTCGTGTGCTAGAGTTCCAGTCTAACAAAGGTTCTTTCAAGGGTTACGGGTAAAATCTTCATCTCTGTTAATTTTCCTAACAGTTAATGATTATTCTCGAAATAAGTTCCTACAATATTTATATGTGATTCTTGAGGCATGCTGGATAATTGTACCGGGGCAGCATCCATTACTACTGGTTGTTTGCTATTCTTTCTCGCGCTGAGCATAAAAGGTTTTTCTATAGCCAGATAAAATATGGTGCCAAGCAGGAAAACTCCAACGGATGTATAAAGCAAGACTTGTAGGAAACGCTGCTCCACTGGGAGTGCTTCAATTTCAGGATAACTTTTAATCAGATATATCAAAGGCATGTGCCATAAATAAACCGAATAGCCGATAATGCCTATTATGCGCAAAGGGGTTATGCTGAATATATAGCGCCAAAAATTACTGCCGAACAATACACCCATTATGAACAAGGTTATCCCTATACCATAAAGTATCCTTCCAGCATAATACTGGATAATTAAGCTACTATCGTTTCTAAGTTCAAACAAAAGCGATAAAATCAGGGCTAATCCGATTATGAAGTAAAAGTTTCCAGCTATTTTTCCGGTAGCTATTTTAAATATTTTCCCAGAAGGGATATTTAAGCGATACCGTGTATATACATTTGCAACTGCTATTCCAAGTGCAAAAAAGGAGATATAGCCGAAAAATTGATTTGATAGAAAATAACGTATGGTTTCACTATCAACTGAGAACCTAGCAACAGAACTTTGATATATAGCAACAACAGGGTCGAGCGAATATTTACATAAATATAACCACAGGATGTTTGCAATAATAGCAAAAGGTACCGCTATTATCCAGCGATTACGAAGAAATAGTGGTATAGCCCAAGGTAATACTAAATAAAATATCATCTCAATTGTTAGTGTCCATAATGACCCGTTAATAGTGTAATCGCCAGACGATATAGGAAACAAATATTGAGTAAAGGTTAGGTGCGCTCCTAAGGCAAAAAATCCATCGCCACTGAAAACATAGGCAGAAGGTATATATTTTGGGGTAAAGAACAGCAACATAAAAAAAAGACAGCTATAATAAGCAGGCATAATTCTGAAGAAGCGCAATCTAAAATATTTTCTAACACTGGGTCGAGGTTTATTATTGTAATCAGCAGAAAACCAATTCTGTGCTAATAAGAAGCCGCTAAGAGCAAAGAAAAGAAGGACACCGGTATGCCCTGCGCTGATTAAAAAAGTCCAATGAGTAATATTCCCGGAAAAAGGTGATTTAAAGGTTAGTTCTGGACTACCCGATAAAACCCAGCAGTGGAATACAAGGACTTGTAAAACTGCAATAGCACGGATTCCATCCATATAAGCCAAAGGTTCTACTGTACCGGGCTTTACCACGAATATGTTTAATATTGATTGGTTTAACTTTTTTAGCAATTTTTTGATTCCCTCCGAATTACATTTGAGATAACTAAGTCCATAGTTGACAACTTAAGCGCCAACTGAATTTGTCAAGCTACTTATGCTGCTAATCAAAGTGGCCAATCTTCGGTAAAAACAATTGTTTGGCAACAAAAGCCTGTATTTTGTCCGAGTAGTAATTGCCAGAGCGGCCACATTTGAGAAAATTAAGGGCATAGCAGCCAAATTTGGTATGAAATCCAGCTAGAAATTCCTGATTTTGTACTTGACAAGTCCGTCAAATCTTTAAGTTGTCACTGATGAACTAAGTCAATAATAATTCATAAAGCTATAAAATGTAAAATAATATAAAGAGCCTCTACTGGATAGGGGCAGCGACTCTGTACAGACCATTAAGGTCAAATGCGGAAGGAGGGTAGCCGTCTTAAAGCTCTACTTCGCAGTAACCTGCCGAGCAAGCTAATTCTTAGGCTGCCTTAGTGAAGCCTTCGCTCTTGTAGCGATAAATCTTCGAGAAATCAACTTCGGCGAAAGCCCGCGTGAGTTTCAGCTTCGCGTGCATAAAGCGTTTGATACCATGGCGGCTAAGATTCTTTCCCGAAGCCTTCCTGAAAATATTGCATTGGTAACACACGCCGGAGTGATAAATATTTTATACTATCGTTTAAAGGGCTTGGAATGGAATAACAAAAAACCTGTCTTTCCAAGCACTTGCACCGGATTACATGAAGTGTGCTATCTTGAAGGTAATTGGAAAATAACTGTTGAGAACGATAGCACCCATTTGCGAACAAGAAAAAGATAATCCACGAATTAACCATTAGAAAGTACTATTGGTATGAAACTGAAAACTCTTACTTACCTAGATGTAGAAAATCTTGCGGATACTATCCTTGTTTTTCAGCGTGGTCAAGCTTATCTGGCTTCCGGTGCTGTGCTAAAATTCCGACTTGATTCCGGTGGTAAAAGCATCCAAGCCAGAGTAGCCGGAAGTGGTGATATTTATCAGGTAGAAATTGCCGAGGTTGGGGCTGACCTAGAAATAGACTGTACTTGTCCTTATGATGGCTACATTTGCAAACATGCCGTATCAGTGCTGCTTTATTATCTGAAAGAGAGGAGTGCTAATAGTTTTACGGACGAAGCTCAAGGGCAAGCAAGTCAAACCAACGTAGTATCGGCGTTGGGCAAAACGCTAGAAAGCATGGAACACATACAATTGGTAGAATTATTACTGCGACTAAGCGAGCAAAGCGATGCTTTTCGGCGTACCCTACTAGAAAATATCACTATTCCCAAACAGGTCATCCGGCAGCAGCCGAGTAACCCCACCGGATTACGCCGCCTCATGCACGAAATCACCCATTACTTCAGTCAATTGCCCCAGACCCTTGATGAATATTACGAGAGCGAGGAATTGGACGAGATAGATGACTTTTTTGAACAAATTGGCACTTTTAATCCGAACGACCAGCTAGAATTGCTAATACATTTAGTGGGAGCCGGGAACGATGTAATGGAGGAGTATCCTATTAACGCCGTGCAAATAGGACGAGCTTTAACTTTCTATGGTGAGGCTGCTGCTTTGATTTTTCCCTCTCCAAAGGAAAAGCAGGATCACTTTGATTGGTTGTTAAATACCCTATCAACTTTAGAAATCTGGGAGTATGGCGCTGAAAAAGAAGACCTCAAGGCTGGATTGGATGCGTTGGCAACAACCCCAGCGGATTATACTTACTTGCTAAAGCAATTTAAGAAACTTGCGGAAGAATACCCCGTTGTAACGGACTGGATTGCCAACTACTATCTTAAACTAGGCGATGATCTTAACTACCTAGCCATCCGACAGGCTAACCTCGTAAGCGAAGCGCATTACCTCCAATTGGCAGACTATTGGCGAAGCAAAGGTAATGAAGCTAAATATTTGGAAACGCTGGAAAGCTGGCTTGTTAGGTTGGAAGAAGATAAAACTCAACAACGCTCTACGCCATTTTCATATTCATCCTTACAAGGCTCTGGTAGCATCCTCGAACGGTTAGTAGAGTATTATTTGAAATACCATGACGACGAAAACCTGTTGCGTATTTTATTGGCTCAAGTCAACTATCTCAGACCTACCCTCGAACTATATCGAAAGGTAAAGGATTTAGCCGAACGCTTGCATAATTGGCAGATAGTCCGCAAACAATTCATAGAGTTGATTAACCCTTATGATCAAAGAACACTGGCTGAAATCCACTTGTATGAAAAAGATTGGCAAGCTGCAATAGATTTGGCTCGGCAGCAGACCGGCTACGGTCAGGAGGATATCAAAACTCTAGTAGCGCGTGGGGTGCAACAATATCGACCTGAAGTAGCAATCGAATTATACATGAGCCTAGTAGATTTTAATATTGAACGGGCAAACCGCAAATACTATCAGGAAGGCGCTAGATACGCCGCTCTTATAAAAGGAGTGTACCTAGAAATCTTGAAAGACCCGATTGGTTGGCAGCATTACATCAGTAAAATTAGAAGCGTTAACAGTCGTCGCCCGGCTTTACAGGATGAATTCAAAGCTTTATAACATATTTGCAATTTTGAACCTGAAAATTGCTATTAATGATAGCAGTCTACTATACTCTCCTGAAGCGGTATGTTATAATGCGAAATGATTGCTAATTGTGCGAAACAGATAACCATTTCCGGGGAAATCAAGAGCCTCATTTTGGTGTAGAGATTTTTGAAATAGGGGGCGAAAGAGGATTTGAGAGATTTATTCAGGAGAAACCCCAAGCAACCGGATGTTGCTGGTAACAAAACCGATAGCGATACCACAAAAGATAATGCACCTATGTTTAGCTGGAACCGCCAGCAACCTTCTAACAAACCGGTGCCAGAACAGCATAATATCCCCGATGACCTGTGGATTAAATGCACTAAATGCCATGAACTGATTTATACCAAAGAGTTTGAAATTAATAAAAAAGTCTGTAGCAAATGTAATTACCATACTCGCCTGAGTGCGCGTGAAAGGGTGACTTTGCTGGCAGATGACGACAGCTTTGAAGAGATGGATGCTGGATTAATCAATGCCGACCCGCTTGGTTTTGTCAGCATCGCAGAGCCACCATATCCCCAGAAAATGGCGCAAACCCGAAAGAAAACCGGGGAGAACGAAGCGTTAATAACTGGGCTATGTAAAATTAACGGGAAACCAATCGCGCTGGCAATTTGTAATTTTGCTTTCCAAGGCGGAAGTATGGGAAGCGTTTTTGGCGAAAAAATGGCGCGGGTAGTGGAGAAAGCCATCGAGAAACGAATACCGGTGGTGACTATTTCTGCCAGTGGTGGTGCACGTATGCACGAAGGTTTGTTTTCACTTATGCAACTAGGGAAAATCTCGGTTGCATTTGCGCGTTTGGGTCAGTTGCGCTTACCCCACTTCTCAGTTTTTACAGACCCTACTCTGGGTGGTGTTACTGCCAGTTATGCCTCGGTAGCTGACGTGATAATTGCCGAACCCGGTGCCTTAATCGGTTTTGCCGGTCCTCGTGTAATCGAACAAACTACCAAACAGAAACTTCCTCCCGGTTTTCAAACCGCAGAATTTATGCTAGAGCATGGTATGGTTGACCTCATTGTGCCTCGCCGCGAATTAAAAGATAGTATTGCCAATCTCGTCAACCTTTATATGCTTGCTCATAGCCGAAGTTATTCCCATGAGGTGGCTTATGCCGGGTAAAGAAAAAAAAGAAATCCCGACTAATAATGTTACTTGGGAAAAAGTATTATTAGCTCGTCATTCTATGCGCCCGCATGCGCTCGATTTTATGAACGGACTATTCAAGGATTTCGTGGAATTACATGGTGACCGCCGTTTTGGTGATGACAGTGCCTTGGTTGCTGGAGTTGCCAAATTCAACACTCGTTCGGTTATAATTATGGGACAGCAAAAGGGACGGGATACAAAAGAAAACATTGCCCGTAACTTTGGCTCAGCCCATGCTGAGGGCTACCGTAAAGCCTTGCGCTTATTTCAGCAAGCCGAAAAATTCGGCATGCCGATTATAACCTTTATTGATACCGGTGGAGCTTATCCGGGAAAAGCTAGTGAGGAACGCGGGGTTGGTCTTGCAATTGCAGAAAATCTAATGGAATTGTGTCGTGTAAAAGTGCCAACTATCGCGGTGGTAACCGGTGAAGGCGGAAGCGGCGGCGCATTAGCCATCGGTATTGCTGACCGCTTACTTATGCTCGAAAACGCCATCTATAGTGTGGCAAGCCCTGAAGCTGCCGCTACGATTCTTTGGAAGGACTCGGCACAAGCTCCTGCAGCGGCACAAGCCATGAAGATTACCGCAGAAGAATTAAAAGATTTCGGAATTATTGATGAGATTGTGCCTGAACCAGTAGGCGGCGCACAAACTGACCCTCCTGCTTTAATGGTTACTCTTGCTGAAGCTTTGGAACACCATCTCTCGGAATTGGAACAAGCGTTTGTTGTCAAAGGAGAGGCGGGAATTCAAGCGATGTTACAAGCGCGTTATAACAAATATCGGGCGATCGGGCATTGGAGCGAAGTTAATGTATTAGCCGGTGCGCGTGAATAACCAGTAAATTACAAAGGCAAAGTGTTATGTCACAACAAAAACAAACTGGAAAAGACACGTCAACAGTTACTCCTAGCCCTTCGCGGAATAATAGAAATTCCAAACAGAGCAGTTCCAAAAAAGAGGCGATGCGGCAACGCCAGCTAAAACGACGGCGAAATCAGATTATTCTGGTTGGTATTGGGGTAGTGGTAGTGGCTATTATCGGTATATTCACCATAGTGGCTCTTTCCACTCCCACTTCCTTTGATAAATTGCCCGCAAGCTCAACTCAGGATACGGACTATCTAACACTTGGCGCTGCCAATGCACAAGTTGCTTTGATTGAATATGCCGATGTACGCTGCCCAGCTTGCAAGCAATATTTTGATCAGGCTGATTCATCCATTAGAGATACTTTCGTCAAAACCGGACAAATCAAGTATATTTTCAGAAACTATACGGTAGTGGACGATATTTTACGTGATTCCGATTCGCAGCGTGGCGCTCAAGCAATTAGATGCGCCGCCGATCAAAAGCGTGGTTGGGATTTTCGAGATTCGATGTATGCCAATTACCGAGGTGAATCAACCGGTGTAATAACGGATAAAGTTCTTAAGGATCTTGCCAAAGCTCTTGGTTTGAATCAAGATCAGTTCAATTCATGCCTCGACACCAGTAAGTACAAGCAGGCGGTGGCTGATGAAAAAACCGCTGCTAAGGCTAAGGGTGTAAGCGGCACTCCCACCTTCTTCTTGAGCATCAACGGCGCTGAACAAGAGATCCAATATAGTACCTACGACGATATTAAATCTAAAATCGCCGCTGCCGTTCAGCAGAATCCACCGACTACCCCCAAGTAATTCAGAAACCGAGAGGGGGTTAGCCCCCTCTTTTGCATGGAATAAAGTATATGGCTACCAAAAATAAAATATCAATCGGTACAAATACTGTAGAAGAACAGAAGAATTTAGGCTACCTTTACGACTTGTTGGTAATAGTATTGTGTTTAGCCGGAGTTGGTATTGCCGGATATCTTAGTTACACTCGCCTTTTTGCAAAGGCTATTATTTGTGTTGAAGGCGGCGGTTGTGATACGGTCAATAACAGCCAATATGCTTTATTACTGGGTATTCCGGTATCTTTTCTCGGATTTGCAACCTATATTGTCCTAGCAGGTTTGGCAATGACTCGCTGGTTGATGGCACGTAGAAATAATACTTCGCTAACTTATAAGTTAGACTGGACTTTATTTATAATCAGTTTGGGCAGCCTTGTTTTTAGCGGTTACCTTATGTCTATGTCTTTCTTCGTTATAAAAGCCACCTGTATTTGGTGTTTATCCAGTGCTGGGATAATCACAGTTCTTTTTATTCTTCTGGCAATTCGCCTCTGGCGTTCGGTTGAAGAAATATAAACTCAAAAGAACCTGAAATAAAAACAAGGGGCTTTAACACCCCTTGCCTGAAACAATTATACTATTTGTGCAAGCCTTAAATAAAGAAATCGCCTGCTAATGGTGCGCCCGGAGTAACTGCGTACTGATCAAAATCGGTAACTCCGGCAGAAGCCAGAACTTCATCATCGATGCAGAAATTCCCGGTAAATTCGCGGCTAGGTTTAGTGAGAATGATATAGGCTGCATCTGCCATAATCTCAGGCATGCGCGAATGCTTCATCATTTCTTCCCCACCTACAATATTTTTGATCGCGGCAGTAGCAATTGCAGTGCGTGGCCAGAGCGCATTTACCGCGATACCCTCCGCTTTAAATTCTTCCGCCATTCCCAAAACGCACATGCTCATTCCGAATTTCGCCATTGTATAGGCAACATGCGGGGCAAACCAACGCGCTTCCATATTGAGTGGCGGGGAAAGGTTCAGAATATGTGGGTTCTGTGCCTGTTTCAGGTGTGGGATACAGGCTTGCGAAACCGCAAAAGTACCACGAGTATTGATCTGATGCATCAGGTCAAACCGTTTCATGGGGGTTTCGAGCGTGCCGGTGAGTTGGATTGCGCTGGCATTGTTAATGCAAATATCAATGCCGCCAAAAGTTTGGATAGTTTTATTTACCGCTTCTTGAATCTGTTCCTCATAGCGTATATCACACAAAACCGCTAAGGCTTTACCGCCCGCCGCTTCTATTTCAGCCGCCGCAGTGTGGATTGTGCCGGGTAACTTGGGATTTGGCTGATCGGTTTTGGCAGCAATTACGATATTTGCGCCATCTCTGGCAGCGCGCAAGGCAATTGCCAGCCCGATACCACGACTAGCACCTGATACAAAAAGTGTTTTACCCTTCAGACTCGCCATTGTGTCTTCTCCATAATTACTTGACATAATAATTATAAAAGCATGCCTGCATCAACTGTAATAATTTGTCCAGTCATGCTATCGTTTTTTGCCAGCATAATATAAGTTGCGGCGGTATCTGGAATACCCGGAATCTTTTTCAACGGTGAAGCTTGCTCAAATTGAGCAATTCGTTCTGGGCTATATTTTAAACCCCACCTAGTGAGCAACAGACCGGGTGCAACTGCGTTCACCCGAATATTGTCTGGGGCAAGGGCAAGGGCAAGGCAGCGTGTTAGGTGAATCATGCCAGCTTTAGAAGTACAGTAAGCAATGCTACTGCCCTTTGTGCCAAGTCCCGCTACCGAAGCGGTATTGATGATTACACCGCCATTATTTTGACGCATTATCGCGGCAGTAGCTCTAGCTAGGAAAAAAGGTGCTTTGGTATTGATATTCAGAATATCATCCCAATCTTCTTCGGAAAGTCCGTCAAGGTTGGTAAATGGTACAAATCGCGTTGTTCCGGCGTTATTTATCAAAATGTCCAATCTCCCAAAACTTTCGGCAGTGCTGTTTACTATGCGAATTACATCATCGAGCTTGCCGACATCTGCTTGGATTGCCTGAGCTTTCACGCCAAGTTCACGTAATTCGTCAACCGTTTCTTCCGCTTCCTGCTTTGATTTTGAGTAGTTAATAGCGACATTAACGCCCTCTTGTGCCATTTGCTTGGCAATTTCCTTACCCAAACCAGTCCCGCCTCCGGTAATCAGCGCGACTTTACCTTTTAACTCCATCCCCTTCCTCCTGAAATTGGTGGCATTTTGGTATGTTTTGAAATTTCATGTGTGCGGTGAATTGCTCAAATCATTATATAGTACCTTCCAAAATATGTCTTTTTTCAGGGATGTGGTATGTGACTGCTGCAAGAAAAGAATTACTCATTTCAATCTCATAATTCTTTTTCCGATTCACCAATCAGACCGTATATATAAGTGTAATCTTCAACCTTTGGTTCAGCTAAGTCAGAATAGCTTTGCCGCCATGTTCTAGTAGTTTTGCGGAAAACAAATTAAGAATAGGAGATATACATTTATATGCGATTGAATATCCGTTGGGTCAGCTATATATGGGCTTTGCCCTTGTTTGTCCTTTTAGTGGTAGCCTGTGGCGATAATACGGCAACGCCCGTTCCGCCTGCTACCACCGCTGCGGTTGCTGCAACGCATTCCACCACCACCACCGCTGCGGTTACGACTGCTGCGACTACAACTACTGCTGTTCCTAACCCGACCCTTCCATTACCCACACAGGCAGATACAACCGCTGAGGCAGGAAGACAAGCATTTGCTAAGGTTTGCGCCGGATGCCACCTCGGACAAGGCACGCAAGCGGGAAAAGCGCCAGTACTTGCTCTCAGTACGAATGCTATAAACGCTGATTTTGTTCGCAATCAGGTGCGTAAAGGCGGTAAACTTATGCCTCCTATTAGCACAAGTCGGATTTCGGATGCCGATTTAGAAAACGTGATAGTATATCTCAAAGCGATTCACAAAAGCTAGAAGCTATAAACCAGAAACCAACCTTGCTGCAAAACATAGGTTGGTTATGTTATTTGGAGAGTTTTGGTTTGGGATTTACTGGCGAAACATCTGCTAAAAATATATCGTCTACTACTGGGATAGATGATTTGGTCAAAAGGGCAAGCCGTAGTGACACGGAAGCGCTAGGTGAAATTTACGATCGCTATTCTGGTAGGGTTTATGCTTTCTTGCTCAGATCGGTTGATAAAGAAATGGCGGAAGAATTGCTACAGGATATATTTGTAGTCCTGTGGCAAAAATGTGGCATGTATAATCCTGCCCTTGGCTCATTCGAAGGTTGGTTTTTTACGCTTGTGCGTCATCGCCTTTACGATGCGCTGCCTTCTTATCAAAAAAGACTGAGCCGAGCAGTATCCGCTCAACCCGGTTCGGTAGAATCTCCAATAGATATGTTGGAAAGCAAATTTGATATGGAGGAACATATAATAAAACTTTTCAGAGATGAAGAGATACGAAATGCTTTGAAAGATTTGCCACCTGAGCAACGACAGGCTATTTTGATGACTTATTTTGGTGGTTTGAGCCAGCGTGAAGTAGCTGAAGAACTTAATTTACCGGTAACCACTATTAAGGGACGTGCTAGGATGGGGCTGCAAAGATTGCGTCAATTGTTGCCGGAGCAATTGTTATGAGGTGCGAAAGAGTTTTTGAAATTGAAGATGGCTATCTTCTAGGGAAGTTGGCTAAAGAAGATATGAGCCAGGTGGAGCAGCATTTAAATAAGTGCTTGAGTTGTCGCCAACGTATAAAAGGCTATGAAGAATTGCTGGGTCAGATGTTTGAGGCAGTTGTTCCGGTTAACCCTCCTATCGAGCTACGTACTGCGATACTTGCACATGCTAATGGTGACAGCAAACCTGAAAAAAACCAAAAGAAGCAGTGGAACTGGAATTTCTTTCCAGGCTATTCGCCTGTCTTTGGCTCGGTGGTAGCCGCATTTATGCTCATACTTGCAGCACTTTCAGCCCTGCTGTTTACTCAAGTTCAGGATTTAAACAAGCATATGGAACAAAGCCAGCGTTTGCAAGCTCTAACTTCCTCCCCTGATACTATGATATGGTCAATGACCCAGCCGAATGTGCCCTATAATTCCAATGCTCCGCGTGCCCGGATGTATGCCCGCCCCTCTATGGATATATATCTGGTAACTGCCATTAATATAGTACCTGCTCCAGACGGCAAGATTTACAAATTCTGGTATGACATAGGCGATACACTAGAGTTTGGAGGTAATTTAAACATAGATGAATCTGGAACTGCCAGTATATTGATTAATGATCAGAACAAGGATGCTCTTAATATAACAAGCTGTTTTATTACCCTAGAAAATTTCAACGCAGCACTCAACGCGCCAACTACAGCACCCCTGCTAATTTGGAAAAAGAGCTAATAATAGACTTATGCCGCTTTGCTGTGAAGCTTGCCAAACGGTTCTAAACCAAGAACCACCACTGGTTTCGCGATATTCGAATGGTTAAATTACAACAAAAAGTTTCAGGTTGTTTTCGCAGTCAGGTGGGTAGCAGTTACTTTGCTGTATAAGACGCTATCTTTCCACCATGAAAATGACATGAGAATCCGGTAACATTATAGCAAGCGTTGTACTCAAACGAAATAGTTGATTAAAAACCAGAAAGTACCCCAGCCGTTGACCAGAATCCCCCAGATAACGAGTACAATTCCTATCCGCGATATTTTTTTACCTAGCGCAATCGCTAACAAAATTAGTAATGGCACAATAAAATCTAGGGTAAAGCGATAACCGAACTGAGTCCAGCCCGTATTGTAATAGGTCAATAGCGGAATAAGCAATGTGCCAAGACTAACTAGTGCCCCTATCTCCAATGGGGTAAAGCGGCGCAAGCGTGAAAGATACAATAAAGCTGGCATTGTCAGAAATATGCTCATCCCATGAGTGTCGGGTACAATACTCGGAATTGAAAGATTTAATTGAGGCAACAGCAAAAACAATGCTTCGAAGTTAGCCGGGATAAAATTCAGGTTGAATTGACCGTAAGTATGCAAGTTGTCATAAAGCTTTTTGCTTATATTCTGCTGTAAATATCCAAAATCGGTTGGATTCTCAAAGCGCAAGAAGTTGTACAGTAACAAGCAGGCAACTGCCAATAGCATTGGGATTATTACCGCAAAAGACCATTTGAAAAGTTGCTTTGTTTCTATTTTGCCAATTACTTGTTGTTCCTGTAAGAGACATGCCTCAATTCCAAGCAATAGCGGCAAAGTCAGCGCGATATTAGGGCGTGCTAGTATTGCGATTGCCAAACACGTTCCCACTAACCAAGGTGAAACCCTCTTTAAGCTTAAGAGCGTTGCCAATAATACGAAGGTTAGGGTGCTTATTTGACTGATAAACCATACATCGCCGACTATCGCCAAGTACCAATGAACACTACCTAACCCAAATAAGCAGACTAGCACTAAATTGTCACGGGTGCCTAATTTAGACCAACCCCGTGTCACTAATGTTTCTAGCACCAAATAAACTAGCGTGACATTTAACGCTCCTAGACTTAGGGAGAAGATAGCAGCATTGATTTGCTGAGGACCAAATAATGCAACAAATGGAAGCATCAGCAACGCTGGTAGCGGTGGAAAAGGTACATACCATAGCTCTTTGTAGTGGATAAGGTCAAGGGTATGAAGCGGTTGTTCTAGATACAATTTGCCGTGCAAAAATGCATCTGCTAGATAATTAAAGTAATTGTAAGTCGATTTATAGTTACTTCCTGTTATCAAAAAAGAGGCGAGATAAATTGAGAAAACCCCCTGAAAAACTAGGATAGCGCCTATTTTGGTGCTTGAAAAGAAACCGGTAGAAGATTCTGGCGATAGCGTCATATGTATTTATTAGTCTTTCCGTTCCAAAGCTGATAACACAATAAAATGGCAAGACTTTAACTTGCAACTTTTGTGTACAGGCGATTTTGTCTATATTTCCGGCTAACGAGCAATAAATTGGATTTATTATATATTAGCTCAAAACCTGAAACGAACAAGAGGGAGGAAAGGCATTTATCTACCAGTTTAGGCAGGCGATATGGGTTTTGACGGTACAATGTTGATATTGTGCAGAGAAGGGCTTCTTACCAGCGCTTCCAATACCAGTTGCTGCGAAGCGGTAATATGTTGTACTACCATTTTGTGTGCCGTTTCACCATCTCCGGCAATTAAAGCTTCTACCAGACCTTCATGCTCGGATGATAATTCAGCCCTTCTGGTTTTAAGAATATTGCTGAGATGCAGCACCCGCTCGCTTTCCTCCAACACTTGGCGAACCGCGGCAGCAAGGCGACGATTGCCGGAGGCTTCTGCAACCATTACATGGAAATCGAAGTTTGCACGCCAGTAATTTTCTTCACTTTCAACATCCCCGACATTATAATGCACTTGGCATAGCTCATCCAGTCGTTGCAAGTCAGCAGCTTTAACATGTCCGGCGGCAAGTTGTGCCGCAGTACCTTCCACTATTATTCTGTAAGTGAAAAGGTCTTGCAGATCGCCTAGTGTAATCGGTGTGACCTCGTAGCCATGCCCTCGAATGCTACTCACCAAACCTTCTTGCGCTAATCGTGTTAATGCTTCCCTAATTGGAGTTTTACCGATTCCGGTTTCGCTTACCAGTTGTGCCTCAGTAATACGTTGCCCCGGCTCTAACTCGCAGCGAATTATCCGCCGCTTTAATTCGGTATAAGCGACTTCACTCTGGGAAGAGGTGGCTAACTTTTTCAGAGCTATAGCTACTTCCGGTTGCGTTTCGAGGTATTCTTCCGACTTCATTGGCAATCAATCTCCGTTGATAAAAATCCAGTGTAATAAATATTCAACGTCAGTGTATCAAAATTCCTTTTGAAATACAACAGCAATATTATTTAAGATGACTGTATTGTATTACAACTAGATTTGTGATATATTTCTATCGGATAAAGATTATATTTTTTGATTAAAGGAGATACTGTTCATGCAAATTACCTTGGCTCCCTTTAAAACTGAACCGGGCTTGGACTTTACCCTACCCGCTGAACGGCAGGCTTTTCAGGCAGCGCTTGAAAGTGTACGCGGGAAATTAGGTGCTATCTATCCGCTTTGGATTGATGGGAAGCCCGTTGTGCATGATGAAACCTTCAGTTCAGTGAATCCGGCTCATCCCGATGAAATTATCGCAAAGCATGTAGCTACTCGCTCTGAGGATGTGGAAGCGGCGATTGCGGCGGCAGAAAAAGCATTTCCCCTGTGGTCGGCTACTTCGATACAGGAGCGTCTGACTTATATGCACCGGGCAGTTGCAGAACTCCGACGCAGACGTTATGAACTGGACGCATTGATGGTGCTGGAGCTTGGAAAAACATGGGATGAAGCCGATGGCGAAATAGCCGAAGCAATTGACCTGTTTGAGTGGTATGGGCGGCAAATCCTGAAATTTGAACAGCCGCAGCAGCTTACACCGTCGGATGGTGAGGATTTTTCTTTCTTCTATATTCCGCTTGGGGTAGGCGCAGTTATAACTCCTTTTAATTTCCCGCTTGCCCTGACTATCGGGATGGCTTGGGGCGCGATAGTAACCGGCAATACTGTGGTGATAAAACCCACCGATTCAGCCGCTACCGTTGTGGCATGGCTGTTTGAAATATTTAATACCATTGGTCTTCCCGCCGGAGTTGCAAATCTTGTTACCGGACCGGGAATTGCCAGTGGTCAACAATTGGTAGCGCATCCGCGTATTCGCTTTATTGCTTTTACCGGTTCAAAAAGAGCGGGCGTTAATATCTATGAGAACGGCGCAAAGTTACAGCCGGGGCAAAAGTGGTTTAAAAGGATTCAAATGGAGCTTGGCGGGAAAAATGCCATTATCGTAGATGAAACCGCCGATTTGGATGCCGCTGCCGATGGTTTAATCGCCAGCGCCTTTGGGTTTCAGGGGCAACGTTGCTCCTCTGCCGAGCGGGCGGTGGTAGTGGAAAGCGTCTATGACACGCTTCTCGAAAAGGTGGTGGAACGCGCCAAAAAGCTTAAAGTAGCAGACCCGATAAACCCTGAAACACAGCTTGGTCCTTTAATTGATGAAATAGCCCAGCAAAAGTTTTTCAACTATGTAGAATTGGGCAAAAAAGAGGGCAAGTTAGTTCTTGGTGGTGGTAAGCCCTTTACGACTGGCTATTTCGTAGAGCCTACCATCTTCTCTGAGGTTGCGCCTACCGCTCGTATTACTCAAGAAGAAGTGTTTGGACCTTTCTTAGCCTTTATTCGAGCGCGGGATTTTGATGATGCGCTGGCAATTGCCAATGATACTGAATATGGCTTGACCGGTTCGGTGTACAGCCGAGACCGCTCGCGCTTGGAACGCGCCCGCCGCGAATTTCATGTTGGCAATCTCTATTTTAACCGCAAATCTACGGGGGCTTTGATGGGCGTTGCACCTTTTGGCGGTTTCAATATGAGCGGAACTGACACCAAAGCTGGCGGACCCGACTACCTGCAATTTTTCCTGCAAGGCAAAACCGTAGGAGAAACACTGTAGTTCTATATTTACGCTAACAAAATTTGAACTTTTGCAAAGGGAAGCTGGAAGAAATAGCTTCCCTTTTTTGTTTTGCTATCTTACAGATTATAAAACTTCTCGCTAACGGAAATCAGTTTTCTTGCAAAGTCGAAAGTACTGTAAGGTTCAGTTCAAGTTTTATTATTTTTGTACAAACTTGAGCTTAGCTTTGCCGGAACTTCGAGATACGGTCATTGACCACATCGACAATATACAAATTGCCCTGCCCATCCACTGCTGCCCCCGACACTGCTTTAAAATTACCGTTCAAATCGGCGGAATAAGTCCAGCGACTCAGGAAATTACCTGCACCATCGAATTTATCCATATACAAATTGCCATTATTGAAGATATACAGGTTGCCCTGATTATCCGTAGTTATGGCATGCGGTCTGTTAAATTGACCGGGATTATCACCATTTTCGCCCCATTGCAGCAATGGCTTAAAAAACAAATCAGTTTTCAGGATACGGTTGTTTTCCTCATCGGTGAAATAGAGGTGCCCATCCCGATCAAGCGCGATATTATTGGAGGAAAGCAAAGAACCGTTGGTACTACCAAGCCCACCCCATAGCTGTAGGAAGTGACCCTCTGCATCGAATTTCTCGATGCATTTAATCTGTCCGTCTAATACATATACAACACCAGACTTATCTACCGCTACGCTATTAGGAAAGGCTAGAGTACCTTGGCAATCGGCGTTGCCAACTGGTTCGTTACCCCACTTGAACAGGAAATGACCCTGCCCATCAAACTTCTGGATGCGGTGATTAACCGCATCAGCCACATACACATTGCCTATGCCATCTACTGCCAGACTCCCCACTCCTCCGAACTGACCATCTCCGCTGCCAGCGTTGCCCCACTTGAGTAGAAAATTACCCTGTGAATCGAACTTCTGCACTCGGAAGTTGCCCGTATCAAACACGAACAAATTCCCGGCGCTGTCCACTGCCACCCCACCGGGTCTTCTGAATTGCCCATCCTCGCGCCCGTAAGTGCTGAAGTATGATATTAACTTGCCTTGCCGATCGAGTTTGTAAACCCACGCTCTCTCACCATCGGTAAAATAAATCTGACCTTGTCTGTCCTCTGCAACCCGGTTAA
The DNA here is from genome assembly GCF_030389965.1 of Candidatus Chlorohelix allophototropha. Classification (NCBI taxonomy): domain Bacteria; kingdom Bacillati; phylum Chloroflexota; class Chloroflexia; order Candidatus Chloroheliales; family Candidatus Chloroheliaceae; genus Candidatus Chlorohelix; species Candidatus Chlorohelix allophototropha. Next base: position 1,802,702 of record NZ_CP128399.1, read on the forward strand.
CCCGAGGAGATGAACCATCTTGTGGGTCGGTCAGATTGCTGCCAAGATGCTCTAGCAATTTCCCATTGGTATCGTAACGGTCAAGCCCCACCAACAAATGACCTTGACCCTCATAAACAAACCCCGGCACAGTATTAGACACTCCGGCTTCCCACTTGAGCAGAAAATGACCCTGTGCATCAAACTTTTTTATATAAATCAGCGCCACATGTGATTGGCTGTTTAAATCCAACACATAAAGATTACCCTGCTCATCCGTTGCAAGCTGGACAGACGTATTAAACTGGCTATCTGAGGGTCCCTTATTGCTCCAAGCTCCCAAGAAATGACCGTTGCCATCAAACTTCTGTACTCGCGAAGAATCTAGTACATACACATTGTTTTGCGCATCCGTTACCACGCTACGGGGAGAATTAAACTGACCGTTGCCGCTTCCCGCGCTGCCCCACTTGAGCAGGAAGTGACCCTGTGCATCGAACTTTTGAATATTTTGCCAAGATGAGTCTACCGCATAAAGATTGTCCTGCGTATCTATAGACAAGCCTAACAATGAGGTGAACTGCCTATCTTGTGTACCTGTGCCACCGAACTGCACCTGTGGGTGTCCTGCGTTATCGTATTTGATAATCCGGTTGCTGTAGTCACCCACATAAGTATAGCCATGGCTGTCGATGGCTATATAAGCCGGATACTGGAGAGCGTTATAATCCTTGCCGAACTCGTTAAGTCGCTCGAATTTGGTCGGAACTGCGGGGTATGGGTTGTTGAGCTGATAACGCCAACGGTAATAATGCTGCCCAACATTGCCCATCTCCACCTTGAAGCCTTCTGGGTTATCTGGAGTGTAGGTTAGTACACGTCGCTCAAACAGTTGCACCAACACATCTTTTTCTGAGCCAGCCACTATCGCCCTAGTCCACAAAGGGTCGGTTACAGGTCGCCCCAAAACATAGGTGGGATTGCCAAAAAACAGAGCGCCTTGCTCAAAACTTGCGCCGTTCCAGATAGTTCCGACCTTATTGGCATACTCCACAAAAACATTGGCTACATTGTGGTAAGTGAGGGAATCATATGCCGCAATAGTAACCTGTGCTGGAGGAGAAAACTCACTAACCTGTCCGGCTCGATCAATACGGGAAGTGACCAAACTACCGATGGCGCTTGGTTTAGCCTTGTCGCTGCCTTGAGTTGTAATCACAGAAGCGAAACTGGCATAAGTGGGGGCGATGGTATTGCTATTGCCGTCGTTGGGGTCACCCACGACTTGTACCTGACTTGGTGCGAAGATGGCGTACTGATTGTCCCCATCCTGACGGTAACCCGTCACCAATTCTTTGACCAACAGCCCGGTAGTAACATAGAAAAGGTCGTTGGCGTTAGCGTCGGGATTATTGACTTCCATGCGGGCTTTATCGAAATACTGTACCGTGCGGGTGCCGCCGTTGTAGCCTTCACGAGTAATACCTTGTGCCTCCTGCACAACCGGACCCCAAGTGTAGCCGCGACCGCTGAGGGGAAATTCCTCTACCGGTTTATCAATCCTGTTCCACACCTTGTCGAAAGCCCCGTCGTTAAAGCCAGAAATGGCACAGACTGGCAGCGTGGGAAACAAACTGAAAAGCACAAATAGCAGCACAAAGAAAGATACAGTATTTCGATTCATTGCGCGTTAGTCCTTATTAACAGAAGTGACAGTGATGATTTAGCATGTTACTAATAAAAAGACGAATAGAATTAAATAAAGTTTCAGCCTTCTTTTGCTTAGTACAGTTCTTTGAAAATAAACCAAAGGTTATCAAATCTGTAAAAGGAGATCGGTGTAAGTCCATTTGAAAGGCTCTCTTAAATCGCACAAAAGGCAAGGGTTTTATTCCTTGCCTTCTAGTTTACATAAATAGTAACTTTGTGATTATATATTACGCCGAAGTAGCGCAACCACCTATCGCGTTACTCCAGATCGGTTGTACTGCGTAATTGTTGCCACCCAGAGAGATGTTAGCTGAAGAGGCGCTCCAAGCGCATTTGTCTCCATTTTCAGCCCCGGAAGAATCCCACCAACCGGCGTTAGTACCGGACGGGTGCGGGTCGCTAACCGCTTCAACAAATTCATGACCACCCACGATAGAGAAACCGTCAAAGTAGCCATGACCAAAAGAGTCGTTGGTTTTGTTGACAAAGTTTGCGCCGCAAGTAGAGCCAACACTTGGCACATAGGGCATATAAGCGTAGGCTACCTGATTTGAGCCACTGGTAGTTACATCGTGCCATGCGCACCATTGAGTACCAAAGCCACTCATATTGCGTCCAGATGGGGTGAATACAAAGTAAATTGCCTGCGGGTCATAACCGCCAAAATGCGCCATCGAGCGTAAAGCCGCACTGGCAATATTAGCCTGAGTCGGGCGGCTAGGAACTGAAGTGGTATCCACCCATTCCCCTTTAAGTTGCCCGGCTGGGTTGGTTATGTGTGTACCGCTGGAGCCACAACTTGTACTTCCCTTGGTAATACCCATACAATACTGGTTATCCACATTGTTCCAGCTACTGCCACCTACGTTGCCAAAGAAGCCTCTGATATAAGTTTGCGCAGTTGCACTGGTATAACCTCCGGTGGTGAAACCCGTATTCCATTGGGTTCCCCACCAGCTTATATAAACTTTGGAAGCGGTAAGAATTTGTCCGCCTTGATATATTAAAGGAGTCCCGGCAGCCTTGATGGCAGTGGTAGCCCCTTTGTAAACCCGCATATATGAGGCTGATGCGCTAAGGCTGTCATCATCCTTTGCCAGCGCTACCATGTTGGTAGTGATCAGTAACGCTATTGATAATGAGAAAGCCGCAAATAAGCGAGCTTTTCTGCGATTACCTGAGAAAAATCCCATCGCTTTACCTCCGAATTCAATATGTGCACAACAGTGTATTTAATCTTAAAATTCAATATCCCCTGCAAGGTAAAAGCCAGCTTAGTTTTAGATGTCAGAGTTAACTTTAGCTAGGCAGGAAAAACTGGTATTCAAAAACAATAGTTTATCAAAAGGCGACTAATTATTAGCACGTAGTAAATTAACCGTGTCTTTTGCTTTAAATAGGTTTTCAGGGTATTTCAGATGATCCAATTACGGGTTAGTGTTATATTTATACTTCAATCTTGAGGTAAAAGCAATAGGTTTTCACGGATTTATTAATATTTGATTAATGACATTTATATAAAATACTTTACATTGACTTTTACATAGCATTTTTAAATTGATAGGTAGCGTACTAATAAAAAAGTACCCGGATACTTATAATGTTTCCGGGTACTGGAACTCTCTTAAAATAAGGATTAGAATAGCACTCTGAATTTGATGGTGTTGGGAATACTAACCAATTCCTGAACCACTTTATCTGAGTAAGTGCTGCTCACATCGGTAATTACGTAGCCTATTTCCTCGTTAGTTTTCAAATACTGCCCGATGATGTTCAAGTTATTATTTGCCATTATCGAGTTGATACGCGCCAGAATGCCCGGTACATTCTGATGCACATGAATTAACCTGTGACCGGATAGCAGGGTGGGAAGGTTAATATTAGGGAAGTTAACACTCAAGGTAGTATCGCCGTTGTCCACATAATTGCTTAGTTTATTGCTGACGAAATCGGCAATATTTTGTTGAGCTTCGATGGTACTTCCGGCGATATGAGGAGTTAGGATGACATTCGGCAACCCTTGAAGCTCACTTACAAAGGGGTCTCGGTTACTTTTAGGTTCTTCTGGGAACACGTCAACGGCTGCGCCTTTAATGGTTTTATCCTTTAAAGCTTTTACCAGCGCTTTTAGATCTACCACCGAACCGCGACTGGCATTAATAAATATTGCATCCTGCTTCATCATTTTGAATTCAGGGGTACTGATAATGTTATTGTTGGATTTTCGCCCATCTACGTGTACTGACACTATATCGGCTATTTCAAGCAGCTCATCCAAGGAACGACAGGCTTTAGCGTTGCCCAGCGCGAGTTTATCCACGATGTCGTAGAAATATACGTCCAATCCCAGACTTTCAGCCAGCACTGATAACTGTGATCCGATGTTACCATAGCCGATCAGTCCAAGCTTTTTGCCTCGAATTTCGCGCGAACCGTCCGCAGATTTTTCCCACACTCCCCGGTGCATTTTTTGACTCTTATCAAACACATCTCGGCTTAGCATAATAATTTCGCCGATTGTAAGCTCAACAACTGAGCGGGTGTTGCTATAGGGTGCGTTGAAAACAGCGATACCTTTGCGGGTTGCGGCTTCAAGGTTTATCTGATTAGTACCGATACAAAAAGCCCCGATGGATAACAGACGGTTAGCGTTATTGAGAACTTCCTCAGTAAGCTCTGTTTTGGAGCGAATACCTATAATAGAAACATTTTTAATCTCGTTTATCAGTTCCTCTTCGCCCATTGCCCGGTCGTAAGTTTTGACATCGTAACCCTGCTTTTCGTAGTATTCGGCGGCGCGTTGGTCGATTTTTTCGAGCAATAACACTTTCATCCGGCTTTTAGGGTAAGATTGCGATCTAGGCAGTTTCAAGCGATACAGAAACTCGTCAAAATCAGGGGCTTCATAATCGGCTAGTTTAACCAAACCTTCGCGCCTGACATTTTCGGTATACGCGAAAAAGGATTTTGCTAAACCACGCTCTTTTATCTGGTAGTCGCTATAGCGAGAGCCGATTGCATAAACCTCCCCTTGCAAACGAAGTGCCTGCATGGCTTTTACCTTGCCCTGATTTTGGGATAGCAGGTTATTTTCATCATACCCGATGGCATCTCCGTTATCATCAAAAATAAAGGTATTTGCCAGAACATGGCTTTCACTAATACCGTATGTTGCCACTACCGGGGCGATATACTCCTTAAAACCGCTTGAAACGATGTATATCTGCTCACTGTATTCCTTGAAAAAATGTTTGTTCCTTGCAAAAGAGGGGCTGATTTGTTTATTCAGCGCCGTAACAAGCGTCTTTATATGTTTCCGGTTTGGAAAAAATAAACTTGTACGTTGTGCAAGGGAGTCTTGATAAGATATTTCGCCCTCTTTTTCTAATTGGGTTAAGTGCTTAATCCGGTCGAGTAGCCCGTTGCGATCGGGTCTGCTTTTCAACACGATCCGCGCCAATTCTTCTAGGGCATCAACTGTTACAAATGTGGTGTCGAAATCAATGACATAGAAATGATTATTTTTCATCAGAAATACCTGTGCCTGTTTCTCCTGTGTTTAATTTGGGATACTGCTTCGTCGGGCAATCAAAACTTGCTGTTCACTACTGTACGATTTGGAAATATTCTCCTCTCAGTTCGAGTTTGTACAAACTCCAGCTAAGCTCGGCTTTGCCCAAATTAACGGAATGTTAATTCTTTTGACCTAGCAGCAGTGGCGCGATAATTTCCCACTCAGTATCTTTACTATTAGCGGTTCTTTTACTCATTGCCTTAAGTTTACCAGATTTGCTCATTCTTAACCACAATTATTAGAACGTTCTAAGCTCGGCTTATATAATAGTTTTGAAGAAAGAAGCCATCGTAGTTTGTCAAGCCACCTGAGCAACCAATGGTAACTCTTTGGCCACAAACTTAGCACCGATCCAGACTTTTTTCGGGTCGAAGGTGCTGTCGTTCTTTAACAAAGAGTAAGCTGTGATTAACATCTTACGCATAACCGCCATCAATGCACTGCGCCCATTCATGCCACGCTTCCTTAATTCGCGGTAATAGTCCCCAAAGGCAGATACTTTAAGACGCAAACTGACTAATGCCGCCATGTATAACAGGCGCCGCAACCGACCACTGCCACGCTTGGAAAGTTTCACCTTGCCTTTCCATTTTCCGCTTTCCTTCACGGTTAAATCTAGCCCAGCGTAGGCCACCACCTGATTACAATTGGTAAAACGTCCAACTTCGCCTAGCTCTGCCTGTATGATTTTATAATTTCAACACCAGGGACTGTTCGGAGTAATTCGTAACCACCTTAGCAATTAGCACCTTAAAATAATAAGCCTAAAGCCGCTGCTAATTCCAGTTTTGAGGGCAGCTTAAGCCTAGTTCCGGCTAAAACTCTTTAGCTTACAATATTCTTTTCCTGCTGGGCTAACTCTGCCGCGCTTCCGTTTGGGCTTCTTCCTTGATAAGCTGCAAATACTCTGCCTGTCCCAGTTCCTGCCCTACCAACCCTTTGATCCCCACTCGTTTTATCACTTTATCCTTTTGCCAGACTACAAACTCCTTTGAGTGGGCTGCTACCTCCAGATTTACATACTTTCCTACCCACTCCTGCCCTAAATAGTAAAATCGTTTCCCCAGCGTTACCGCGCCATTACTTTGCGCTTTGCGCACAAAACGGCGTTTGTCTACCGCCAGGAGCCAGCGGTCAGGGTCAATCAACAGCGGCAAGGTTGGTAGTGCCGGTAGAGTGGGAAAGGCTACTCTGGGCGGCTTGTTTTTACAACTGAGCCCTTATTCCCAGTTGTAATGCTCTTTGAAAGCTTTGGTAACCTCGTTCACTTCCGCCAAGTTCTGAGGCTGATACACTTTAAGACACTCCTCCCCGTAAGCACGGTGGTAGCGTTCGACAAATGCGTTCAAATCGGGACGATGAGGGGGACATATGTTAACTTTTACCCCGATACAATGCCAGAACTTCACAAAAGCTGAAGGGAAATCCCGTCCAATGGGTTCATCATAAATGACAAGTTTTGCCTGAGCCGGTTCCTTAAAATTATTTTCTTTAGAGCCGCTAGGTCAAAAAAGTGATGGTTCATTCCATCCTGTTTTCTAGTAGGATTAGTAATTCTTGCTATGTTTCTAGAAAAGAGGAGGGTTATCAATGGCTAAACCAACTTGGAAAGTTTCTCGCCAACTAATTACTATTGCTTATGCTCAAGCACGTTGGGATCAAGCTTATCAAAATTTAGTGCAGTGGTCACTTGAACTTGAACAATCACAGACTGGGCTGCAGGAGAAAAATACATTGGATATGAAAGGGGCTGATGATGAGAATAGCAGTGTATATCCGAGTATCCACTCAGCGCCAAGCCGAGGCGCAGACAATCGAACAGCAACTGAGTTGCCTTCAGACCTTTTGCCAGAGTAAAGAGTGGAGTTGGCCTCCTGCCTTTATCTTTCGAGATGATGGTTACAGTGGGGCTACCCTTAAAAGACCAGGGTTAGATAGTTTGCGAGATTTTGCTGCTCGGGCAAGTTTCGATCTGCTGCTGATTACAGCTCCAGATCGGTTGGCTCGCAAATATGTTCACCAAATGTTGCTGGTGGAAGAATTGGAAAAACTGGGATGCCAATTACAGTTTGTGGAGCATCCCCTGAGTCAGGATCCTCACGACCAACTCTTACTACAAATCCGCGGGGCTGTGGCAGAATACGAGCGGAGCCTGATCGCTGAAAGGATGCGGCGAGGGCGACTGCACAAATTTCAGACCGGGGCTTTACTTCCCTGGACCAGTCCTCCGTTTGGCTATCGAATGGGATTGGCACACCCGCGTGATCCAGCTGGTTTACATTTAGAACCAACTGAAGCTGCTATTGTAGCCGAAATCTTCCAACGTTACCTGCAACCACAACAGAGTTTATGGGGGCTGGTCAATTATTTTACCAAAATAGGTCTCCCCACTCCTAGTGGGAAAGCCCGTTGGAATAAAACTTCTCTGCGCTGGATCTTGACTAACCCGGTCTATAGCGGTACAGTTTTTGCCCAAAGGAGTTGCCATCAACCCGCCCGTAAGCGTTATTCCGCTATGATACCAGTTGGAAAAAATAATACGACCCTTAAATGGCGTCCTTCAGAAGAATGGATCGAGGTCTGCCAGGTAGAAGCCATTGTAACAAAGGAACAATTTGAACAAGTGCAGAACAAATTGCGGAAAAATCAGCTGGAAGCCTCCCGCAACAATACAACCCACCAATATTTATTGCGGGCGATGTTAAGTTGTGGTAGTTGTAAACGAGCTTTTCATTGCCGAAGCGCTAAGGGGCGAGGGTATTATGTTTGTGATGGTAAAAAAATGCTGACCCAAACCGGAATGGACGCGAAATGTACCATTTCACGCTGTCCTCACACTCAACAACTAGATGAACTGGTCTGGCAAGATTTATGCGCCTTACTCCAAGATCCTGGAATACTAAAACAGGCCCTTGAGCGGGCGCAGAGTGGAGAATGGTTACCCCAAGAATTACAAAGCCGTCAGGCTAATTTGCATAAAGCCATTGCCAAACTAGGTAACCAGATCGAGCGATTGACAGAAGCTTATCTGGCCGGGATCCTCCTATTGGAGGAATACAAACGCCGACGTGCTGAGTTTGAGCAACGTCAGGCTAGCATAAATGAGCAGCTCAAGGAATTAAGCGCCAGTAGCGCCCGTCATCTAGAAGTGGTCAAGGTAGCTCAGAACTTAGAGGAATTCTGTCATCGTATAGCCAGTAGTTTAGAGCAAGCCAATTTTGAACAGAAACGTCAACTGGTCGAATTACTAATCGACCGAATAGTAATAACTGGGGAAGAGGTGGAGATCCACTATGTGGTCCCCACTACCCCTGCCAGCGAACAGGTGCGTTTTTGTTATTTGCGTTCAACCTATACCACTATGACTGCCTACAAACCTGGGATCACGGTCAAAAGTTATTCCTTTAGGCAGCCCGGTTTCTTTGAGGATCTCAATCACGGTTTCGAGGACCGTGTAGGCATTAAAATCCTCTCTGGCTACTGCGGCGACCAACAAAGAAGTGCCGGTATCGATCAGGTTAAACACCTCGACCAGATGTTGCTTTTTCCCTTCCGGTCCGATAGTCACAGTGGAAGCATCCTTGAAATCGAGTTGGATTTCAGCTAGAGGCTCAGGACGAGCTACAGGCTTGGGGGGTGGGGGTGTGAAATGGATAATTCTGGAGAATTTAACCAAGATTTTCCAGATGGCGCTGGCAGAGGAAAGTGGTTTTACGCCATTCTCTGCCAGCACTTTGTCTTTAGCCAGGTAATAACTAATGGCTTTGGGACCGGGAGTACGTTTGAGATTGTCAGGCGGATGATCCCTGATATCGAGGATACGCTCCACTAGGAGTGGATTTGGTGTGGGAAAGGGTGATTTACGCCCCCGTTTAAGGCTGATCAAAACGGAAGGGTCATCAGATGGTGCATTTTTGAGGCGGTTGCACCATTCTTTGACCCAGGAGAGGGAACGGTTAAGGGCGAAAGCCAGTTGGGAATGGTTCCAGTCGGGTTGGTCGCGGAGTAAGAGACGCAGATTGGCACGGTCTGCCTGTCTTTTTTCTTCACAATCGAGCACTTTGCTACCCTCCACAAACAACAGTTGATAACAATTGTGGACAAGAGTAAGCGAAAATACCAGCGTTGTGAAGTGGTGGTTACGAATTACTCCGAACAGTCCCTGGTGTTGAAATTATAAAATCATACAGTTCGACCATACGAGGCGATAGAAGCGGGAGACAAGTCTTTACCCGTTTTATTGTGGTGTGGCGCGACAATGCCCCATCGGTCGGGGTGGTGTTCCCGGAGATAGACCACGAACTCGGTCGCCATTTGAGTGGTCATATTTTTGGGATGCGCCCCGGCTTCCCGGTAATATCCCTTATCTTTGTACCACCACAAGAACTTATTAAGTTTATCGTTATAATCTAGGAGTGTTTTATCGGTCAGCCCATTAGCTCGGCAATAATCAAGCCATTGGTTAATTAAACCCAAAAAAGGGCAAGGTGAAATGCCCCGCATTGCGGAATTGAATTTCGTAGTATCAGTGGTTTTAGGTTGCATTTTTCCCCCTGAAAATCAGTGGGAAGGGATGCGTTCTGACCTTTGCAATGGGCTTGAGATGGGTCGCCAGAGACTTGAACTCTGAACCCACTGATTAAGAGAAAGTATGCTTGTAATGGTACGAAACACGCCTACTCAAGCTCAGTTCACAAACCCTTTTGCGCCATATAGACCAGTGATTTTCGTAATATCAGTGGGTTATAAGACATTTCCTAATCTGATTTATATAATACCTGTTCGTTTGTTACCGGGATTTAGAATTTACAGAGGTTGAGCAAGTTTAGTAGGACATACCCGATGCAATGTCCTACTGACAGTTAGCCTACTTTTTTACCGTTAGTCACTGGCTTATCTTTCAAACCAGTCTGGATTACAGCCACAACTGCCCTCTGATATTGCGGGGCAATGTTGTTCAAGGTCTCGGCTGTTACCAGTGTTCTTAGGTCTGGATTAAGGATATTGTTTCTAGAATCTTCTGGTCTCACACTGCTCCTATAACCTGCTAGGGCAAGCAGATGGTCGGGGTCGTGTTTGAAATACTGTGCCAACTTAGTTAGAGTTTTAGGGGCTGGTAGTCGCTTACCATTGAGCAAATTTGAGATTGCGCCACTACTGATTTCACTATACTCGGCGAGTTGGTTTACGCCCAAATTCTGCTCAAGCATTTTCTTCTGAACCCACAACCTGATAGCGTCTTTAGGACTCACGTCCTTTTGATTGTCGCTATTCATTTTTACCTCCATAACAAACATCTCATCAATGTGCAGCTTACTAAAAAGTTGGATGTTCTAACCTCTAACCGTAACTTTTATTGTTCATAATTCTACAGTAAATATTCACAGTAGTAAACAACAAATGTGAAATAGGTATAAGCAACCGAAACGTTTTATATTCATCTGTGAACACTTTTATTAAAATTGGATTAAAATTGTAATGTGAATTGTAATCTGGAATATCTTTACAACTTCACACAGTCTGGATATAATATATACAGTGGTGAACGTGATATTAACAGGTATATACAGTCTTAAGCTAATATTTAGTATTTTGAGCGTGGGAAATGAAGATAACGACTACCTTCTTTGAAGAAGTAGAGAAGCAAGGCATAAATCTAAGAGCCATACCGAACGGCTACAGCTACAATTACCTGCTTGTATTGAAAAGTGGTATAAGAGCAATCCCTAGAAGTAAGAGATTGCACAAGTGGATGAGCAGCGTAGTAGGGAAGCCGATTGATGAAATCATAAAGTATGAATATGAGGCTGGCGATGACCCGGAGAAGTGGGGAACGCACTTATGGAGCATACTTGAGAGCAAGGGTATCACCTTAACCCAAGCCACAGGTAGGTACAGCCTTTCCTACCTGTCAATGTTGCGGAGTGGTAAGAGAACCTTACCAGTAGCCGATGAAGGTGTGAAATTCCGAAAGTGGGCTTCGGAGCTATTAAATATGCCAGAAGCCGATATTTTTTTTAGATTGCCGTTCACTGACAAAAATGTAATCAACCCGATAGTGAACACACTTGAAAATAGATTGGTTCAATCGTAGTTATGAAAGGAGTAGTAAGCCACCCGATAGATAGAAAGTTAATCGAAATGGGTCAAACCAGACGTTGGTTAGCTGAACAGACAAGGTTATCTCACACGACAATTAGACGCTATTGCACTTGGCAAGTAAGGATACGCCCTAACAATCGGCAGACCCGGAGAATTTGCGATGCGTTAGGGGTCACACTTAATTACCTTGTGGGAATAGGAACGAATTAAGCGTTTTAGTGGATAGGGGCAGTTTGCAGTGCTGCCCTTTATAGCCTTAAGGGGATAACGAATGCAGTATGGGAACCGTAAGCAAGAAAATAATGGAAAGGGTCAAAGACCTTGAACACGGTATATCAAAAAGTGATGTGTTATCGGTTTATGTTGCAATCGGTGAGGTAGTTGGGGAGAAATTAGTCTTCACCGAACGCGACATAAAAAATATCGCTACGTGGCTAGATATTCCAATGTGGAGAGTGGATATAGCCATAAAAGTATTACTAAATAACAATCTGCTTTAACAGGTATCGTCAATAAGCAAAAGTTAAGAAGGGAGAATGAACTATGAGCAACACAGACACTATCAAGGTAGTGGACAGGCGCAGACATGGTGGCTTCATTGTGACCAACGACTTGGTAGAAATATATGGAAGCCTGATAGGAGTTATAGGTGTATCGGTATTTATCGCCATCCAGACCTTGAATGATATGGGTGAAGCGATAGATAACACCCGGATTGCTAATCTGCTTGCCATAAGCCCCGCAATGGTAGCAAGCGCGATTGAAGCACTGGAAATATATGAACTGATTTAGAGAGGTTGTTATGACAAAGGAAGCAGGATTTTTTATCGTTGACAATGAAGTGCTGGACAACTACGGGAGCAGAATAGGGGCATATGGAATAGCGGTCTATAATGCCCTTTGCAGGTTTGCCAATAGTGACGGAGAATGCTTTCCAAGCTATCAAGCGATAATGGAACGAACCGGGATGGGTAGGAGCAGCGTAATCAATAGCCTTGCAAAGCTCGAAGAAGTAGGTTTGATAGAAGCGCAAGATAGACCCGGACATAGCAAAGTTTACACCGTGTTACCACTACTCAAAAGAGCGATTGCAAAGAAGCACCCGTCCACCACACAAACGCCCACCCGTTTGTCACACAAACCAGACCCGTCTGCCACGCAAACCCTAATAAGACCTAATGAAAAAACACAATTAACCAGACAGTTAGACCACCTGCCGCAACCCGACCCGGTTTGGTCTGCAATTGAAAACTGTATCGGATTTTTACCTTCTGTAATAGTTCCAGATATTGAAGAAGCGTTGGGTAAATATCCGCGCGAATGGATACTGGAAGCCACCAAAGAAGCAGCCAGTAATAACAAGCGCAAGTGGGCGTATATCTCGGCTATACTTAAGAGTTGGGCGGAACACGGTTTCAAGGTAAAGTGGTGGGAAGCCAACAAGCCCGTAGTGGAGCAGCCCGTAGCACCTGCTGACTATCCCAAAGAGCTAGGAACGTTTAGACCCGGTAAAGATGACAACCCGGATTTCTTGCAAGCGCAAATTGAGGGCTTGAAAGAAGCGGGAGCTTTACCCGACCAGCTTGAAAGAGTGCAAGCAAAGTTGAAGTGGGCTAAGGAGAAAGCATATGCCATACGTAGCTGATTTTAACGAAGCGCAAAAGAAGCGCAAAGACGAACCGGCTATCAATGCCCCCTTGCTACATAGCCAAGAAGCGGAAGCAGCCGTAATCGGGTCACTGCTGATAGACCGGGAAGGGATTGTAAAGGTAGCCACCAAACTAGACCACGCTGACTTCTTCTTTAACCAACACGCCACCCTCTATCAGACCATTTACGAACTCTACTTTGAAAACCAACCTGCCGACCTAATAACCATCCGAGACCGATTACGCGCCACGAACAAACTAGGCACAGGTGAGGGTCAAGTACCTGCCAGTATGATTTTAGAGTTGATGAAAGCTACCACGACCCCTGTCCACGTTGAATACTACGCCGACATAGTTAGGAACTATAGCGCGTTGAGAAGGTTAATCAGGATAGGTTCTAAAATCAGTGCAGCCGAGCTACCAAAGAACACGAAGGTAGGCGAGGTGATTGCAGACGCACTTGAGGAAGTGGGAGAGCTTGCCGGGTGGTGGCAATCAGGTTTGGATGGAGAATATTTTACCAGTCAGGAAAAGCGGATTGAAAACGCCCATAAGCTTGCAGCCACTACTACCAGAGAGGTTGACCATCGCCCGGTTAGGTTTGGATTGCGGTCACTGGACGGGAGCATTGGAACATTTGAGGAGCGGCAAGGGATATACAACCCGCCCAGAGCGAGATTGAAACGGGGCAACACTGCTTTACTGCTTGCCTACACTTCGACAGGTAAGACCAGCTTTGTTGAACACGTAGCGGAAGCCAACGCAGAAGCAGGTTTGAATGTGGTGTTCTTCCACAATGAGCTATTGCAAGAGGAGCTTGAGGAGCGGCAATACGCGCGACTAAAGGGCTTATCCGGGTATAAGGTAAGCGAAAATCTGCTTGACGAAATGGAACGAATGGATGTAGTAGAACTGGCAAATGATGTCGCTGAATGGGAAGGTAGGTTGGATTACGTATTTTGTCCGGGATGGACGGGATTACAAATACAGCAAGAAATATTACGCCGACACAAGTGGTTATTGACCAAGACTGGCTATGGGGTTGATTTGGTGATTGTGGATTATATTGACCTATTAGCCGACCCGGAGAAGATGTTTGGTGCTACTAAAAGTGAGAAGGTAGCGAGAAACCTATCGGATTTGAAAGATGCGGCACTAAAGACCAAATCTGCAATGCTGATGACCAGCCAGATAAACAAACGACAAAGCGACCCGGATAGCCCACCAGAACCAGCGTTGGGTAGTGGTCGCAACAGTGCTGCCACCGAGTTCCTTGCTAACCTTGTGATGGCACTAACCAGAGAGGATGAGGAGTCCACCTTGAAATGCTTGAAGAATACCAATGGGAAGCAACACTGGACACAAAAACTATTCTACCTAGAAGGTCGGTTCGACTTTGCGGATTATAAGGATGGCAGATGAATTTTTTTTGGATTTACTGTTCATAGGTATAAATCTATTGACATTCTATGTGAATAAAGATATAATGCTAGTAACACAATTTACTGATAGAAAGGACGAACCAATGGACATTGGAATTGCGATAGCCCTATTGGTAATCCTAATGAATTTAATCCTTTACCTGAAAGATAGGAGCAAACAATGACTACCTTATTTTTACGACACATAAATACGGGAGAGGTGGTCGCTGCCACCTGTAAGAAATTCGGGGAAGCATTTTTGAAAGCCACCGGGATATTGCCCGTTGACCAGATTACCGAAGAAGCTTTACACAGCCTTGAGCTTGCAAGGTTGATGAGTACGGTTGAAGCAGAAGCCTTAAATAAAATCTCGCACGAATTTTATCCCTTTATGGTTGGTAGCGACCAGTGCCTAGATTGTTGGGAATTGACCCCTGCCAATGACCAAGAAGTGTATGGAGACATAACCGACCCGAAAGCGACCATAGAAGTAAAAGACCTACATACTTGCCGAGCTTGCGGTAGCAAGTGGGTAGTGATTAAACAATTTAGCCCCGTAGAGGAGGAGAAATAAAAAAATGGACGTAACGTTGAGTGAGAACAGACTCAAAGATATAGCGCAATTGCAGATAGATTTTGAACTGCCTAACCCGCCCACCTATGACAAAGCAATACTATCAATCGGTAGCATTGCTTTACCGAAAGAGGATGAAATAGACGCTGGACACGTAAAAGCTATCCTAGCCAGCTTCAAACTGCTTGGACAACTTGACCCGATAATCGTCAACGATAGAGGTACAGAGTTCGATTTGATTGATGGAAGACACCGAGTAGCAGCAGCCATAGCTGCCGGGTGGGAGACCATTGACGCATTGGTAGTGGTTCTGGATGGGAAGCAAAGCGACCTTGTACTGCTGACCCGGAATTTGGTGCGCCAAAACAATTGGTTTATGGAAGTAGCGGCAATGAGCAGGTTGTTGAAGCAGTACGAGAAGCACGAACTAGCAGCCGCACTCTCCAAAATGCCGAACGAACTAAATGGTGTAACCAAACTAGCACTGCTACCTGAACCGTTGGTAGAGCAGATTAGCAACGGGAAGGTAAGCAAGAGCGCAGCCAGCAAATTACCCAGACTCAAACCAGCCGCCTTAAAACGCCTTGCCGAGCTTGCAGCGGGTGGCACTGAAATAACTGCTGAATTGGTAGCCGATGCTTTACAGCGTGGTATCCAAGCGGGTGTCCAAGCGGTAGTCCGAGAATTAGACGTACCTGACTTGGAAGCCTTAGAACCAGCGCAAGAAGTGGTCGAGGAAATTGACCTATCCTGCCTTGACCACTTGAAAGAGGCTTCCAAGCACAAGCCGAACTACCCGATTATAGCCAAGCTGATTGAAGCCTTAAAAGTGCAATTTAGCTGACACGCATTGTAAAGCCCGTGAAAGGTTAGCATTTTTGAGGGTTTACAAAGCGCGTTTTAAGCGCAACCAGCCTAGAAAACCTTTGTAAACCCTAAAACCCACAAACCACAAAGCCCGTGAAGGGTGGTGTTTTGAGAAAAAGGTACAAACATACTGCTGATTTATAGAAAGGACTATGACAATGATTGAAGTGGATGAAAGGGGCTGTGGTAAGCGCAAACAAGACGCAGCCTACCTGATTACACCGACAAGTGAGAACGGTACTCCTTGGTATAAGTTTGTGATAGACACGCCTTTACCCATCCCGGACGGTTTAGACCTGATAAATAAGGCTGTGGTGTTTCCACGCTATGACCGGGAAGGATTAGAAGTTAGGACGCGCCGAACTGCTCTAGGGGTCGAGGTGGTGCAGCCACACGACCCGGCTTATGACGATGCAAAACCGCTGGTCGATGTTTACATTTGGATAGGAGCAGAACACTACCCATATGCAAGCGACTGGTATATGGAAGTAGCGAAGCAAGGGGTGAGCAGGAGAGTACCGAAAACCTTTCCCTTCCATATGCTGACACCGGGCTTTAGCCGAATGGTCTTTGCACATCCTAGAGGATACATCAAAAACTACTTCCAATTGACCAAACCTACTGACGGGTGTTTGCAAGGTAAAACGCCACATAGCCACATTGACGAATTCAACCACGCCGAGTTTAGTTGTGCCTTCAAGGTGTTCGATACCATCCCGATTGACGATTGCATTGAAGTAGCCGGGACAGGGGTCTATTTGAGGAGCAGACCCGGAGGAGTTAGTTACACCGTAAACAACACAGGAGAATACCAGTTTGTTGAGTACGAACCGCGCCTATGCTTCTGGTCTTACATAATGTTGGTTGATTACATCCGCTATGACGGTGAGGATGGGAGCAAGCAAGTTGACGAGGAGTGGCTAAAGAAGGTTCGCAAGAGCGGTATCGAAGTGAGGCTTTGCGATGAGTAAAAAAACAGAGACCCCTATGACGGTTAGGGAAGCATCTGATTTTATCGGTATATCAGTCCATACAGTGCGATATATCGCGGAGAACAAATTGCAGACCCGGATAATCCGGGATGGCAAGCGATACATTCTTCTTGAGGAGTTGAGCATCTTCTTAAAGGACAATCCGAAATACGCCGAGAGGGTGGAAAGGAAGTCCAAGCCTGAACCTGCTGAACCAAAGACACGCAAGGGTAAAACTTGCGCCGAGTGCAATAGCACTACGCCTCCGAGTGGGTGGGCGATGCTGTATTTCGATGACAAAACTGAGAAGACGATACAGGTATGTAACGAGTGTTATGAATACCTGTGTGCCGTATTGGATTAAGCCGATGAAGTTATTGCCAGAGCTAATCATAAAGTTACCAGCCTACCCGGAAGTACAGAATCACCGTGAGCTAAGTTGGAAGTTTCAAATCAAATCCCGCAATGAGACAAGCGATATGGTTGACTTCCTTTACCGGGATTACAAGCGACATACCAAAGAACTCGGCAGGGTAAAGGCATTAGAAGCTCTAAAGGGTGGAGAACCACCTCGCCTTGAAAAAGCTCTAATGACGGTAAGAGCGGTTTACATTAACCACTCAAACCACCACGACCCATCTAATCTGGACTTAAAAGCCTTTATTGATGGAATGGTTAGTGCAGGGGTTTTGAGGAATGATGACCTACTTGAAGTTTGGTTCAAACTACCACGCATTGACCCGAAGTTCCCCCGAATTGAGATTGCAATTTATCCATTGCCCGATGATTGGCAATAGAAAGGAATAAAACGATGGCTATTAAACCCTTAGTGCAACGACCTGAATACAGGTGGGTACTGGACCAGTCCAAAATATCCAATGACCGTGACGGAGTGACGATAAACGGGGTCAACGTGCGATGGGAGCATATAGGGGTCTCCATCACACAATCAGACGCTTGTCTCACTGCTCTTGAAAAGTTGGCAGCAAAAAATCCGGGAGCAGGTTGGGATAAACAGCTTGCCGACTATCGGGCTTTTATTGAAGGTTGTAAAGCCTATTGCAAGAGGGTGAGGGTGAGGTAAATGGTGCAGCCTAGAAACTTTGCGGACGATGCGGCAATGCACTACCGCAAAATAAAGCGGATTATTGAACACTTGCGCTTGCAAGGGTGTAAGGTAACAGACTATAGCCATATCCGGGATTACCAAAGACGAGGGATTGATTTAGAAGTTGACGGGCAAGATGTACTGGTAATTTGCGACCAGCAAATCTCAAAGACCCTTAACCTGTCCCTAGAACTGATAGAGGATTTTGAGCAAGGTATAGTGGGAGCGTTTATCAGGACGCAAGCAAAATACCTTTACTACTTCGACACCTTCACCCAGACCTTGCACATCCTAGACATTGAAAAGCTCAAAAAGGTAATTACCTTCCTTGACTATAAAAGGATGGATGCCGCGAAAGCCACCACAAGGGGCAAGGATGGACGCACCTATAGCAGCCTTAATCTGCTACTCCCATTGACCGTACTACAGAGCAATAAAGCCGCTATAAGTTACCGGGTAGTCTCCATCCAAAAAGGAGAGGAGCAGCCAGATACCGGGATGCAGGACATATTCTCAATCAGTCAGGAATGACTTTTCAAAAACTCGTTATGTTCACTGGTATAAATCTATTGACTTTATATGTGAATGTTATATAATGCTAGTAACAATATTTACTACTGATTATGAAAGGACAACAACAGTGAACAGAATGAGTTATGAAACCTACAAGACCGAATACACCAAATTGAATGATGAACTGATTGCCGCTGCCGATGAACTAAGAGCAGCCGAAAAAGTTTTGAGTGACAACCCATTAGATTTTACCTATGAACAGTTTGCCGCCCGCAATAGCGCAGACAAGAAATGCAGAAACATCAAGTTTAGTATGCGAGTTTTGCGTGAAGCACACCCAAGC
This sequence comes from Candidatus Chlorohelix allophototropha, assembly GCF_030389965.1. Lineage (NCBI taxonomy): Bacteria > Bacillati > Chloroflexota > Chloroflexia > Candidatus Chloroheliales > Candidatus Chloroheliaceae > Candidatus Chlorohelix > Candidatus Chlorohelix allophototropha. The sequence goes on from NZ_CP128399.1 coordinate 1,821,513, forward strand.
CTTGAGAAGAAACGCCAATACGAGAAGCAGTACGGACACATCACTTATGCCCACACCGTAATGGTGGATGAAGTTGTGGTAAAGACCGAGCGACTAGATTGCTTCGGTAAAGTGATTAAGTAGAGCGGTAGTGCTGCCGTAGCACTGCTAAGTAAAACCTTTGTGGAGGGTACAGCCGTGAAGTAAATAACCAACCTTTCAGAATTGAATTTTGGGTGACGAAGAAGTGGTTGGGGGCTACCAAGCCCCTGCCAACCAGAAAGGATAGGAAGATGGACGAACAAACCTCGACTAAGGTCAATGAAGTGAAGTATCCACACATAACCGTCCAATTAGCAGGTGAGAATGGGAACGCTTATGTAATCCTTTTTAAGATAAAGAAGGCTCTACATAATGACGGAGTACCAGCCGCGACCATCCAAGAGTTCTTTGATGAAGCGACCAGCGATGACTATGACCATCTGCTACAAACTTGTATGAGGTGGGTGAATGTCCAATAAGATGCACGAAATGAAACTGGTCGGTACTAACAGCGATGGCTATGACGAGTGGCATTGCCCGATTTGCGGTAGAAGATTACTGCTAAAATCGCAGCCCACGCTGACTAAGTTAGTGCTTGCAATCGGTGATATGACCGCAGAACATATGGGTGTTAGACCCGGATTGAGTTTTACCAGCCGTAACGCCCTACCAGAACCTACCAAACCTGAATTACCTGTCTGGATGGAAGACTTCAGTGAAAGATGGTAGCTCAATGAAAGCGACTTTCCCTTCAACCCATTGGGGTCTCGCGGGAGACCCTAACAACATAAAGTTCGGTGGTAAAGCCACGCAATTTCTAAAACACGATGGATACCTGATTGAAATCCACCGAGCGGTAAGACGTAGCCATACCTGCGCCCGATGCAAGGGTGAAATAAGTATGGATACAAGAGATTTACACCTATACGTGATGCGTGGCTTTACCAGTCAAGTAGAGACCACCGGAATGGTAAAGAGCAGGTATCACTTGGATTGCTCTCCTTGGAAGGTGGAATTTAGAAACGCATAGGAAAGGATTGAACAATGACGATAGAAGCAAGCGAGAAGCATATGGCTAACAGTGATAACGAGCAGGAAGTACCTGATGCAACACAAGACACCCGGTATAAGTGTCAAGACTGTGACGGGCTTTTTGAAGAAAGCGAAGTGCAGACCCCTTTGTATGAGTGTGGCAATTGCGGTGAGGTATTTAACCGGGATAACAGCAACACCGGGAGCAATCACCAATGCCCTAACTGCTACAGGATGGCTTCAAAACAGGATGACATAAGCTGTCCCGATTGTACAGGTGGAGCGGTAGAAGAAGTAACCATTTACATCTGTGACGTTTGCAGTGAGGAGTTTGAGGAAGAAGAAGAATACACCAGCCATTACACCGAGCAGCATACAGGTGGCGATGACGATGATGACCCGGAAGACGAGGAAGAAGACCCGGAAGATGAAGAATAAGCTATACACGCTTGGATACACCACGACCACCGGGACGGTAGAGCTTGAGGAGATTGCACTTGCTAAGAGCGCAATCTTACTAGACATAAGGTGGAGACCTACATCTGCCTATCCGGGATGGCGAAGTTATTACCTTGAAGCCTACCTAAAAGAGCATTACCAGTGGTGCGGACAACTCGGCAACAAAAACTATAAGAAGGGTGGCGCGATTGAAATCGTAAACCCGACAGAAGGCTATCCGTTACTGCTTAACCTATTGAAGCAGAAGAATGTAATTCTGCTATGTGGCTGTGCGAATTTGGATACTTGCCACCGCTTAGTGGTAGCCAAGTTTGTAGCCCCGCTTGTAGGCGAAGCTGAACACCTTGTAGGTAACAGGAAGATTAAAACCTTAGTTAATGGTTGAGGAGTAAATAGATGGAATTACCAGAACGCGATTATACCGAAATGAAAGCATTGGTTGAGAAGTTAGGGGAGCAAGCTAACCAGAAAGGGACGTGGAAGCCCATTGAGGTTCACTGGAATGAGTCAGATTACAGGATTGAGCCAGTGGTAAACGGGAACGGATTTTTAGGTAAAACAATGGAGGAGAATTGTCCATCCCACCATACCACCTGCCGGGTGTTCCTCAAAGTGTATCTGCTGAACGATGGCGATGACCGCTTGGTAGGCGAGGTACATAGTCCGGGATGTAGCGTTGATGCCGTGTTTTACGGACTATCTGGGACTCAAAAACTATTGTTGGGCTGTGGTGGAGAAGCGTATCAAGGGGCAATCCTTCTGATGGACGCAAGTGAAGTCGAGTTGGAACACGCATTTGCAGCCGCTATGAGGTGGGACTAATGGGTAAAAAGATTGAACTACCAGCCTTCCCGACAATGTTTGAGACCATCCCGGTAGCTACGGCTTCTGGGATGGTGGACACCTACTGCTTTTACAAAAACAATGGTATCGCTGTGACGCAAGTTCTAGGCGACAGTAACCGATACGTGATGACCCACATTAACACGGGTCGGATGATGAATATCAGCTTTGAAACGTTAGAGCTTGCTAAGAAAGCAACCGACACACTAGCCCCGATGTTTGATTGGAACGCAATCACCGATGCGCCAGCCAGTTCTGCTAAGTTACCGCAAGAGGTAAGAGATACCGCGCAAGCAATGTTGAAGTGGGAAGGGGCTAAGTATATAAAGGGCGATTACTTGCCACAAGACATTGAAAAGTTAGACCAGAAGGAGCAGTAAAAAGATGAGCAATGACAGTGAGGATATTTCTGGTAATCCCTTCGATAGAGGAGAGGATAGCAAGTGGAAGATGACCACCGACTACAACAGCCTTGCCAGCGTTCTTAAAACAGGCGCATATCAAGTTATGGGTGGCGGGTTTGTGGAAACCATTAGTAAAGGCACATTGCCTTTCTTCTATACCGCAATCGGTGTAAAGCCCATAATCGTAGAAGTTAGCAAGGCTATGATGGACAATCCAAGTGGAGAAGTGAACCGTTTTAGTTGGGATGTAGCCATCCCGGTTATCCATCCTTCCATCCTTAAATCCAGCCCACCGTTGGCTAGATTGAACATCAAAACGTCTGCTAGAGATATAGCCTTCTGGTTTAACGTGGTGGAAAGTCACAGCTTGCTAACAAGAGTGCTTGAGACCAGTACCTTAGCCATTATGCCTGAAAACCCAAAGAATATTAAACCTGCTGACTTCAACCGACTGGCTATACAATCCCTCGCCTTAACCTTTCTCGGTAATCAGCTTGATACGCTTCACAAAGCAGTGCATATGCTGGACGGGCTAATACAGCCCGGAGGAGTGCGTGGTGGTAGCCATTCTAAAAATGTGAGGAACAATTAGGATGAGCTATCTTGAGAAAGTATTTACCGGGCTGGTGCAGGAATTCCCGCCAGCCACCAAACCCGCCATAATTGACGATGGGACACCCGCTTGGATTGTGGATTTAGAAGTGATGATTGAGGATGTTATTTTAGCGCGGGTGGCAGTGCTTGAAACCCTATTTCCTACTATCAATCAGGCAGTGGAGCAGATTGCAAGGGTGTTCAACGATTTTTTAGACTAATATCCCCTCCTTATCATTGTTCGTTTCCTTTCTGACAATTGCTACGGTTGAGCAAGCCCGTAGCAATTTTATTTCTCCTCTCTTTTATCAAATCCGTAAATTTACCCGATTTTAGACCCCTAATTCGCTTGAATGGCTTTACAAACAGTGTGAAGCGATTTTTAAGGGTGGTATGTTTGTACCTTTTCCCCTTGCAATCGGTGTTCAAGGGCTTTGTGGTTTGTGGGTTATAAGCGTTCACAAGCCCGTCAATGCCGCTTGCGCTTGTTACCAGCATTATGACAGGGTTCACAGCTTCACGGGCTTTGTATTGCGTATTTTTATATTCGTGTGGATGTATATTGCTTTTCTATGTGAACAGTTATATAATGCTAGTAACAATATTTACTGATTACTGATTAGGAAAGGACAAAGACAATGACTATCGTTTGGAAGAAGATTGACCGAAACATCCCCGAAGCCCTGAAAGTAACTTGCCCGATATGTGGTAAGACCACCGTAGTTATCGGATACCAGACGGGAGCAGGACACTATTTTAACAAAGCCGCTTCTGTAGTGGATTGCAAGCACTTTCGACCATATAGCGCGAAGAAGCCGACCAGACCTTGCACGATAGATTTTGACAACCTGCCGTATATGACGTGGTTTAACACTGCTGAAAAGTAGAGAGGAGCAGGAGCGATGTTTAGCTGTGAAAATTGTGGTAAGCCCCTCTCTTGGAGAGGGGGCTATGGTGAGGATACCGATATTTGGGTTTGCGAAGATGGACACGAAAACCTGCTAGAGCCACGACATTACCCGGACGTTATTGATAGTCAAGGTAATCCAACTGAGTGGTATTACTTTTATCAGGAACGACAGGCTAGAAGGATTGCACAAATCGAAGCCGAGATTGCAGAAGAAGAACGCTTAAACCCAAGACCAGTTGACGATGAAATATTTTATTAGAGAGGAGCAGGAGCGATGCAGACAGTATTTATAGTGCGAACCTTTCTAAAGTATCGGGTAGAAATAATCGGGACGTTTGAAAGTGAAACCGGGATTGTGTATCGAACAAGACGGGTGGACAAAACAGGTAAAGCATATCCCGGCTGTGGTGAGGAATGGCACACAATATTAAACCCAGACTACTAGAGGAGTAGAACGATGAAGCAGGTACAATTTGACGTTAGGGCAATCAGTAGTGGGACGTTAGGATTGCTAATCGGTAGCCCCCTTTACCGGGATATAGACCCGATTGCGATTGAGTTTGCGCTTTTCACCGATGCCACGATTGCAGAAGCAAATTATCAGAATTGGCATCAAGCGTGGATTGCCTTCTCCAAGTGCAAGGGTAAAGAATTGCAGGACGGATTGAAAAGTTTGGTTTGGAAAGTGGAGTAAGAGGATTAGAGAAATGAAACAAACAGCCTATTGCGCCGAGTGTGGTATGCCTATCGGTAAAAAAGAAGATGAGGGTCTGGGATGTGAAAATCACGTTATGCTTACCCGGATTGAGTTTGAAGCCAATGTGACCGATATGGCTAAGAGGTTATTGCAAGCGCAACCGAGCGGGAACGTCTTTTGGAAGACCAGTCTCGATGTAACCCAACAGGACGTTGAGCAGATTGTAAGCAAGTGGTTAGCACTTGTGCTAGACGAGATTAAAGATTATGCCGTGTGGTTTGCGACAAACCCTAATAGCCAACACGGTTCGATGTTCCTTGCAGCCCAAGCCGAGTATTTTGACCGCAAAGAGCTGGAGAAGTAAATCAGAGCTTGCGCGGGTCGGTAATAGCCGACCTTTTTTTGTGTCAAAAAAAGACCACCCGGCTAAGGTAGTCTATGGCACTTATTAGCTGTGTATATCACTCTACTACGCAAGACAACCCGATTGCCTTGCCCCTCTAGTTTACCATTGTGAACATCTTATTGACAAGGGTGAACAACCGTTCTAAGATAATTAAATTGTTACCAGTACCAGCCACATTGGAGGATGCACTTGAACCGCCGCAAGTTTATCGGCTGGCTGGCAGTTGTGCCAGCGATACCTGCTATATCTCGCTTGCCCGAAATGCCAGCGAAGATACCTGCGCCACCACTACCAGACCCGATTGATGAGACCATCCTATTGGATAATGCCACCGCTTTCTACCAAACCGCTTCTAAGGTAGCTTCTTCAATCGGCGATATGGCTTCCGGGTTGGAAGCCTTAAAACAGTATAAGGCTGTGCCACTGGAACAAATGCAAGCTTTTAGCCGGGATATGCAAGCCCTGTTCACCACGCTAAACAAACCTATAGAGGAGTAATAAATGACTAAGTGGATTATTAGCGGGATTAGGAAAGAGAACGTGCAAACACTGATTGACCTAATCCGGGACAAAAACGAGAAGATTATCACCTTGACACCCTATTTCATTCAATCAGTGCAATTTTTGAAACTGGACACCGAGACCGGGATAGCCACCAACTCAAGCCTACGTGAGTTTATCCGATACTGCTTGAAAGGCGAAGAAGAAGAAGCACCTGCCATCGAAGAACAAAATGCCGATGCAGACGAGGAGACCCCCGAATATGCCACGACTAAAAACAGGTGAGAACGTCTGGGACGCTGCTATCGGTAGAATGGTCGAGCTATACGAGCAAGGACACAGGATAGTCGTATCCTTTTCAGGTGGGAAGGATAGCGGGGTCGCACTTGAGATTTGTATCATTGCCGCAAGTATAACCAACCGATTACCCGTTGAAGTCATTATGCGTGACGAGGAAATAATGTTTCCCGGCACGTTCGAATATGCCGAGCGGATTGCAAAACGCCCCGAAGTTTCCTTCCATTGGATTTATGCTTGCCAGCCTATCCTAAATGTATTCAACCGGGAAGAACCTTTCTGGTGGGTCTTTGACCCGCTCCTCGACCCTGAACAATGGGTTCGCCAGCCACCGGCTAGGGCATACAAAATACCCGATATGTCCATATCCCGAATGACCATCCCAGAACGCTTTCCACCTGCGCCCGGTAAAAAGCTCTATGCCGTAATCGGATTAAGGGTAGCAGAGAGCAGGGCTAGGATGTACGGCTTGTTTTCCAGTGGTGGTCATATCACCAAAGAAAACGAATACGGCGTTGCCAATGTGCGCCCGATTTACGACTGGTCGGATGGGGATATTTGGAAAGCCCTATCTGACAATAAGTGGGATTACAACAGTGCCTATGACGTGATGTATCGGCTTGGTGTGCCGAGAAAAAACCTACGCATTGCCCCACCGACTATGAATGCTTCTGGTGTCGAACACCTTGCAATGGCTGAAAGAGCGTTTCCCAAATGGTTTGAAAAGGTGTGCAAGCGATTACCCGGAACACGCACTGCCGCTCACTACGGTAAAAGAGTGGTGCAGCCCTACCGTCAAGTAGGCGAAACGTGGGAGCAGTGCTTCAAACGCACCTGTATTGATACCGCTCCACAATGGATTAAAGACCGCGCTATTTACGCTTCCACCCGGATTGTATCAACCCATTCTGTTCACAGTACCTACCCATTGCCAGAGGTCACACCTTGCTATATGTGTCAAGGCAATGCTGGCAGTTGGAAGAAGTTAGCGGAAGGCTGTTACAACGGAGACCCCTTCCATCAAAAGGTGTGGCTGCTACCCGAAGTAGAGCCAGAGTTCTTTAGACCCGGCACTGGTAAGTGGGGAGGTAAGCCAACGTGGTAAGTCTTTCTATTGCCATTATTACTCATCCTGCTAGATTGCCTTATGCGATGGGACTACAAGCCGAGCTAAACGACCAGATTGAACGTAGCCCTAACTTCGACAGGTTTTTTACGCCAAGTCTAGTAGTGGACGATTATCCGGGTGGTTGGTATCCACGTCAAGGATTAAGAGCGGCTAATGCTTTTAATCCTAATGCTACGCACCACCTTGTGATTGAAGATGATATAGAATTGACCCCACGCTTTTTAGACACTGCCCTAAAAATACTTGAAGCCCTAGAATCAAACAACCTTGAAGTGGTACTCACATTTATGTCATTTGCGCCTGTTACTGCTACCTTGCAAGAACAGGGACACAGGTGGATTTACCGTGATACTATGAGCGGCTTTTGGGCTACAATCCTTCCAATTGAACTCTGGCAAGCTGTTTATGATTGGGGAATTTCTACCTTAGAATTTACTCCGGGTCGTCCAAGACCAATGTTCGAAACTCTTATCACTTTTTACCACCATTTTGTAATTAAAAAGCCCTGTCGGGTTTACATACCGATTCCAAACCTTGTCCAACACTTGGAGCTTGAGAGTTTGCTAGGACATAAATACTTTAATAAACCTAGAACATCTCCTACCTTCAAACGGGTTGTAACCGATACCGATGACCCGTTCTATTTAGACTGGTCTAAAGACATCACAGAGCCAGTTAAAATATCTGGCTATTCATTGACAAAGTTCTACAAAATGCCTTATTGGAGGAACTATGTCAACCAATTTTAGAATAGCCACTCTTAATAATAAATCCGTAGCTTTTTACCCATTGCTAGGACAGTTTCTAGCTAACCGCAAAGTTATAAATGCGTTGGATGGCTACCCGCCATACGATGATGATAACAGAGAATGGTTTGTAGCATTGGATGAAGGAAATAAGGTTGTCGGGTTTTCGGCTGTCGCTGATATGAAAAGCTATGTGTTACTAGCAAGTAATTACGTCTTACCTGACTATAGACACAATGGAATATTTACCCATATCACTCACCTTGAAATTGAAAAATATCGACACAAGCAAATTAGAGTTGTGGCAAACCAACACTCATCCAAACTGTATCTAGCAATCGGGTTCATCCCTTATAAACCAGCCACTAAAAACTATCATTATCTTTACCTTCAAGGATTAAAGAAAGAGGAAGCTGAATGACCGCTCAAACAGTAGCAGTGGATTACGGTGACATATGGCAAGTTGGTAAACACTTCCTATGTTGCGGTGATATTGAGCAAAACCACGCCGAGCGGTTCTTAGCCACTGGCAGGTTTAGACCGGATATTGTCTATACCGACCCTCCTTGGGGAGCAGCCTTAGCTACCGGGTTTAGAACCAAAGCCGGGTTATCTCGGCAAGTGGATTACGCCGCTTTCCTAGCCGCTTTTGCCGATAGCTTGCAAGCAGTCCCTATCGTCTTTGTCGAAATGGGCGCAAAGTGGGAAGGTCAACTCCACGAAGCCCTGAACCATAACCAGTACAAACTAGCTAGAAGATGGGAAATCACTTACTACCGAACCCGCCGAGCTATCCTACTTGCCTATACCAAATACCAGTTCTCCATCCCTATTCTTGGAGATTTCACCGGACTTGATGATGCCGATACACCCTTAGCAGTGCTACAAAAGAACACCTCGACCAATCAGGTGGTCTTTGACCCTTGCACTGGTAAAGGTCTCACTGCCTTAGCTGCCGATAAATTGCACTTGCAATTCATTGGTATGGAGCTATCGCCCACCCGCCTTGCTGTCGGCATTGAGCGATTGTGCAAGCAAGGTAACTATACCGCCCAGAAAATTCAATCATTAGCTTTTAAGAAATAGGAGTAACCAGTGAGTAAAGTTCTGAACCCTAAAAAAGACCATAGTGACGATGTTGAGCAAGAGGAGACTAATCTCACGCCTACCGAAACTCAACAGCGTGTGGTTTCAAAACGCGCTCTTAATAAGGGTAAAAAAGAGATTGAGAAAAAAGCAATCGCCTTGAAAAAGGTAGCAGTAGAGTACGTCCCTATTATGTCCATCTCGCCCAACGGCTACAATCCGAACCGTCAATCAGAGCAAGATTTTGAGCTTCTTATCCGTTCGATGGAAGAAGATGGCTTCACTACGCCCATTCTGGTGAACAAAGACCTAAAGCAGATTGTGGACGGTGAGCATAGGTGGAGAGCGGCGCAGGTGCTAGGCTTCAAGGAAATACCTGTCGTCTATACCACGATGACCTATGAGCAAGCCCGTATATCCACTATTCGCCATAACCGGGCGCGAGGCACTCACGACATTGACTTGGAAATCGACATTCTCCAAGACCTTCAAAAGTTAGGCGCATTGGATTGGGCGGCTGAAAGTCTGATGCTCGATGACGTGGAGCTTAACCGCTTGCTCACTGACATTGCTGCGCCTGACGCACTGCTTGACGCTGAATTCAGTGATGCTTGGATACCAGAGAAGTTCAACGAGGAAGAAAAGCAACTCATCCAAGAAGGGGTCAATTCAGTAATGGCAAGGTCTCACACCGATGCCGCAGGGATGGAGAGTGCTACCGCTATGACCCAGAAGGCAGTGGAGTTATCTCGTCAGCGAGAAGCACTGCTCAAAGAAGCTAAAACCGTTGAGGAACGCAAAATTGTCGAAGCCCAGACCCGCTACTACCGTGTCGCTCTTATGTTTACCAACGATGAAGCAGATATGGTTAAGCAAGTGCTTGGAGACAAACCCGCTGAAATGCTGCTCAAGCTGTGTGAGCAGGTAATAAAAGGAGAGCTATCCAATGGTGATTGAAATCTCAATTCCCGATGACGCTAGTCAAAGGATTAAAGACCATATCCTTGCAAGCCTACATCGAATGGCTCATGCCTATAACGCCGAGCTTAAGTATGAGCGATTACACGAAAATAACCCTTCACCACAAAGCCTGTCAACAGGTGGCAAAAAGAAAAAAGGTAAAACCATACAACCGTCTTAAATCAAGTACCTTCACGGGCTTTGTAGCGGGTGTCTTTTTAGACACCTTTACCCAAATTTTGAACCTACAGGTGACATTATGACAAGTAATCCCAAAGTGAATACCACCGCTTTCATCGTAATAGGCTTCCTGCTCATCACTGCTTTTGTGATGGCTGGATACCTACTCTCCTATACACAACCAGAGCGGATTATAGAGCGAGAGATAACCACGACCCCGATTGCTACCATTACGCCACTGCCAACTGCCTACCCGCTTGTAACACCTGCCACTGCTATAGCTGTGATGTTGCCCGGTAAACAAGTGCAAAGTGTCACCTGTTACGACTACAACCAAGACACCTCTTGCACTGTGAGATTGAAATAAAGGGACGGTATGGGAAGAAAAAAGCATACGGTAGTGGTAGAAACCGAACGCTCACAGCAAGCCTTTGAAGCGTATTGGGCGTTAGGCGCATCCCGAAGCCAAGTAAAGCTACAAGAGAAATTCAAAGCTGACAGGGCAAAAGGTATCGCAGTGCCTACCGTGAATATACGTCAAATCAGCGATTGGTCGGCAAAATACGGCTGGCAAAATAAAATCCGGGTTCGCGTTGCCGAAGAACTAGAGAGAGAGCGGATTGCAGCCCGTAAAGAGAAGGAGAAAGACCAAGACCAAGCGCGAAAGATTAGGCGAGGGTTACTCAATCAGTTTATCAAGATATTCAATGAAGCAGAGAAAAACCTAAAGCCCGATAAAATATCTTGGACTACTGCCATAGAAGCCTTGCGCCTAATACTACAGGAAAGCAGAGCCGAGTTTGATGATATGCCTACCGTAAAAGTGCAAGCGAACGAAATGACCAAAGACGAACTCATCAATGCGATTAACGAACGCTTGGCTAGATTGCAAGCTAACAGTAATAACCAGTAACACCCGTGAATATCTCGCAAATGTCCAAAGAGGAGCTAGTACAGTTCCTTACAGAGCTAGATAACCTTGAAGCACTGGCAGGGTCATTAGAGCCACCTAAGAAAGAGGATACCGGGTGGGTAGAGTGGGAAGTGCAAGCACGACCTAACCAATTACCACCGCAAGGTAACTGGCGTTATTGGTTGATACTATCTGGGAGAGGTTGGGGGAAAACGAAAACTGGCGCAAATTGGGTCATTAGTCAGGTGCGGTCTGGAAAGTGCAAACGCATTGCACTGGTCGGAGCTACCGCAGCCGATGTTAGGGACGTAATGATAGAGGGTGAGTCAGGGATTATGGCGAGTAGCCCTCCTTGGTTCAAACCACGCTATATTCCATCATTACGCCGACTGGTATGGGCGAATGGCGCAATCGCTACTACCTATAGCGCGGAAGAACCAGAACGCCTTCGCGGACCTCAACACGATGGGGCGTGGGTTGACGAGCTTGGCGCGTGGCGACATATGAGGATGCAGAATACGTGGGACATGATGCAATTAGGATTGCGTCTTGGAGACAACCCGCAATGCGTCATCACCACCACCCCAAAGCCCAATGCTCTAATCCGAGAACTCACTAAAATGCCGCATACCTACCTGACTAAAGGTAGCACCTATGATAACCGGGCTAACCTTGCAGAAGGCTTCTTCACCGATATTATCAAGAAGTACGAAGGCACAAGGTTAGGTCGGCAAGAGCTAGACGCTGAAATCCTTGATGATACACCCGGCGCATTATGGACGATTGATACCATTGATAAATACCGGGTGGAAGCAGTGCCACAGCTTGTAAAACTGGTAATCGGGATTGACCCGTCTATTACAGCGATTGATGATAGCAGTAACGAGACTGGCATTATAACGGCTGGTCTCGGAGCTAATCAGCATATATACATAATGAATGACGCAAGTATGGTAGCCACACCGTACAAATGGGGTCTCACTGCTATACAGCTATACCACGAATATATGGCAAATGCGATTATCGCTGAAAGCAATCAAGGTGGCTTGATGGTGGAGCATACGTTGAGAACGGTAGAGTTGGATGGCAAAAAGATAGGCAAGGACGTAGTTATCAAACTGGTAAAAGCTACGCAAGGCAAGCGGTCTCGCGCTGAACCAGTGAGCAGTATGTACGAGCAAGGTCGTGTCCATCACATCGGCTACTACCCAGAGCTTGAAAGTCAGATGACCACTTGGCTACCCGGAGAGGATAGCCCGGATAGGATGGACGCACTGGTATGGGCTTGCGCCGAGCTTAATCCAAACCTGTATCGGGTGTTCCACGCTGCCGCAGGTGGTACAAGACCAAATCCGAATGTACCTTTACCTGCCACCAATACACCACCGCTACGTATGCCGCAAGCGGGAAGGATTACTAAGCCAAATAACAAGAGGATTTTTTGATGAACCAATTGCCTAGCATCGCGCAGGTAGCACACAGGTTGAAGCACGACCCAGACCCAAAGACGGGATTGCGCCATACCGTGTTACTGGTATTTAACATAAACGGAGAGCTAAGGGTGTCGGCTAAATGTACCTTGAGAGGGTGCGGCTGCACTGTGTTCTATGACGCTCAAAAAGTAGAGAAGGATGGCAAGCAGTGGATACAAGTAACAATGCCGATAGAAGATTGACCGGGAAGATTAGGTCTTTTGCAAAAGACGGTTTCTTAACCCTTGAATTGGTAAACACGGTTCAATTACACTATGACAAGATGCAATTACCCAAAGAGGGTGACGTGGTTGATACAGTGCTTGACGGGAAGCCAGCAAGGGTAAAGATAGTCTGGATAAATAGTGGCTATATCGGGATGGAATTACAGGATGGATGAGGATAAAGTTAAAACTGAATTAGGCATGATGGTTTATTACCAGCTTATGCTTATGGCAGCGATGAAGCAGGATTGCCAAGAGTGTATCGAGGAATATCAAAACTTGATAGCTAGGCAACAGAAGCTATTCACAGACAGGCATTACACGTTTGAATCTAGGATTACAGGAGACCCGAAAATGTACTGGTATCTTTTGAGAACTCCTGAAACGCAATTAGGAGAGGGGCATAGTGCATCCTCTATTGCAAATTGGCTAGATGCAAAGCCAGTGCTTTGTGTGACACATCACCCGGAGACATATGAGTTTAACGATGAGTAAGCTACCAGACGTTAAATTCCTGCTTGCCGAGTGGGTAAGATACAACATACAGTTCGGATTATCGCACTATAGAAATTGTCTGGTATGTAGCCTTATAACCTATGAGCAGATACAGCTAAAAGAGCTAGAGTTGTCTGAGCTTGGCATTAAGGTAGAGACTGTCAGCACTGCTACTGCTACCGATTATGTAGCCACCACCACGTCTGGATTGCGCTTTACTGGCACTGTCGAGGAACTTGCACTACAGGAGTTCTTTCTAAGGATGGGAACGGGTTGTCCGATACATAACCCGGAGAATTCGGATTTACTTACTGGCGAAGATTTTCTTTAAGGTCTTGATAGTCATTTCTTTTGAGAGGGTTTTCGCTTCTTCCAAAGTCTCCACCGGGTGCGATACTAAATTAAATTCCTTGACCTCAGTCACTGACATATATACAACATTTTTGTCATTATACTTAGAGTAAGTTAATCTTTTTTAAGAGTATAGAATTCCCTTTTCTCAAACCAATCTAATACTTGGGATTCTAAAAAAAACGATGTTTTTCCTTGCTTTGAACCTTTAACAAGCTGTTTGGCTTCTCTATCTACATAGTAAGGTGTCAGGTTGTTGGCACTTATTTGAATAGAAAGATAAGTTCTAGAAATTTTGAAAGTCTCTAATATGTATTTAGAAGATAAATATTTGTTATTGTGATTGTCTCTAACACAGTCTCTAGACCTATCTCTTCCAACTATATGCTTATTTCTCATAGTAATGTTGGTAGTGGCTGTCATATATTTCCTTCTTTTTATTTGTATAAAAAATTTACGGATAGAAAGTATTTTATATACTAGCACATTAAAAATCAAGTAATTAAGTTGTTGACAAGTTACACGCCGTATGTTCAACCGTCAAAACTAATCCCAACAACCTGCCCGTATGGATGCCCCGCTTCTCTTTGCAAACTACAGTTAGCATTTAATCCCTCCTCTATTCAATGATGCTCACTGGCGCAATGTTATTAACCAACTTGCCACCCTTAGTCCAGAGAAGCATTGGCACAAAGCTCTTACCAGAGGCAATAAATAAACTTAGTGCTTGATAGCCTTGCTGCTCACGGGCATTATAGTAATTATAGAACAGTTCTTCAACACCATTGCTGGCTATATCGAACTCAAATGTAAAGTGTCTTCCGTCAGCATAGTTCACGCTCAACAAATACATAACATCCTTCATCGCTTCTGCTCCTCTCTGTAATCAGTTTGTTACTTACTCTCAAAAATCCGCTTCTGCTCAAGTCTGGGGTAATTGGCGCACAAGTTATCCAAATCCCGCTCTAGCACTTTGTAAAGTCTCTTTGCTTCTATCCGATTTTGCTCGGCTTGGTCAAACTCAAACCACATCCCGGTTATTACGTGTTCACCTACGTCTTTTAGCATTCGGGTTGTTTCTTGTGCTTCTCTAAGGGTTTTTCCAGCAGCATTTTTCAAGGCACGTAAGCGGCTATGTTCAATCTTGTAGTCTGCAAAGCTCATACGTTTCATCGCTCCTGCTCCTCTCTTAGCAGTCACGGGCTTGCAAGCTATAGCCCCAAATATCGCTTTCATCGTCATAGGTGGTTTGTCCAACCAATTCAGCACCACTCGGTTCAGTATCGCTTTCTACAAATACCAGTGCGTCCGCTAGGTGTCTTTCGGATAGCTCAACCAACTTAGCTAAGGCATTGCTGTAACCTTCAACACCCTCACTATGGGCTTCGTCATTTTCATCGAGATATTCAAACCAGTAAGTAATTTGTTCAGGCATTGCAGTAATCCTTTCTTACTTCTCTACGGTAAACTCAAAATCTTTGAGAGAGCGGCTAACAACCAACTCACCGTCAACCATTTGATAATCCCGGTAATAGGTAAAGTAAACATCCCCTAACATACCTTGCTCACCGATTACGTCTTCCAACGCATTTTCAATGGCATCAAGCACTTCATCACTAACAGGTAGTTGATACTGCTCAAGTGCATAGGCTACGTAAGCACCGTCACCGCAATACTGTCCTTCGATTTTTACACCGCTCACCGTAATCTCAAATGTGTCACCCATTGCAGTTGTCCTTTCAGTAATCAGTAATTTGTATTTGTTACTAGCATTATAGTATTGTTCACATAAGAATACAATAGATTTTTGCACGAATATAAAAACACGCAGTACAAAGCCTGTGAATATATAAACGGTGTGATAATGCTAGTAACAAACGCAAGCGGTACTGACGGGCTTTACAATCGCTGTGACCCACAAATCACAAAGCCCGTGAAGGGTTATTGCAGCAGAAAAAGGTATCAACACAAGGGTCTCAAATCTCGCTTCACACGCTTTGTAAAGCCATTTCAGCGAAAAATGCCCTAAAAATCGGGTATTTTTACGCTGGACGCAAAAATCGCACTTTTACACCTATTGACGAAATAAATAACATTATGTAATATTATTCTGTTCACGGGTGTGAACGTCAATTGTATTTTGCATAGTCGAGCATTCATCGGCTGGCAGTTAGTGGCAAAACTACCAGCCAGTGAAGTAAATGCCGACACCGACCACCGTACAGCCCCCTATACCGCCCCAACCACAGCCCCTTAAATTTAAGGTTGACCCGCGCAAAGAATATGTGTCTGGTGGTTATTACTCTTGGCTTGGCACGTATTATCGCGCCCTACCACAACACATTGATGACCTCACTGCTAATTACGGCTATGACCTTTACGAGAGGATGCTCCTCGACCCTGTAGTTTCTGCCGACTTCAATCTGGTAAAGCTGGCGATACTTGCCGCAGGTGTAACCCTGATTAGCCCGATTACCGATGAGGATGACCCGGATTACGATAAAGCGCAAGAGATACAAGAGTTTTGCCAGTGGAACGTTGATAACCTGCCAGTACCTTTTGAGCAGACCCTTGATGCACTGCTTGACGGGATGGCTTTCGGTCACAAGGTAGCAGAACTGATATGGGGCGATGGCGATGATGATTACAAGGGTAAGAAGGTAATCAAAGCCATCAAGGTAAAAGCGCAAAGGACTACTGCCTTTGTGGTGGACGTTTACTTCAACATTATCGGTATTTTGGGATTGCTGCCCGGTATCGGAGTGAGCAATCTCATATCGAGCGGTTTGATAGGCATACCTTCCACCGACCCGGCAAGTGTGTATGGTCCTATCAACCTTTTACCACGCGAAGAAAAATTTATGGTGTTCAGCTTCCGAACGCGAGACAGTGACCCGCGCGGAACATCCATCCTTAGACCCGCCTACACTCCTTGGTGGGCTAAACAGATGGCAATCCCTGAATATCAAAAATACATCACGCAATTTGCGGGTCCCACCTTGATTGGCTATACCTCGCCTGATAGCACTGCCTTACCTGTAACCGACTCAGACGGTAATCCGATTGCCGATACCAACGGCAACACGCAATTTGTGACCCCAGAGCAAGTGCTACTCAACGCACTGGTAAGCGTTCGCAACGGTACGGCATTGGCACTGCCACCGGGAAGCAAGGTAGAGCCTTTACAGGTGGAGAGCGTAGCTGGCTCACCATTTTTAGATGCTTTCTCCTACTACAACACTGAAATAACCAGAGCCTTACTAGGTTCAACCCTTGCAACGGGTGAAGCGAAGTACCAGAGCAAAGCCAGTAGCGAGACCCATCAAGACGCACTGGACTTATTGATAGCGCGTGGCAAAAAGACCCTTGAGCAGTGCATCAGACAAGACCTGCTCACCCATATGGTGAGAATGAATTACGGGGATAAAGCGGTCAAACTCACGCCTAAAGTGTCTCTCACAGACACACAGCCACAGGATTTTGCGGTCAATGCAACGGCTGTCGGCACACTGTTCAGCAGTGGGTATTTGCACGATAGCCAATTGCCAGCGTTGGATGCCAAGCTCGGCATACCGGAAAGAGACCTTGAGGAAATTGCACAGGAGCAAGCGGAAGAAGAAGCCAAGCAACAAGAATTGCTCAAGCAGATGCAGCCCAATAATCCGCAAGCGCAAGCTAATCCGCAACAGGCGCAGACAACGGGAGCGCAAAAGCCGAACGGTACTACCAAACAGCCAGTAAAACCACAGCCAACAGGTAAAGCGAAGGTAAAGCCGAATGGCAGAGAAGATAGAGACCAGAACGGAAAAGGAAGCAACAAAACAGCGTGAAGAATTACTGGCGCAAGGTTACACCCTATTTCGGCGCAAGGCACATCACGGGGCTTGCGATTGGTGTCAGGCAAACGAAGGGATTTATCCATTAAGCAACGACCAGATGTGGTTTAGCCACCCAAACTGCATTTGTAGGTTCACAGGATATGAGGTTCAGATGAGCGATACAGAAACCCATTTCGGGCTATCACAAGAGGAGCGGGACAAGATACCAGATAGTGACTTTGCTGGTCCAGACCGCACCTTCCCGATTGATAGCCAAGAGCATCTTGAGAGCGCAGCCCGGTTAATCGGACACGCTGCCAACCCGGACGCAGTAAAGCGCAAAGCCATAAGGATAGCCAAGCGCAAGGGCTACAAGCTACCCGATGCTTGGCAATCGAAGATGAGCGATGACGAGGATGACGCTGAAATGGGCGAGAGTGATAACGAGGAAGATAACGCCGAAATGGGCGTAGGGGAGACCGCTTCAAACGAATACTACAAAAACCACGCAGGTTCACCGGGAGTAAGCAAGCAGTTTAGCATCGGCTTTGCAAGTGCCACCGAGATACCAGATACCGAAATAGTGGTAAGGCGTGGCAAGGTGTTTGAAGCAGGTGACTACCCGGAGAAGGAGTTCTCCATCACACCAGAGGAGATGGAAGAAGCGGTCAAAGCCTTCAAACCAGTGCCGATTGATTACCAACACGTAGAAGGTCCGTTGGACGGAGAATTCGGCAAGCTGGCAAAAGTAAGGGTTGACCCCAAAGACCCCAAGAACCTGTTAGGTGAGGTGGCAATCCCGAAATGGCTTCACGCTTTGTTCAAAGGGAAGCCGATGAAGGTATCGACAACGTGGGATATAGCCACCAAAAAAATCATTGGGCTTGCGATGGTAAATCACCCGGCAGTAAGTGATGCAGCCGTGTTATCTGCCTTCTCGCAAGCGGTGTTTGCCAATCGGAGACATAACAAGGATGACCAAGCCACCATTCAGCATATACACGATGCTACAGCCAAGATGGGGGCTAGTTGTGGTGAGAAAGCGGGAATGGCGGCTTCCCGGATAAGTAAAGCCGATATGTCATTAGTTCAAGGTATTCACGATACTTCTGCCAAATTGGGCGCAGAGTGTTCAAGCAATAAGGAGTCGAAAATGAGTAACGATACCCAGACAACTCAGCCTGACGTAGCAGAATTTACCCAGAAGATGGCTGAAATGGCGAAAGAGGTTGAGGAGCTTAAAAGAGCTAATCAGCAACTACGGGATAAAACCCGGTATGACGAAGCGGTGAAGTTTGCGGAGAACGAGATAACCGCTAATCGCGCCTACCCTGCCGAAAAGTCAATGATGGTGGCTTTGTATGTGCAAGCGGCTAAGGACGATGAAGGGGACGCAAAGCCAGCAGGTTTAGCGCAATTCGGGGAGACCAAGCAACAGGTCAACCGGGTCACTGCTCTTAAAGCGATGTTTGCAGTAAGACCAAGCCATACCTACCTGACCCAAGAAGTAATCCGGGATATAAAGGTGGACGGTGACGGGCAGGTGCTTTTCAACAAAGAGAGCCAGCAAGCCGATACGCCGAGCGCAGACCGGATTGCAAAATTGGTTGGCTATGCGTCTGTAGCGAACGGCAAGTAATCAGCATATCAGGATTTAAGGAGTTTTCAAAATGCCTACCACCGCAAATGTGACCTTTAGCAATCAATACCTCACACCTGTAATGGACAGTGAGGATGCAAGGTTGATTGACGTAAACATTGTAGCGTCCCAAACCCTTGCCAGAGGGACAGTATTAGGTGAGACACTTGGCGCGAACGGTTTAGCCTATCTGAACATTACGGGCGCACCGACAGGTGGCACGTTCACCTTAACCTATGGAGCGCAGACCACAGCCGCGATTGCATATAACGCACTACCCGAAGCCATCTATACCGCCTTAGCCGCCCTATCCACTATTGGAGCAGGTAATGTGGCTGTAACCGGGACTGGTCCAATCAACCTAACTCCTATCCGGGTCGAGTTGGTAGGCGCATTGGCAAACACTGTGACCACCGCAATCACCGCAACTTCAGCAGGTTTAACAGGTGGCACTTCTCCGACTGTAGTAGTAACCACCGTCCGCAACGGGTCTGTTGGAACACCCGGCACATACAAGCCCTACAACCTTGCAAACACCGATGGAAGTCAGGTAGCCAGAGGCTTCTTGATGTACGACATAACCACTGACGCAAGCGGCAACATAACCATCACCTCGACCAGTGGACAAACCGGGAACGATTTACTGATGACCAGCAAAGCGACCCCTATGTATGTATCTGGCACTTTCTATTCCCAAGACCTAACCGGGTTTGACCCTAATGCAATGTTGACGCTCGGCGCACACCTGATTGAAGGTAACACCTCCAACGGGATTGTACGAATTGGCTAGTAAGTAGCTGAACGACACGAATTACCGGGCGCAAGTAAGTAGCTTGCGCTCTCGCACGAAAAGGAATTTAAGATGGCAACATTTTCTTATCCTACGCAATCGGAGCTAACTTTAGTCGCTCAGAACTTGCTACCCAGACTGACTAAAGACCGACCCATTTTCGATATATTTCCGACCCGTGATGTGGATGCTCACTACATTACGTGGGAGCAGCAAGACAACTATATCGGGCTTCAACAAATACGTGGTCTGAACGGAGACCCGGCTAAGGTGAAGCGAGTCGGCGCAAAACGCTATACCGCAGAACCAATGGTGTTCGGTGAGTTCCTTCGGGTTGATGAAGAAGAACTAACCATACGCCGCAGTTATGGTACGTGGAACCAACCGATTAGCATTGATGACCTTGTGATTGCTGGACAAGAGCAGCTTATGCTTCGCCAACTCGACCAGATTGAAAACATATGCTGGCAGTTGCTAACCACCGGGTCATTCAGCGTAGTTGGTCCAGACAAAGCGATAATAGCGAGTGATAGCTATACCACCCAGACCTTCACGGCTGGTACAACGTGGGCGACCACCGCTACTGCTACACCCTTGCAAAACTTTAGGTCTATCCAACTTTTGAGTCGTGGTTATAGCGTGAACTTCGGTACACAAGCCACAGCTTATATGAACCGCACGACCTTCAACTACTTAGTCGCTAATACCAACAGCGCGGATTTATACGGCAAGAGAACGGCTGGTTTGGCTACCGTGTTAGGTATCAAGGATATTAACCTTGTATTGGCAAACGAGGATTTACCACAAATCCAAATCTATGATGCTGGCTACTATGACGATACTAACACCTTCCAATTGTTTATCCCTTCTAACAAGGTGGTGGTAATCGGGCAAAGACCCGCTGGACAAAAGGTTGGAGAGTATCGAATGACCCGTAACGCCAATAATCCTAACCTTGCGCCGGGTATGTATCAGAAGGTGATTGACCAAGGCGAGGATGCAGTACCTAGAATGATTGACGTTCACGCAGGGCATAACGGACACCCTCTGCTCTTCTATCCTTCGGCTATCGTATTGATGAACGTCTAGTAAGCAGGGCGTATGCCCGGTTAATCCGGGCATATGTGCCGGGTGGAGAAAGCTATGCCTAAATACGTGGTAGCCCACTCCTTGCTAGATAAAGTAAGCCCCTTGACTGGCGATTTGCTAGTTTTTGGAGAAGTGGTTGACGAAACTGCTTTTACAGTGGAGGAGCTTGCACAATTTATCAATGCAGGGGCGATAGTGGCGCAAGGTGGTGAGGTTGTCTCGGCGCAAGCGGTGGTTGAAGAACCAGTTCAAGAACCGCTTGTCGAACAGCCCGTAATCGAGGAACAATCTGCTACACCTGAACCAGTGGTTGAGCAGGTAGTACAAGCCAATGAGGAGGCTTCAATAGATGGCAGCGACCCTACAGTACAAAGTTAAGCACACTATGTTGAGCAGTGTGAAGAACGCAAAAGACCCGGAGAGCAATCACCGGGAAGGCGACATAGTGACGATGGATGAACTAGGCGGCGTGGAAGTGGTAAAGCGATTGCTTGAATTAGGGGCAATCGAGAGTTACGTTGACGTAAATGCGTTGGTTCAAAAAGAGCTTGCGGCTGCAAGTGGTGATAAGAAGTAATAACCAGTAGCTAGAGCTACCACACGATTAAAACCGGGTGAGAGGAAACTCTCACTCTCGCACGAAAAAGAGCGTAAAAATGGCACAAAAGCTATTTGTAAAAGGGCGTGAAGGTTTCGGTACTGGCACTGTAACTACCGGGTCGGGTACGTTCAAAGCGCGATTGCTCACCCTTGCCACTACCGCAAACCTTGTCAAAGCAATCACGGCTTGTACTGGCGCAGCTTCACCGATTACCTTGACCGTTGGCTCGACTACAGGTTGGGCGAACGGTAACTATGTGTTAGTGCGTGGCATAACCGGCAACACTTGCGCCAATGGTGTATGGGTGATTGCCAACCTAACAGGCACTACCTTTGACCTACAGACCGTCCCACGCATAGGTGGGGCGCAACTTGCTTCTACCGGGAATGGTGCAGCCACAGTAACCAATGCTACGGTTACGAACCTCTCGTTATCTTCCGCTTCCACCGACCTATCAGCAGCCGCAGGTGGCAGCACCGACCAGACCCTTACATCGGTTGGCATTACCAACGGTATCTTCACATCGGCTAACCCTTCGTGGGCGAGTGTGGCAGCTAACACTGTGATTGATGCGATTGCCGTATTTCAATCAGCCCCGACTGATAGGCTGGTTTACATCACGGACGGGAAGATACAGGTTCGAGTCGATGCGGCGGCTTCAACTTCTGCTACAACCTTATTTGTCGAACCGCTCTATGCGCCTATACCAAACTCGTCAACCATCCCATTGAGCAACGGAGTGGTAGCCACCTTGACCGCAGGGGCGAACGCTGGCGACACCTCCTTAACCGTGAGTGCGTTATCGGCTGGCGTAGCAATCGGGCATACAGGTGACGTAGCTTTTACCAACGGTGGCTTACCTGTGACGCTCGGCTCACAACCGACCACCTTCAACTACACGGTTGATGCGACTAATGGTTGGTTCTTACTGTAAGGAGAAGCGATAAATGGGTAATAAAAGGGAGCATATGAGCAATCAATACTTTGTGAGCTACCTTGCTAATCCCCAAGAGGATGCGACGGTAGCCGCTTCTCTACCATTCCATTTAGTTGTGACCATCCAACCTACGGGGGACGTGGTGAGCGATATTTTGACCGAGCTAGAAAAGTTACATATTAACCAGCGACTTACTCTAATTAGCTTCCAAGCTATCCGGGCGCAACAAGGAGACAACTAACAATGGCTTACGGTTGGTTCATTTGTCCAGCAATCCTAACTCCTAATCGCAATGGAGCAGGGTTTCCACCTGATATTCAGTGTGGGATGCAGAAGTATAACGACCAGATAGTGGCAGATAATCCGGGAGCGGTTAGTGAGAATTGGGCTGAGTCGGAGCAAGCCTACAAACATTTTATCGTCAAGGTTCGCGCTACCCAGACCACGCTTGATTTAATCAATGCCGATACCGGGTTTATCTTCTTCACGGCTTCACTTGATAGCTTGATAACCCAAAGCAATGCCGCCTTGACTACACTTGAGAACAAGCTCACCGCAGCCTATCCGAACGGGCTTGGTATCCCTTTAGCCGATATACAAGCGACCTTCGGTAGCACTGGCGCAAGTGTGAGGACGCATACTTACCGAGAGCTTCTTAACTTTATCGCAAACTACCCAAGAATTATACCAACGTGGGATGGGACTCAGTTTGTGTTCGATACGGTTAATGGGGCAAAAGCCGTGTGTCAATCCATTCTAACAGTTGACAGTCGGGTGGTGTAATGGCTTTTCCGACCACAGGAGTGCTTGACAATTTTACCGGGACTGATGGGACAGCTTTACCTACTTACTCGGCTAATTGGGGTGGCTCATTTTTCGGTGACACAAATTTACAAATCCTAACCAACACTGCCAACTGCCCATCAGCCTCATGCGGTAATTACTGGCAAGCAACACAATTTGGTCCAGACTCGGAAGCCTATGGCACTATTGCCCTTACTACACCAGACGATGGCTTCAGGCTATTTGTGCGATGTGGTGGAACAAGTCTAAATACTGCCCTAAATGCGTATCAGGTTAGAGTTGGAAACGTCAATCAAACAACCTTGCAAATAAGTAGAACAGACGCAGGGACAACTACCGTATTAGGGGCGAATATAGCTATTACTGCTCTTGGGGTCGGAGATATGCTCGGCATATCGGTAGTAGGTAACACCATAACAGCTTATATCAACTATGCGTCTGGTGGTGGTTGGGCTTCGGTTGGTAGTAGAACTGACTCGACCTACAGTGCTGCCGGGTATATCGCACTTGAAGAATGGCATACCACCGCTAACTATGGACTTGATAATTTTGGTGGTGGAACGGTAGTAGCGATACCCTTGCTCAATATAGACCCGATTATGCAATCAGCAGTTTACAGGATGTGATAAATGGCGCGTGGTAAATACAGCTATTCAATGTCGGCTCAAACGGTTAGTACGGCTATAACCATATTGGAAATAACCGCACCCTCGACTAACGCCTTGATAATTCATCGGGCTTGGATATTTGCGGCAACGACTACAGCAGGAGTGGTCGAAGTTCAGCTACTTAGAAAATCGGCGGCTTGTACTGGCACAGCCTCCCCGCCTACTCCTGCACCACTGGACGCAAGCGCCGCATCTGGCGCAACGGTTCGCTGGAAAGCTACAGCCGAAGGAACGGCGGGAAACATTCTTTACGACTCCGGTATGCGGTTAGACGGGGGCGAGTGGGTTTATCTGCCTGTACCAGAAGAACGGATTATCGTGCCACCGAGCGGGATTATTGCGTTAAAGTTTGCGACCGCACCAGCCAGTACGAATTTCAGCGCGGGTATCATTTACGAAGAATTAGGCTAGAACCTTAGAGGGACGCTATGCCTGTATATCGCCCGGTTACAACTCACCAACCGACTAGACCCGATATTGCCGTTTTATCGGGAACGGCTACGCTGACGATAACAGGCACAGGGTTAGTCGAAGCCGAAAGTTACGGGGTCGGGATTGCGCTCGGCTCAATCACTGCTACCGGGATTGGGCTACAAGAAGCAGATAGACCGGGCGTTGGTAGTAGCACTTTTACAATCACAAATAGCGGGACTGGACTAAGCGAGAGCGAGAGACCCGGCGTAGGCACTACTTCCTTAATCGCACCTGTAGCGGGTGACGGTTTACAGGAAGTGGAGAACTACGGGGTCGGCGCAATCGCTCTGGTAGCACCTGTTACGGGTGATGGCTTACAAGAGAGCGAGAGACCCGGAGCGGGTCAAGCACTCGGCGCAATCACTGTAACCGGGATTGCGTTACAGGAGAGCGATAGACCGGGCGTTGGTAATAGCACCTTAGTAGCACCTGTTACGGGCTATGGCTTACAAGAAGCAGGTAGTTACGGGGTCGGAGCAGACAGCCTAGTAAGCACCCCGACTGGCTACAGTTTACAGGAAGCCGATAGACCGGGCGTTGGGATTGCAATTGGCACAATCGCTACATCCGGGACGGGATTGCGGGAAGCAGATAGCTATGGCGTAGGAGTAGCTTCATTATCAAGTGCTACCACTACCATAACCGGGATTGGCTTACAGGAGACCAATACTCACGGGGTCGGCGCAATCAGTCTAGTAGCACCTGCCACCGGGATTGGATTAGTCGAAACCGATAGACCGGGAACAGGCAATAGTACCTTTACAGTAACCATAACCGGGTCTGGATTGCAAGAGACCACCTATTACGGGGTCGGCAATGCTTTAGGCTCAAATACTGTAGTAGGCATAGGGCTAAGAGAAGCGGATAGACCGGGCGTTGGTAGCACTGCTCTTATACCAACTTCTACGGGGGTCGGGTTAAGCGAAGTCGAGCGGTACGGCACAGGTTCAATCAGCTTGTCTATGACCGCAAGCGGGGTCGGGGTAAATGAGGGTGATAGACCGGGAGCAGGAGCAGCGCAAGGGGCAATCACCGATTTAGGCACTGGCAATCAGGAGACCACCTATTACGGGGTCGGAAACGCAAGCGCGGCTGGTGTATCAACCGGGTCTGGTTTGAGGGAAGCGGAACGGTCTGGGATAAACGGCAACACTTCGCAGACCATAACCATTACGGGTGTATCACTTGACGAGCTAAGGATAAACGGGGTCGGTGTAATCACTTATGTGGTATCTGGCGCAATCGGTAAAGGATTACAGGAAAGCGATAGACCCGGAGCGGGGCAAGTAAACCTAATCCTTTACACAGCCAGTCAGCTTAACACCGTTGGAATGAAGAACGTCACCGGGACGGTAGGCGAGAGCTTAACCAAGACCTATACCGGGAGTGTGGTAATCAGTAGTGGCACAAATCAGAAAGAAACACCGTAATGTCGGATTTTACTATTAGAAAAGGCGACACATTACCGATACTACAAGCCACCTTAACTACTGCCAGTGGAACAGCAGTGGATTTAACCAATGCCACTTCGGTATCGCTAAATATGCGTCTAGCTGGCACAACTACGTGGCTGACCAACGCTGCCACGATTGTAGCACCTGCCACAAATGGAGTAGTGCAAGCGCAATTAACCAGTGCGAACACTGCTACGGCTGGATTGTACCTTGCCAAATGGGTAGTGACTTTTGCGGGTGGTAACACCGAGACCTTTCCAAGAAGATATTTTGCAATTGAGGTAGCTACATTATGAGCGTAGAGGATGAGCAGCTAAAAGACCTAATAGTGCTAACCGTCAATGATGTAGCGGGTGGAGTGGTGGAGAGCAACATAACCTTGATTTGGAATATGTATGCCGACAAGGGCAAGATAGCCAATGCGCCGAGATTGCAATACTACTACGCGCTGAAACACGCCATACAGGTAATGATGGGTTCGGTTAGGGCTAAGGTGAATATAGTAGTAGGTCAGCAGAAAGCGGAATACAGTTCACAGTTTACCAACCTGAAATCAATGCTTGATGACACGGTGAGAGAGATTGCGAAAATCGAGAAAGAAGCAAGGGTGGTTCGTTCTCCTGCCATTGCAGCCCTTACCAACGTCAACCCGATTACGCCGAATAGTGACCCAAGAACTATCAACCTACCAGACCCGAATGACAGGCAATTGCGAGGAGACCCGTTATTACCTACTGATAGACGAGGGCAGATATGAGTCTGTTAATAACCAATAATCCGGGAATAAAGGCTTCGATTTATCGGGGAACACCCTTGCAATTGGTTTACGGAGCGGTGGACGTAAATGTGCAACCTTTTTATCAAGTGCAATTCGATGTGCCGATAATCGGAGCTAACATACCAGCAGCCAACCCGCCTACTCATACGATGTACCTTGACCTACCTGCCAGCCAAGCTACTTTTGCGCCGAGAGTGTTAGAGGACGCAGTATATGTAACAGGTAGCACTGGCGGCAATTTGGACGGTTATTACGCCATTGTAAAGTACGGTGGCGCATTTATCGGGCTGGACGGTGGTCTGAACCATATGACACTGCTAACCAGATATTTAGGCGTAAAGAAGGCTGGCGATATAACCGGGATTGATAATAGCGGCAATGTGATTATCAGGACGGGTGGACGATGATTAGCTTTACAGTGGATACCACACAACTTGAAAAGACCGTCTTAAAGGTCAAAGGAAAGCAAGCAAAGTGGTCAAAAGAGTACCTACCCAGACTGGCAGCACTGATAGCGGCTGATGCCAAGTATGAGGTACAGGTAGAAGCACCTGTGAGGAGCGGCGTGTTACAGCGCGGGATTAGCACTCAAATAAAACTAGGTGCGACCAGTGCCACCATAAACGGCTACAGTTCAGCACCCTATACCCGGTTCGTGATTGAGGGTACAAGACCACACATTATCAGAGCGGTAAACGGGAGAGTATTGCACTGGCAAAGTGGTGGAGAAGATAGGTTTGCCGCCTATGTCCATCATCCGGGAACGAAACCGAACGACTTTGTAGAGCGAGGTTTGAGGAAGATTGAGCCATTGGTAGAGGAGCATATGCGCCTAGTCGGTGAGGAGCTATTGGATTTTAACGTATGAGCGCAGAAGCTACAAAAAGATGGCTACTCGGTAGGTTTACCAGTAGCTTGACCGCAGCGCCAGTGACGTATCCACAAGACGCTTGCGCCGGGATATTGTACAACGCTGGCAGAACCAGTGCGAATACTACGGTGTATAAGGACGCGCCGAACCTTGAATTAAATCTGGCGGGTGGGTCGCTGGCAATCATCTTAAACGATACAGAGGAGTCAGAAGAACCCTTGACCTATGGTGGGGCATACGGACAGAACCTTAATACCAGTGACTTTATGCTAGAGGTGTATTGGATAGCAGATTTCACGGGAGACCCGGTTCACAGCGTGTCACCAGCCTACACTTCGCAAGCGGTGAGCGACCAGTATTTTAGGAAGCTACTTGAGGCAATAAAGCAGACTTTGCGCCTTGCTACCTATGTGCTATTGAGCAATGGGGCGCAAGTGCAAGCGCAGAACTGGAATTTAGTTGACCCAGACAGTGGACAGTTGAGTACCTTGATGGGTGAGCAATACCCGATGAAAACCTACAAACAACCTGCTAGGCAAGGTGAGAATAGCAACAATCTGGTATATGCCGCTCTAATCGAGTTTGGATACAAAGAGACCTTGAGACCTATCGGCAATTAGAGGAGCGGCGTATGAAATTAAAATTTATTGGAACCAGCGACTATTACTTCCCGGATATGGCAAATGCCGATTGGGAAGGCGGCGATGAAAGCGAAATTCAGAAGCGATTGCTAACCGGGTTATGGGTAGAGGATAAGCCAGTGGTGGAGACAACAGTGGTCGAGAAACCAACGGCGACACCTCCTCAACCGACTGTGAAACCCGTAGTACCTGCAATACCTGTTACTACTGATAAAGGAGTAGAAGACAATGGCAATAGGGAGTAGAAGACAAACAAACTTTATCAATGAAAGTGCCGGGTGGGGAGCAATTAACGCTACGGTTCAGACCGCTTCAATTGCCACTGCCACCTCACTATTGATAAACAACACGGGTGGAGCTACCTATGGCGTACCGAACGTAGCAGTAGGTATGACAGTTTACTTTCAGGATGGCACAGGTGAGCCACCTCGCCTAATCAGTGCTATAACCGGGACAACCGTACTAACTTTAACAGTGCCAGCGATGACCTTTGCTCACGCTGTAAATGCAGCAGTTTGGATTGATTACGCGCCTAACACGGCGTTACTGCTATCTAGCTTGAGCGTCAATCGCAATCCGAAGAACTGGTCGGATACACCTTACTCTGGCACAAGGGCTAAAAATATCTTCCGTGTTCCGGGTCGGTTAGAAGTAACCGGGACGATGGGCTATATGCTTAGACCGAACGTAAATGTGCCGATACTGGTAAAGGCATTTGGACAGGACAATCAAGGTGTAATAGGGACAGTGCCGGGAACACCTGTAACCACTACCTTGAACGGGGCAACCACTGTCGGGGCGACCACCGTTATAGTAACCAGTGCTACGGGCTTGATTGTTAACACAATTATTCAGATTGATACCGGGACGAGCGCAGAGTGCAGAAAGATTACCAACGTAGCTACCAATACGCTCACACTGGACGTAGCCTTGAACAATGCTCACGCCAACTCGGTAGCAGTAGCTAAGGTGATTGCGCCCTACACTCACACCATACCGAGCGCAAGTTCGAACCTTGATAGCATCATACTTGAGGACTATGTACCTTATGATGACTCGACCCAGACCACCAAAATAACCACCAATAGCTACTTCATACCGGGCATTATCTTTAGCAAGCTGACGGTGAACGCGCCGACCACGACTGGTATTCAAATCTCGGCTGATTTTACAGCGCAAGACAAACAGACGAACACTGCCAGCAGTGGTATAGCCATCCCGAATGAAGCGACCTTTACCTTCAATCAGGAGAGCGTGTTAGTCAACGGGACTCAGAATATGAGAGTGACGGTAGGTAAGTTTGATTTCACCAACGACCCGCAATCACGCTATACCAAGAGTGGCACACTCCGACCCTTTGCGATTAAAGCGGGTATGCAGGAAGCAAAGGGGGAGCTTGATTTCTACGAGGATGCGGCAACGCAAGCGACCTTCTGGGCGAACTTTACCGCAGCCACACCATTGGCATTGATATGGAAGGTAATTGATAGCATCGGAGAATACATCCAAATCGCATTTCCTAAAATCGTTCTCGATACTTGGAGCGATGGAGACTTCTCACCTGCCGACTTGATTGATGCTAAATCGGCTTGGACAGCGCAATTAGATTCGGGGGCATCCAACGTGCAAGCGACCTTGACGGTAGCAAATGCACAGTACCTACCTTATTAGAGGATAAAAAAAGACCGTCCGGGTTAGGGAACGGTCAGTGGAAGAACTTGGATTCAGTTTTATCTATTACCAGTTGATTTTTAATAGGTTTGTGGGAAATCCACAAGACAATTATAGCCAGAGTGTTATTTTTTTTCAATATGGTGTTCACATAGATAAACGTTATGTTAACACCGATAAAGGAGAAATGGGATGGCTAAGAGCTTTACCCATAACACGAACGCAGGTGGGGGCAATGCCACGTTGGTAGTAGGCGGCACTGCTACCGAGCAAGCGCAAGCCCACAGCGACATACAGGATGGGATTTTTTGGACTTACTTACCAGTGATGACCAAGATAAATTCCACGACTTGGCAATTCCCGGCTGTAGCTTCCAAGACTGGACACGTCAATCAGTGGTTAACCAGTGGAGTAGCTAAGAGCTACACCATTAACTAATCGGCAATTAAGAGAGGATTGAAAGATGAATTACCGCAAGAACAGCATTGTAACCTTGCAAAACTTTCCGGGTGACGAAACACCGGGAGAAAATTGGGTCAAGCTACAAAAGCCCACCGGGGAGCATATGTTGCAATTCCTTGACCTGAACGGAGCGGTGAAAGAGGTCAACGGGGTCGAAATGCAATTATCTCAGACCGATGCGATGCTGATGATAATCCCTTCTTGCATACTTGGCTGGTCGTTCACCGATTACGAGACCGGGCAAATATACCCTGCCACCTATGAGAACATCAAGGGCTTAGAAGCCAGCGATTTTAACTATCTGATAGCCGAGTTTGGCAACCTACTCAACACTGCTAAAAAGCTAGAACCAGCCGCGATAGGCACACCACGCACTGATTTAACGGCAACGGAAAAAAACTCATCCTTGCCGCTTTCATCCAACGAGAGCGGACAATCCGAGACCAGCGACAGTTCATTACCGACAATCCCGGAAAGACCGTCAGAGGATGGGAAATCCCCAGAGTTTGGTATCCCTGTCACGGAGGAGTCAAACGCGACTGTAGCGGGTGGCTAGGTGATTTAGTGCTGGCTGAAAAGTGGCACATCCCGCCTTGGCAGGTAGCAGACCGAAAGCCCGTCGCTACTTGGAAGGTGGTCTATAGGCTTTTGGAAATGTTTCTCGCGCAAGTGCAAAGCGAAGTAGGTTATGGCTAGTTCGACAAGTATCTTTTCATTACAGGTTAAGAGTGAAGGACTAGAGAACCTAAACATTCTAGCCGAGACACTTGAGGGCTTAAAATCCAAAGCGCAAGGGTTTGAGGCTGCTACCAAGAATATGAGTAGCAGCCTATCCATCACCAAGAGTATCACCACTGAAACCGCGACCAGCTTACAACAGCTTGGACAACACGCAAGCACCGCAACAACCGGGATTGGAAACCTTCACGGCTTCACCTTGAATTTACACGCGCCATTAGAACACCTTGCCTTTTTAGCGCGAGAAGCGGGAACGGCTTTATTAGAGCTTGGCAAACAAGGTGCGGAAGGGTTGATACATGTCGGAACCGAAGTAGTCTCCTTAGCGGGTGATTACGAAGCCAATATGAACCGCTTGAAGTTCATCACGGGCGCAACCGCAGACCAGATGACGCTACTAAGCTCAAAAGCGGTAGAGATAGGTAAGACCACTACCTTTAGCAGTAAATCAGCCGCAGAGGGTATGGCTGAACTGGCGCAACGGGGCTATAACGTGCAACAGGTTTATGACCTGATTACACCCGCCGCGAAAGCGGCAATGACCAATAACGTAAGTCTAGCCCAAGCAGCCGAAGGCTTGACCACCGTATTGCACTCAATGGGCTTACAAAGCACCGATGCCACTCACGCATTGGATGTAATGAGTCGAGCTAGTCAAATGGGCGCATTGAACTTTGCGGATTTCCAAAAAGCAATGGCGAACGTGGGAACGGTAGCCCATAGCGCCCACCAGAGTTTTGAGGAGACCACCGCTGCCCTTGAGGGTATGGTCAACACTGGTATGTCGGCTGACCGCGCCTCGCAAGCCCTTCGCTTCACCTTAGTCTCACTTGAGAAACCTAACAAGCAAGCCGCCGAAATGTTCAAAGAGTTGGGTATCAACATTTATGACGCAAGCGGCAATATGCTTCCCTTCTCCACCCTTGTAGATGAAGTCCAGAAGAAAACCGCAGGGATGACCGAAGCCCAACGCAACTTCTCGATGGCAACGATGTTTGGGAAGAACGGGCTACTGGCAATGAATGCAGCGATGCAAGCCAGTGTGCAAGTTACCGATGCCACCGGAACACACATCCTACACGGAGCAGACGCTCTTAAATACTGGACTACCCAACTAGAGAACAGCAATGGAACGGCTCAGAAGGCTACCGATACCATTATGTCCGGGTTCAATGCCAGCTTGAAGAATATGAAAGGTTCTTTGGAAGAAGCGGCAATAGCGGTAGGACAAACCTTGCTACCGGGATTAACCAGTCTGGTAAAGGGTGTGACGGAGGGTATCAATAAGTTCATTGACTTTGAGATGAAAACTCATCTAGTCGGGAACACCTTAAAAGCGGTAGGGGATTTGATAGGCGCGTTCGTCAAGCCTGTCATAGATGCGATTAGCAAAATGGTGGAGAGCATAGGGAACGGCGCAAGCTCTATGAACGGCTTTATGAGCGTGTTTGAGAGCTTAAAGCCAATCTTTAGCGAAATAGGGCAAGCCATAGGCACTACCATCCAGAATATTGTCGGCTACATCCAAATCATAGTCGAGGCTATTCAGAGCAATATGCCAGCAATCCAGAAGCTAGGCAATGCAATCGGGGATGTTTTCAAGCTAATCGGGCAAGCCGTTGGCGAGGTGGTTAAGTTTATCTCACAGAATATGGACACCTTCATATCCATATTTACCAGTGTGGCGAACATTATCGGGCAAATAGTAACGGGAATTATTGCAGTGTTTGAAGCCTTAAAACCTGCTTTAAGCACTGTATTTGATTGGATAGCTTATGCACTAGGAAAAGTCAACGAGGCGATTGCAATCTTCGGGGTGGCGTGGGATAGAGCAGGTACTACCGTCAAGCAAATATCCTTCCTAATCGAAATGGCATTTACACAGGTTCAGAATTGGATAATTGATGCCATAAACGGGATTATCAGAGGGATAAACACGCTCATTGATGGAATGAACATTGTCGGGGGAGCGGTAGGTATCCACATTGATAAAATCGGGGAACTTGAACACGCCGCTTTCAATGCCGAGGAGTCGCTTAACCGTCTAGGTTTGGCTGGTAATGATGCCGCAGGTGGTCTGGACAAGTCAAGCTCGGCAAGTTATGTGGCAGCGCGGGGCTATGATGCGGCTGGTAATTCTGCTAACAATGCCACCAATGCCATAAAGAATTTGACTTCTGCTCTAGGTAATTCATACACCTTCCCGCAAAATTCCAGTAGCTTACCGGGTAGCAGTGCAGACGAAAACCCGGAAGACGGTTCTGGTCCAATAACCAGCAGTTCCACGAAAGCCAGTGACCCCTTACAAACAGCGTTGGATTTAGCTTCCAAGCTGGCTGATGTAGGTAAGAAAATATCCGAACTAAATTCCTTCTCAGGAGTTAGCGCGGAAGCCTTAGCCACCTTCAACGGCAATATGCAACAAGTGGTGCAGGACTTTGTAGCCTCAGCAATGTACTTCAATTCCCAAGCCTTAAAAGGTGCAGCCGATTACCTTGAGACCGCAAACAAGGTCGCTGACGTAATCGGGAAGATGGCAGACGGGCTAAATAAGCTACGGGATTACCAATCCATTTCCTACGACCACATACAAGCCTTTATGGGTGACGCTCAAATAATGGTTGGGGCTTTTATGCAAGCGGGATTCCGCTTCTCGGTAGAAATGCTTCAAGCAGCCATCCTATTTTCAAGTGCCGTGTCGCAGGTAGGAGAGGCTATTGGAAAGATGGCAAATGGGTTATCCGGGATTGGCAAGTATAGCTCGGCTAGCCGAGAGTCAATGTATGGGTTTGTCGGCGATGCGAGGATTATTGTTGACCTGTTTGTAAGCGCGGGATATTCCTTCTATGGCGATATGCTCAAAAACGCCACCTTATACAGCGATGCCGTAGGTAAAGTCGGAGATGCTATTGCGAAGATGGCAAACGGCTTGACCGCACTTAGCAAGTATAGCTCATCCAGCCAGATAGCAATGTACCTGTTTGCTCAAGACGCGAAGATTATTACCGGGATATTTGCCAGCGCGGGCTATGAGTTTGCTACCGGGATGCTCACCAATGCCAACAACTACAGCGACACGGTAGGCAAGGTCGGTGACTCTATCGGGAAGATGGCAAACGGACTAACCACCCTTAATAACTACAGTTCGTTATCGCTCCAACAGATTTACTTCTTCACTCAGGACGTGCGATTGGTCACGGCAGCATTTGTCAGTGTCGGCTATGAGTTCAATACCCAAATGCTTACCAGCGCCGATGGCATTGCGACCACAACGAGCAAGGTAGCCGATGTTCTCGGAAAGATGGTCACAGGGCTAACAGCCGTTGGGGATTACGGGTCGGTATCCATACAGCAGATGAACTACTTCATCGAGGATATGCAGACAATCACCGAAGGGTTTGTCGTTGCCGGGAGCGAGTTCAATACCCAAATGCTTACCAGTGCTGATGGCTTTTCTTCTACGGCTTCAAAAGTGGCTGATGCTATATCTAAGGGAGTAACCGGGTTAAGCGCAATCGGTGGTTCTGGCTCATTGTCAGTACAGCAGATGAACTACTTTATTGAGGACATACAGACAATCACCGAAGGGTTTGTCAATGCCGGGAATGGGTTCTCCACCAAAATGCTTGCCAGCGCGGACGGATTTTCTTCTACGGCAAGCAAGGTGGCTGATGCTACGGGCAAGGGCGCAACCGAACTGGTCAAGCTCAACGACTATATTCCCGTAAGCCAGCAAGCAATCCGGGATTTTGGCGCAGACCTTGTATTGATAGTAGCTCAATTTGTGATTATGGCTAGCCAATTCAAGACCGATGGCTTAACAGCCGCAGGTATATTCAGTGACAACGCCAGCAAGGTAGTTGATGCAATCGGGAAGGGCGCAACCGGGTTCGCTGCCTTACAAGGGTATAGCGGCATACCAAAGGAAACGATGCAGAAGTTCATCGCCGACCTACAGATAGCAATCCAACTGACGGTACAAATGACCGCAAATATGAACACGCAAATGTTTACGCAAGTGCAAGCATTTGGTGAGGCAGTGGACAAGCTATTCACGGGCTTCAAGAATGCGGTGGAGACCTTCACGCTATTGGGCGATGCGAAATATACGGGTGCGCCAGAGAAGGCAATCAGGAGCTTGATTGCGGGTATCAGCTTAACCGTAACACTGGCTGGTCAAATGGCAGACCAGACCAGTAAGGATTTAATGGCAAAAACCAGCCAGTTTGGGGAGGCGATTAAGCAGATATTTGACGGGCTAAAGAGTGCGTTGGATACCTTTACAGGCTTGACCAATATGCCAGAAACACCCGCCGATAGGATTAAGACCTTACTCAGTGGCATACAAAGCGCGATTGAGCAGATGGCAGCGATGAACGAGAGAGCCAACAACCTACTAGGTTTGGCTTTGAGCTTTGATGACAAAATGCAGAGAGCGGCAACAGCCATCACAGCGGGTCAAAATGCCGTTGCTATGGCAGGTGTGCCGAGTGGTGCGCCGAGCGGTAGCAGTGGTGCGGCAAGTGGCAAGTTTACAGGTGGGGCTTGGATGGGTCGCGCTACGGGTGGCACTGCTTTTCCTTACTTTATGGCAGGGGAGAACGGAGCAGAACCTATCTTTTTAGGAGCGCAGAACGCTTATGTAATGAACAATTCGATGGCACAGAGCAGGGGATTAGTGGGTGGCAATGGTGGCAGCACATCCAACCATCAAACTATCAACATAACTTTGAACATAACCGAGAGCAAAAATGCCAGAGCTACCGGGAAGGAAGCGAAAGACCAAGTTTTGATGGCATTAGGACAGAGGTCGGCTTTACTGGCAAGTCAGGGAGGAATAGCTAACTAATGCTGGACTTAGAATTTTGGAGACCAGAACCGAGCTTTTTAGTACCGACAGGTGGTAGCACCTTGATACCGCTCAATGCGTCTTGGGGCGGCAATAACATAACCTTCTCAGTTTTGGATGACCAGACTTTTGATTTAGGAAGTCAACCACCAGACTTATTGCAAGCGGGTGGGAGCGGTCGGTATGGACAAGATATTTATGCTTACACCCGGAAGGACAGGCAAATACAGTTTACCTTATTCGCGCAAGCGGTAGCGGGTGGTGGTAACACGGCAGCGCAAAACTTGAAGCTCGGTGTATGGGCTTTACAAAGCACGTTGGTAGAAGCTACTCAATATAACGCTTCATCGGCAATCCACAATACGGGGCAAGTGCTAGGACAGCCGCTATTTTTGAAGTATCAACCTGACAATACTAATGCAGTGTATTTTTGGGTAAAGAGCGGGGCAGTTGACCTAAGCCAGTTCGATAGCCAGATTAGATTGCTACAAAACACTGCTTATGTACCTATTACACTCATAACCAGTTATGCGGCTTATGGGGATGTATCTTGGCTATACAACCTTGTACCGAACGGGGCATTTTCTAACGGTACGGATAATACGGCTTTTAACTGGACAGTGGTGGCAGGTAGTTCAACTGAATTTAACATAGTGCTTGCTACAGACCGTCAAAGCTATTATGCGAATGGCTCAACGGCTGGTGGGACGCTTTATATGAGTGCTGAACAAGCGTGGGGCTATTCAACCGATAGTCCATTTAGCTTGCAATGGACAAGCCCAACATTGGCAGCAGGTTATACCAGCATTGTA
The DNA here is from genome assembly GCF_030389965.1 of Candidatus Chlorohelix allophototropha. Classification (NCBI taxonomy): domain Bacteria; kingdom Bacillati; phylum Chloroflexota; class Chloroflexia; order Candidatus Chloroheliales; family Candidatus Chloroheliaceae; genus Candidatus Chlorohelix; species Candidatus Chlorohelix allophototropha. The sequence goes on from NZ_CP128399.1 coordinate 1,858,329, forward strand.
AGCCAAACCGTTTTTCTTAATGCCTACTCTACAGGGGATTTGTATTGGCTATCGTTTGAGTATAAGGATAACCAGTTTAATTCTGGCTTTATGCGAGTATATCTTGAATACTCCAATAATGGAACTACCGGCTGGACTAGCACCGGGACAACCATATCATTAGGTAACTCCCCAAACTGGACTAAATTCAGTTGGAATAGTGCAGTCGTTCAATCAACTTTGACGCTTGGAAACGCTTATTTAAGAGTGAGGATTGAGGGTAATAAAAACATTGTCGCGGGTAGCACTGGACAGATTAGGAAGGTAGCTTTATGGCACTTTCCAGCCACATTGCCGAGCAGTTTTGTAAAACTTCCCGTTGAGTATGTGGCGCAATCCACCACACAGCGTAGTCCGGCAGTATTGGTAAACTTGCAAGGTAATTTAGAGACCAATGCAATGTTGTTCGTTGCTAATCCTGTAACCAATGTTGGCGATACGAACAGTTTTGCTCATTTAGGGGCAGTGTATCAACAGTTGACATTAGGGGCTAGGAAAGTGCAAGGCGCGTCTATCTCCTTATACTCAAATCCTAATGCTACTGTTACCATTGCTTCAAATGCTACATCAAGTCCAGCATTATCAACCCTATTAAATGGCTTCTTCGATTTTGAGCCACGTCAATATAGGGTGCTATTGCAGATTACCACCGATTCTACGTGTGGAATACTATTTGGTTCTCTATCTTATAGTAGCTTTACAGGTCAAAATCTGACAACTATTGTACCTAATCCTTCATTGGTAGAGATACCGAACACAAGTAGCACAAGTACCTTTGTGGATTGCGGGACGGTCACTATTCCACAGCAACGTCTTTCTATCAGTATTAACAGTACCAGTGCAAACTCTTACATAGCACCATATATAAATTTCACTCGATTAGCTTCTTCATCCCCTCTAGCTACCGTGATAAATATCACCCTTACTTCAATTTATTTCATCCCGGCAGACCAACAGTTTTGGGCTGATATTAGATTTCAAGGTCTTACTATATCAGGTACTAACGGGGTGTCTGGTTGGGCGGCTAGTCCTACCTACCAAACCGGGCATAGGAACTTAGTAATCAATTCACTATTTTTAGAGCATTCAAACCTATGGCTAGATAGCACAGATAACAAAGGCACAAACTCTACCATCTTAAATCCAGCCTATACCTTAAACCCTATAAGGCTATATCCCTCGACTGTGACAAACCCTGCTCCAATGATGATAGGTGGCGCAATCAGGCAAGCGGATATTTCAGGGGCGCAGGGATTGCCTCAAAACAGTTTGGTTGACAATAACCCGGTGTTATATGGGGTCGCTTATTGTCCAGCATATGAGTTTTAAGCAATGCTAACCGTAGTAACTTTTGACAACCAAGCCCCTTCTAAAGCCTATGCCTTGACCGATGTGCTTGACATTGAGTTTACAACGGCTGCGCTAGGCGGGTTTGTGGATGCCACAATAACGCTCGGTAGGCAACCGGGAAGGGCATATCTAGGCATAGCTTACAACTACCATACGCTAATACTTGCGCCGGGTGGAGAAGTGATATTTGAAGGACGCATTCACGCCTTGCCGCAATCCATCCAAAATGGCGGGAGCAGTACCTATCAAATTACGGTGAGCGGCTATCTGATAAATCTTAATGAGCAAGATACTTGGATTCCAGCCTATACCACAGCCACCGACATAGCCACAATAATGCTGGCAGGTATAAGCGGATATGCGCCGATGCTAAATGCCAGCAGCGCCACCGTACCAGCCACCGGGACGAGTGTTCTCTACAAAACTGATAACACGGCTTCGATTAGGGCGCACCTAGACACCTTGATTAAATACGGGTCGAGTGGCAATCAGGAGCTATTGTGGCAGGTCTGGAACAATCGCACTTTTTACCTAACACCTCGCCCGTTGGTAACTTCGCCTTATTACGAGAGCAGCGTGAGAATGGTTGATAGCTGTGATTTGGGTATCAATGGCGATGCGTTTATGACCCGTGTGACGGTGAAGTATAAGACCGATACAGGCGTAACCACCTATACCAAAGATGCGACCAGTATAGCGGGTGTGAACTGGCAAAGTAGGTATGCCACGACTTTTGGTAGCAGTAACCCTTCTGCTTCTTCTGTAAATCTAGTTCGTGCGCCGGGAATCGTTGACCTCACCAATGAAGGGATTATCACGGACGCGCAAGCGCAACAGATAGCCACGACAGTAATGACCCGATACGCGCAGAACGGGGTTCAGACCACCGCTACTCACTTGATTTTTAGGCGACCAGACGCAATCAGAGATTATAGGTCTGGTGCAATTTATCCCTTGCATAAGGTGAGAGCGGGACAGTGGTTGATGATTAGAGACCTTCTGGGAGCGGATAGCTCACTTGCGCCGGGTCAAGCTGGCATATTTGTAATAGCTACCAAATACACTATGTCCACCCGGTCACTTGAGATAACGGGAGAGTACGGACAGAACATAGAGCATCTATTGAGCAGGTTGTTATCTTCGACTAAAGCCTATGTAAATCTAACGAACGCAGTAGGTTGATATGCCGCTAAACACAGGAATTGGCAAGCAGTATTCACAAGCGGATTTATACCTTCAACGAGGGACGGTAATAGATGGCTTTACCAGAGCCAATAATGCCACCTATCCGGGACGAGCGGATAGTGGACAAAGTTGGTATCCCTATCAAGGGACGTGGGGCATATCGAGCAATCAGTTATACAGTGCCAGCGATGCGACCAATGACCTTCTATTCCTAGATAGCTTCACTAACAATCCGACCATTCAATGCACTATATCTGGGACGCTCAATAGTGCGACTATTTACCGATTACCTTGCCTAATCTTTTGCGGGTTGGACAACAGTAATTTTTTACAGCTTAACCTGCTCAACGGCGCAATCAATTTAAGCAAGACCGATGCTGGAACTAATACGGTCTTATCCACTACGGCTACCACTACGGCTGATGGGACAAACTACACCTTGAAGGTAATCAAGGATGGATTGAGCATAACCGTTCTCAAGAACGGCACATCCTTAATTAGCCACACTTTAGCCAGTGCGAATTTCAAGTACCTACAGTGGACAAAGGTGGGCTGTTTATTACTCAAAGCTGGCGCACCTGCTACAGCGGCAAGGTGGTCAAGTTATACCTGTGTCGAAACGGCACATTAACCGATAGAAAGGAGGCTAGATAAATGAACAATTTACTAACCTCATCTGATTTTTATGCCTCAGTAGCGGCTGCACTTATAGGTATAGGGAGTTCTATTATCTCCTATAAGCGCAGCCGTAAGAAGATGGCGCAAGAGATAAAGACCTTGCAAAGTGATAACGAACGGTTGAGCAAGCGGGTGGAGCAGCTTGAGTATGAGAACCAAGAGTTACAGCAATCGGTCAAAAGACGGGACGAGGATTATCACAACATAAAGACTTTGCTAGATGAAGTGCAACAGGAGCGGGAGAACGAACGGGAGAGCTTTGAGTTAGAACGTCAAAGAGTGCAATCAAACCGGGATAGCTTGAGAGCCAATGTCACTTCACTAAAAAAAGAGAACCAGCTATTGAAAAAACTTGTCTCTGAAAAAGAGGCTGAAAACAAACTTTTACGAGAAAGGATTAGCAATTATGAGTAATGACACGAAGGTAGTAATCCCTTTATGGGGCGAGGTGGCAATCCAAGTTTTATTGCAATTGGTAACAGCCCTTTCAACGTGGGCTACATCCAACGACCCGACCATAGCAGCCTTGACCACTTCGGTAGCGGGTGTCCTGTTCAATGCCACGACCAGCTATCTTCACAAGAGCGGGGCAACCAAAGTCGCTAGCAAAAATGATACATCTAATAAGTAGATGGCAAAGCGGGTCATAAAATTCGCCTATGTGGTAGTCGGAAAAGATGAGCGTGGCAAGCCGATTGTTGACCGGGTGAGCTATGGCAACTATGAGGATTTTGAGTGTCCCAGATGCGGCTATCGGTATCAAGTAGAGTTCGGCAGGAAGCCGCCAGTCTGCTACTACTGTGAACCTAGACCTATGAGGATGCGCCATTATGGACAGACGGATAAGGATGGCAATTGCTGACTGGTTCTGGCGTTGCCTGATAAATAAAGGTAGAAGGTAATGTTTACGATACTTCAAAAACCAGTACAAAATTACTGGACGGGTAGAGCGGGAATGCAAGCGGTAGCTATCGTTGACCATATTATGCAAGGCACGTTGGCTTCCACTGACGAGTGGTTCAACAACCCGACCTCTCAAGCCAGTAGCCATTTCGGAGTAGGCAAGGATGGCACAATCCATCAATACGTTGACCTTGCTAACTCAGCGTGGGGCAATGGGATTGTTGACCATCCCGATATGAGTATCGGTTGGTTATCGAATGCAATTGGGCGAGGTATCAACCTTAATCGTATGACGGTCTCGATAGAACACGAAGGCAATACGGGTGACGTAATGCCAGAGGCGCAATACCAAGCCAGCTTATACTTGCATCAATACATCAGCCAGCAATTAGGTATAATCTTAGACCGGGAGCATATAATCGGGCATTACCAGATTGATAGTGTGAACCGTCCGAACTGTCCGGGAACGGGTTTTCAATGGAGCAGATTGATGAGCGATTTACAGCAGACAGGCATACCGCAGAGTAACCCAGACGGTGAGTATTTTCAAGAGACTGGCTATTGGATAGTCAACGTTTTACCAGACGGGACTAGAATAGGCTTCCTAGACTTCTTCAAAAATAACGGGGGCATCAACGCTTTCGGGCTTCCAAAAACGGGAGCATATTTCGACCCGGCATTGGGGCGCGTGGTACAGCAGTTGGAAGCCAGTCGGCTTGAATATCACCCGGAGAACCCCGACCCTTACAAGGTGGAGAGGGGCTTGGTTAATGACGAGCTTCGGGGCGTTTAGACTACTATCCATCTATTTCAGGGGGTAACTCCTGACAATCCTCCTCAAAAAAAGTGCTTTTCTGCCGAGAAGCACTTTTTTTTATTTTGCTGAAAAAGACAGTTTTTTACCCAAAAATAGCCCTTATAGATTTACTAAAACTAAGAATTGGTAAATTTATCCGATTTTTAAGGCTTAATCCGCTTGAATGGCTTTATGGCGCAAGTGAAGCTATTTTTGAGACCTTTATGTTGATACCTTTTCCCCTTGCAACAGCCCTTCACGGGCTTTGTGATTGGTGGGTTCTAAGCGTTGACAAGCCCGTGAAGCGGGGCAACGGTAAACACCCACATAATGCTAGTAACAAATACTGACGGGCTTTGTATCGCGTGTTTTGAAATTCGTGTGTAAATCTATTGTATTTTGATGTGAACAGTTATATAATGCTAGTAACAAATACAAGTTTACTGATTAAGAAAGGATTTATGACTATGAAACTTACCAAAGAACAAGCCGAGCAACTTGACCTGTTTTTACAGGATTGCGATGAATATCTTGAATACGCCGATGACCCGGCGATGTATATCTGGGACAAGTTTTTTAACAGCCCAGAGCAGCGGGAAGCCCGTGAAGCCGAAGAAGCGGAAAGCCGCTTAGAACTGCTTGCCGCCCGTGTGGTGCGCCGTAGCAATCGCACCCGCCAATAGGGTGCGATTTTTATCCAAGCTGATTATAGAAAGGGCTAGGACAATGTTGAAATATAAAGTAGAAGATACCAAATTTGAGACCTACCGGGAAGCCTGTGAATACGCGCTGACCATTGGTAGTGGAACTGCCATCCAAGAGTTAGTAAGAGGAACGGGGAGCTATCAGACAGTAGCCCATGTTAGTTGGTTACATACAATCCAAGAGGTATATTAAGATGAAAAAAGAAGTAAGCACAAGGCTCTGGTTCTAATTCAAAACCACTTTCTCTTCTGCGGTAAAGGCTCATCAATTGTAGACTTTTTCTCTTTGATAGAACAGTACAGCAACACCCTGAATAGTTAAGATAGTACACACTCTGCAAATTCGTTACATTTTTAACAATATTTAAACGCTTTTTTACCTTTATTTACTGCTAAGCATCTTATAATATGTTTATAAGATAACGATGGTGACTGTGTTTCGTCTCTTTTATTCTGTATAGTTTAAAGATAAGGAGAATAGAGGCATGGTAATGATGTGCGGTAAAGCCCAATTCTAGGTTCAATCAATAAAATTTTCTGACATAGAGAAACTAGTTACAGCATTTTGCTATACTACGTACTACTTTAGTTTATACACCCTAGTTTATTAGACATATCTTATTTTCAGCCTACTGCATCGTTGCAGCAGGTTGGCTTTTACTGCCTATCTCAATGGCGCGATAGGTAAGTTTTTCGCCACATAAATAAAAACAAGGGGTGGTGCTAACCCATCACCCCTATATTTTCTTGTACTCAATATTATCACATAGGGAATAGGTGACATGGTAGTTTTAGTTATAAATGAGACTGCTATTCTGCGAAAAGCCCTACGCAGATTCTTTGAACTACAGGGCTACACTATGATTGAAGCTGGGAACTTTGGTCAAGCTTATTCTATGGCAATCGAATACAAACCACAGTTTGTACTAGCTGATAACCTTATAGAAGCAACATTGTGCCTCAATTTTTTCCAGCTTCTCCAGTCAATTCCCGGTATGGAAATGACTGAGTTTGTAGTATTTACTGACTATGATGATGAGTTTGAAACTGCCGCCAGTATCAATCTAAAAGCAACTATTACCAAGCCCAACATATTGCCTAAGATGAGAGAGCATTTCCCACCCTTACATTAGAATAAACACCTCCTAACTTCCCCTCATTTTAAGCAGTACAACAAAGAGCCGAGCATAACCACCCGGCTCTTTCATCTTTTATAGGGTTGCACTATAAAGAAATATATTATGCCAGCATTGCGTCCAACTTCTCGCGCAGTTCCAAAAACTTGAAAGGCTTACTCAGCGCACCCTTAAACCCATATGCCTCAAAATTGCTCAAAATCGGGTCATTGGAATAACCGCTCGTAACTATTGCTTTTACTTGAGGGTCTATCGCTAATAAGTGTTGGATGGTTTCCTTGCCGCCCATCCCACCCGGTATGGTTAAATCCAATATCACCGCTTGGAAAGGATTAGCGCTCTCCAACGCTTCCCGGTAGAGTTCAATTCCCATTGCGCCATCAAGAGCGGTTACAACCTCATACCCCACAAGACCAAGCACTCGTTTCAATAATACGAGAATATCATTTTGGTCATCTACAATCAGAACTTTGCCTCCATACATCGAAACCAGCTTTTCCCCAGAATCTTTCTCAAAAGGTGCAACCACTTCTCCAGAAAGGGCTGGCAAATACAGGAAGAAAGTAGCGCCTTTGCCAAGTTTTGAAGTCACCCCCAGAAAACCCTTGTGCTTACTGATAATCGAAAAGGAGGTCGCCAGTCCCAAACCGCTTCCGCTGGACTTGGTAGTAAAGTATGGTTCGAATATTTTAGTTAAGGCTTCCTGACTGATACCGATACCATCGTCTTGGATGGAGACCTTCACGTAATCAACCGTTTTTAATAGCATTGGCTCATCCTGCCTAACGACACTGTTCGCCAGCACATTCTCAGCGGTAATCGTAATAATGCCACCTTCCGGCATTGCTTGGTCGGCATTGATAATCAGGTTATTTATTACTTGGCTTATCTGATTGGTATCAATATTCACTACCCATAAATCCTCCGGTAAGGCAAAGACACAGCGTACATTCGACCCGTGCAAGGCAAAAATAGCTGTTTCTCGCACCAACTCCTGTAGCGACGAAATTTTTTTGATGGGTGCGCCCCCTTTGGAAAAGGTTAGCAACTGGTGGGTTAATTCCTTAGCTCGGAAAGTTTGGCTTTCGGCTTCTGCCAGCAAGTCCTCTACTTTAAGCGATTTCTGGTCTTTGGTTGCCAGCTTAGCCAACCAGATATTCCCAGCTATCGAGGTCAAAACATTGTTAAAATCGTGGGCAATACCGCCAGCCAGTATTCCCACACTTTCCAACTTTTCGGCGCGGGCTACTTCTAATTCCAGTTTACGTTCGTGGGTAACATCTCGAAAGACCAGCACTACCCCCAATATTTGACCAGTAATCGTATCAATAATCGGCGCGGCGCTATCAGCGATGACCCGTGAATTACCTTCTTGACTAATCAAAAGGGTGCTATTAGCCAAGCCCCTGATAAGTCCGGTATCCAACACCTTTTGAACCGGGTTCTCCACCTCTTTGCCGGTTTTCTCACTGATAATATGGAATACTTCTCGTAGGGGCTTGTTTTGTGCCTCGGCAATGTTCCAGCCTGTAAGGGTTTCGGCAACCGGATTCATCATCACTACTAACCCTTGCGTATCGGTGGTAATCACCCCGTCACCGATGCTACGTAAAGTTATAGCCAGCATTTCTTTTTCTTTGAGCAACAACTTTACGTAGGTTTTGCGTATCTCCGCTTCATTTTCCAGTGCGGTAATGCGCTGCTGCAACCGTTCTAGTTCCTTATGAAGTTGCTGGTTAGAAATATCGTAATCCATATAGATGCCACCTTTTTCCTGCTTTTGCACACAATATCAAGGGTTTATAAATATAGGTGGAGCAACTCACTTGCTACTAAAAAATGGATTGAGAATAAGTGCAGGAGTTAGAATGGAGTGTAAATTGAAAGCTATAAATGTAAGCCAGTTAACCAACTCTTATTTGTACATTTAAATTATAGCACGTTTATAGCTTTTAGTACGCCTCGTCCACTTCTTCATTTGGGAAGTATTTATTAAAGTGTATGTATGCAAAGTATAACTGGAAAAATAGATATACTATATCCCTTTCTATTTAATTAAATTTATGGTATGATAAACTATCAATAAAACTTTTGTGAGAAAATCCTTGAACGTTGTTTGCCTAACTATTTCTCCTAACAGTAGGAGTGTAGATGCTTGTATGAGTTAATGAGCAGAATTAGGCTCAGTTAGCGCAGTAATTCTAGCTTAGGCAAAGAATCTTAGCAGCATATTTTTAGAATACATCCCTCCCCCACCTTTATTTTTAGCACCACAAATAATTAGACAAATCTTAAATTTAGCCTACTTCTTGGGGAAGCAGGTTGAATTATTTAGCTTATCGCAACGGCGCGATAGGTATGTTTATAGCCACACAAATTAAACAAAGGGGTGGCTCTAACTAGCTCCCCCCTTTTTTGCACTGGGTTTTAATTAGATTTAATCAGGTTGGGGTGGAGGACTATTGGCGATGATGGTTCTAATTGTTAACAATGACCATGACTTCAGAAATATCGTCCGAATAATCCTGAAACCGTATAATTACGATGTAGTGGAAGCAGTCAGCTACAATGATGGGTTCTGGAGAGCGGTGGAGTTCAAGCCCCAGATTGTGTTAGTGGATAATATTATTACCTCTAAGTCCGGCATTGATTTGTGTAAGGATATTCAGTTAATTCCCGGTATGGAAGCTACGGAATTTTTAGTTTTTACTGACTTTGATAATGAGTTAGAAAAGGTTGTGGATAGCAGAATAATTGGTGTGATTAAAAAGCCCTACATACTTTTTGAGATGAGAAAAATATTGCCCTTCCCCTCTATTCAACAGCAGGCTGGTTAGGCTTGTATTTAGAATATTGACCCCTTTACTAAGCAAGTTCCCCTTTCCCTAAGCAGTACAAACAAAGAGCCGGGTGTGTAGCTCATCCGGCTTTTTCATCTTTACAAAAAATCCCGACCCAACCACGTTAGGACATACTGGTGGCAAAAGACGAGGGGCAGGAAGAAAGATAACGAAAAGAGCCGGGCTAACATCCTCGCCACTAATGACTATCTTCAACTTGCTTCTCCTGCATAAACTTAATCTGGTCATCGGTCATCTTGCAATCAAGTTTTGCATCTAGGATTTCACCGTCTGGATATACCAGTACGTCCCGATTATTGCGTGTGGCAAGATACACACCTGCGGCAAGGGCTTGCGCTATGAGCATTTGGCTTTGCGTATTGATTGCGCGTTCTTGCGCCCGGTCTGCATAAAGGCTTGCGCGTTCTTGCGTCCTGTCTGCACTAAGCATACGCAAGGTTTGCATATGGTATTCCCGGTTTGCGTGTTCGTTGCGTAAGAATTGCGTAAGCATCCAACCGACAAACGCAAAGCTGGCAGTGGCGCAAAGCATAACCAGTAATAGCGCAAAGTTGGCAATCGGGGCTACTACAATGGCAAGCACCACCTCGACCAGTACGACCCCTGAAACTATATATACCAGATTTCTCATACTACTCCTTTTCACTGGCAATCGAGATAAACATTTCTCCAAGTGCGCCTACGGCTGCGGCAATGGTGGTGATAAATATCCCTTGCAAGGTGAGCGGCGCATACTGTGATACTTTCAACAAGTGCATCAAGCCCACCGTATTGAACACCGTATTCAGGATGAAGAACAAAGATAGGACTACCATTGCCAACGGTGAGTGTCCTTTAGTGAGAAGCGCAATCTGACTACCTGTGAATATCGCGGCTGGCGCAAGGTCTATCCAAACAGTATTGACTGTCGGGAAGGCTACCAACATAAACAGGTAGGTTAAATAGGCATCCATTAGTAGTAGCACGACCCCGAAAATAAAGAGTCTAATCCGGGTTATAGGAGTCAAGCGTCCACGTTCTGGACGTATAAGTAACCAACTAAGTGGGTTTACACCTTCACCCGCCTTCTTGGGCTTTGTAGCGCGTCTGGCGGGAATCGGTATATTTGGGGTCTGGGTAGTAGTATCGAAGTCCAGTGCTGCCACACTGCTTTCGTATCTTTGCGCTCCCGGTAATTTGCTGCTCATCTATTTACTCCTCAAAAGTATTCAACGAATTCAACCTATTCAATTGTTATTCAATCTATTCAATTTGAACCTGTGATTGAATAGAATAGGCTGGATTTACTACGGTAGAAGGGGAGGGTGGTATAGTTTGCATCACTGCTTGCCAGTAGTTTTGCACACCACTACGCATTGCCAACTCCCCTATTGCGTCTATGGTCTGGTCGAACGATTTTAATTTGCGCCTACTTGCACGTCCTGCGCCTTCTGGTTTGGTGATTGCGCCCACCTCCTCTAGCATCTCAACCAGATTGCGGTATTCGGTGCGACTGTAACCACGACCTAACCAAGTGGTTTCGCCTATTGCGCCTTCCACCATTACACCCTTGATAAAAGCGTAGAACCGCTTGCGCTCCTCTAGTAGCTCAAGTGGTAGGTCTTGCGTATTAGGCGCAAGCGGCTTGCGTATGTCTTGCGGGTCTTGCGTATTCGGAGTAGTGGTAGGCGCAAGTGGCTTGCGTATTGCTTGCGTGTCTTGCGTATAGCCTTCTACCTGATTGATAGCTCTTGCGTAATAGTGCAAGCTCGTCATAAAAGCGGTCAAGCCAATGAACGCAATGGCAACAGGTGCGAACTGCAATTCCGCTATTGATAGCGACAGTACGAAAAAGTAGATGCACATTGCGGTAAGCCATAGAAACAGGATTGCTATCCTGCCATCTTCACTGTCTAAATTGCGTATTACTTCCTTCATCCCGATTACCCTAATCTTTCAGGTAGTTCTGCACCGTCCGAAGTGCAATCCCTAATTGCTCGGCTATCTGCTTCTGGGTAAGCCCTTGCTCACGCAAGCGTCTTGCGCCTTGTTTTGCGGTCTCACCCTCACCCGGTAAAACTTGATAGCTCGGCTGCTCATCCTCAAGTAACCCGGTAACTTGTCCATCCAATTGCATAACCTTCTCAGCGATGGAACGCACTTGATGACCCTGCTCATCCAACAGCCCGGAGAAGTAGGCGAACCTGCTCTCGATTACACCACGCAATTCTCTTAGCTCATTGAGCGGGTCAACGGTGGTCGGAGTAGGTTGTGCTACCACAATGGGCTTAAAAAATCCCGGTTTGATTGCGCCTAAAAAGGCGAGGGATAGCGGGAAGATTGCGCTCATCGCCCAACTCCACAAATTACCTTTATGCGATGCGTAATAGGCGACATTCAACCCATAACCGCTTGCCAGCAAGCCGAGTAACCAGAGACCACCGAACACCCTTTGATAGCCCTTCAAACTGGTATCGGAGGCGATAAAAGCCGCATAAGCAGTGCCAGCGTCCAGCCCGATTGCTAAGAACCAGCTAAGTCCCGCTACTTCCTCAAACTGTCCTAGTATGTCTTGGCTATGCCAGATAGTCAGCGCGAGGAATAAAAAGATTAGTAGGTCGGCAATCACTCTTTTAGGCTCTAGCTCTTTTAGCTTCTCCACCACTAATTACCTCGACTTCTCAAAGAGCGGTTCAGTTCCACCCGTAGCTCTATCGTAAGTAGTTCCCGGTTATACCTGTCTGGATGCGGCATATGACCAGCTAAGGCTATGCAAGCTGCCAGCTTCACCATTGCGGTCAGTAGTTGGTCTGGTTTCATAGGGGTCGGGTTCATTTGCTGTATCGCTTGCACAAGGTCTGCCGTTTCTTCTGATGCGCCACGCAAGGCTTTATAGAATTCTTCGTCACTCATTTAGTAGCTCCTCAATCTCGACTTTCAAGGCTTTTGCCAATTTCATCAACGTGCGGTTCTGTGGACTTCTTTTACCCGTTTCAATCCCGGAAATAGTTCCCTTGTTTACACCTGCAAGCAGACTAAGCTGCTCAATCGTCATATTGGTTTTAGCACGTTTTAATCGGAGTCTTAACCCGATTGCACTCGTTGGACTGTTCATCACCATTAACACTCCGTTCACTATCTCACACGGTAATTATACAAAATTGTCAACATATCGCAAAATTTGAGCTTAAAAATGCGTAAAAATTCATTTTTGTAAATCTATTGACTTCATATGTGAACAGTAATATAATGCTAGTAACAAAAGATTTACTGATTACAGAAAGGACAACCAAAATGTTTAGAATACCTGCCGGGACACCTTGCGTAGTGACCAAAGACAATATGCCTTTAAGCATTGACCAAATGCGCCACCACCAGACCAACTACCTACAATTTTTTGAAGTGGAAGAACTGATTGCCGACCCAACCGGGATTGGACATTGCGCCAAACCGGGTGACGGTAGCGAAGCGGGAGAGCTTGCCAAAAAAGGGTTATACGTGTTTGCGCCGATTTGGAATGACAACCTACGTGGATGGGTGATTGCGGTGAGCGCAGCCCGTGTGCAATACGTGGATTAAGAGGAGCAGGAGCGATGACTAAGATTTACCCTGCCGGGAGACAAGGTGTTATTGAAAAGCTAGAAGCGGGATGGACCATCACCGAGAGCGTGGTAGCCCATCGCTACCTAAATAAAATAACCCACGAAGCATTTTTTGCGGGTGGGATGAACACGGGTGAAGGTAAGGTGAACTATCACACCTTTAAGAGTTTGGTTGAGAGCGGGTTCATTAAGCCCATACGCACCCAGACGGTTAAGGGAGCAACATTTACCTGTATAAGCACTGATTATGTAATAGCTGATAGAAAGGACAAATAGATGACAACCAGAGAACTAAGCACAGCCGCACAAGCGGCTAAGCTGATACGAGCAGATATGAAGTCGGAATACCCGGATTTGAAAGTCAGAGTGACTTGCCATAACTTTGCGGGTGGGGACTCGATTACAGTTGAGTTCTACGACCAACCACCCGAAGTTGAGGAAGCCATCAAGAAGTTATTGCATAAGTATGAGTTTGGACACTTCGATGGGATGACCGATATGTACGAATACAGCAATTGGAATGATGCACTGCCTCAGACAAAGTACCTGCACATTGATAACAATCGAAGCCCTGAAATGGATGCCAAGCTTGAAGCCTTTGCATTGAGTTTGTATGGAGAAGATAGCCCACAAACTAAGAGCTATGAGATACATACCACGATGCACAGACTGTTCAGAGACACCTATCCTTATTTTTGGAAAGCATTTAAGAATGGAGAAATAAAATGATTGATATAACTGCCAATAACTACGGTAAGACCGAGCCTAAATTTGTTTTCGCAAAGTATGAGGGCAAAAGGGTTATACGCTGCCAGCGATGCAAAGAACATATCCAACCTGCCAGTCAGTATGCCTTTGTATCTTTCCATAACAATAGGTCGGTTGGATGGCATCCCGATTGCGCTAATGAAGAAGTCGATGAAAGGAAGAACCAGAACCGCTTAATCCAACAAGAAACCCTTAGAACTCTAGGGTTTAGCAATGAGGAGTTATGGACGCTTGACCATATCCTGTTACCACCTATAAGCGGCACAGACAGAGCGATGCAGAACTTCTCGCTGAAATCCTTTTTACAGGTGGGCTACACTGCTCGTTATCACCTAGAGAATATAAGCCCGGAGGCACAAGCGTATTTTATGCAAGAGAGGGCAGCACTGCTTAACCGGGTGAAAATCGAGCTTGCAAGGTTGGAGAAGGAATTAGTAGAAGCAGAAAGGATAACCGAATGGCAATCATTGAAATGAACCCGGTATCCAAACCGCCAAGCGAATGGCACAAAGAGCTACGAGCAGTAGCTTATACCGGGTGGTTCACCCACGAACCACACAAGGAGAAGATGGACGGTTATTGGTGGCAAAAGATTTTTAAGTATTTGGTAGAGACCAATAAGATAGCTTTCAATCAAACCGCGATGACCGCACGATTGACCCCCGAAGGCGAAATGGCACTGCAAGAGTATGACAAGCAATTATATCAATCGCACCGACCAAGAACATCCCGGTAATTAACCAGTGACCTTTCTTAATCAGTCAGCAGGTGGTAATAGCCATCTGCTTTTTACTGTGTCTTTTTAATTGGGTCTTTTTAATTAGGTCTTGTTATGTGTTTGTGTGACAAACGGGTGGTGGTTTGCCACGCAGACGGGTAGGCGTTTGTGTGGCAAACGGGTGGCGTTTGTGTGGCAAATGGGTCTAAGCTCAAAAACCGGGATTTTTTAAGCGGTTTTCTACCATTTAGCAGTGTATTTATACCTATTTCTCCTACAACTACCCTTCACGGGCTTTGTGGTTTATGGGTTATAGCGGTTTTCAAGCCCAAGAAACGCGATTGCATCTAAAACCCTATGTTGACCGGGTAGCAGATTAGACCCGCTTCACGGGCTTTGTATTGCGTGTTTTAGTTTATATTAGTGAATGTATTGACATTCTATGTGAACAGTTATATAATGCTAGTAACAATATTTACTGATTACTAGAAAGGACAATTACCGATGACCAAGACCTTAAAGCCCGTAATTTACCTGAACCCGATAACCTTGCGAGTAACCGGGTTGACCAAGCAATACAGTACCTTAAAGCGCGCCGTAGTGGATTTGAACGCTAGAGGGTATATCGTAACTAGCAAGGTGCAAGCCGGGAATTTGGTTTGTGAGCTAAGAGGTGAGCGCAATGCCTAGAACCATTGCACAATTACAAGCCGAGCTTGAAGATGCGATTGAGCGGGATAAGACCCGCAACGACCAGATTGCCAACGGTGAGAAGGAATACTCCGACTGTTTTTTATCGGATTGGGCTAGCCAGTTGAACATATCCAAACTACAAAGAGCAATTTGGATTGCTGAGAACGGTGGAGAGGATTGGTTTACCGAACTGCTAACACTGGACGATAAGCCCACCTATGCCAAGCTGTGTAAGACGCAATATGGGTATGCTTGGAGACTACCGAACGGGGTCTGGGTAGGACGCAGCCAATCAATCAGCCCGGAGACACAGGAGAAGTACCTTGCTAAGAAGGGCTTCAAAGAGGAGCAAGTATTACACCTTGCCAAAGCAGTAATTAAAGGAGAAGGCTCAGCCTGTTATGTAGGTAGCCGCAAAGTCTATACCAAAGATTGCCAGTGTGGATACTGCCGTGATGTAGCCAACTATTACCAGATAGAGAATGATGATGACTAATTTTTTTTACCGGGTGGTTCACACTGGTAAACAAATAGATGACATAGGTGAAAGGATGGGGCATTATGACCACTGAAACCAGCGTAAAAGTGCCAATGATGTACGAAATAATACTTGCCAGCCATATGACCGATTTGTACCTGAAAAGCGATATGACCGCAGAGCCAGCAGATTTGATTGACCCGGCAATTGCCAAGTCAAAAGTTATCAGTGTTTTACCTGATGAAGTGAAAGCAGAACTGAAAAGGATTTTCCTTGAGGAGTGGTTGGTGGACGGTAGCTTCCACAACTACGTAGCCGACACCCTGAACGGGGACGTGATGTGAGGAGGCATAGAAATGTTGCATAAAGACCAGATAGCACTGCTTAGAGAACCGTTGGATAAGAAGCGGGTGAAGTCTCGCAAGCAAGGCGGGAAGCAAGTAACCTACCTGCCGGGACACGATGTAATTGACACGGCTAATCGGATATTCGGTGAGGATGGGTGGGGCTATACCATTACCAGCCAAATCCAAGAAACCATAACCGATATGAACGGAGTGGTAACAGGTGTTCTCTACACTGCCACCGTAAGACTTGAGATTGATGGCTGCAAGCCCGTTGAGGATGTAGGCACTGGTTTTGTCTATGCAAAGGAAATGGGAACGTTTGCCGCTCGTAGCAAGGGTATTAAGCAAGCAATTACCGATGCACTGAAACGCTGCTTCCGGGTAAAGGGAGTGCAATTCGGTAATGGTCTATATGACGATGACCCGGTGTATGAGCAGGATGAAACAGGAGAGCGCAAGCAACAATACAAGCGTGACACCTCGACCAGCAACACCACCAAACCTGCTCTATCAGTGCCACAGGTTAAAAGCAACATTAGTGCCATCAAGAGTATTGCGGAGCTTGATAACTTCTATGCCGTTATTATGGACGCAGGCTACCAACCCGGAGAAGTAGCAGCCTTGAAGAAAGCTTTCAACGAGCGTTCTCAACAAATAGCAGTATAAAGTTTAAGAAAAGGAGAAACTTTCAATAAACATTCTCAACAAAAGGTAGTATAAGGCTAAAAAAGATTGTATTATAAGGTCAAAGAAAAGAAGCACCTAGCCAGCAGTACAGTACAGTTAACCCACAATAAGCAGACACAGGTAATACAATGCCAATTATTAGCTGGAACGATATTCGCAGTAACGCTGTTGAGTTTTCTCAGGAATACAAAGACGCTACCCGTGAGAATGCAGAAACCCAATCCTTCTATAACGACTTTTTCAAAGTTTTTGGTGTCACTCGCCGCCGTGTGGCTTCGTATGAAGCACCCGTAAAAAAGCTCGGTGCGAAACACGGACGTATAGACCTTTTCTGGAAGAGGACGCTCCTAGTGGAGCAAAAATCTGCTGGCAAAGACCTAGAAGTTGCCTACACTCAAGCCCTTGATTATTTCCCTAACTTGACAGAGGAAGAATTACCTCGCTACATCCTAGTTTGTGACTTCCAGAATTTCGAGTTGTATGACCTTGACACCGATACCGTACATAAGTTCAAGCTGGAAGAATTGCACACTAAGGTTGAGTTGTTCGGGTTTATCGCAGGATACCAGAAGCGGGAATTCAAAGACCAAGACCCGGTAAATATCAAAGCTTCTGAGCTTATGGGAAAACTCCACGACATGCTCAAAGCTACGGGCTATAGTGGTCATGACCTAGAACAATATTTGGTGCGCCTGTTATTCTGCTTGTTTGCAGACGATACCGGGATTTTCGACAAGGACACCCTAAGTTTCTATATCGAAGAACAGACCCGTGAGGATGGCAGCGATTTAGGAATGCATCTCAATTCACTTTTTGCCACCTTGAACAAACCCTATGAAACCCGTCAAACAAACCTGAGTGAAGCTCTAAAAGCATTTCCATATATTAACGGCAATCTGTTTGCCGAGCGTCTTGAGCCACCGGCATTTGACCGCGCTATGCGTGAAACCCTGATAACCGCTTGTTATTTCGATTGGGGAAGCATCTCACCCGCGATTTTCGGCTCACTCTTTCAATCAGTAATGGATAAAGACAAGCGGCGAGGTATGGGAGCGCACTATACCACCGAAAAAAACATCATGAAGATTTTGAAGCCGCTCTTTCTAGATGCGCTTTATGCCGAGTTCGAGAGTGTGCGCTATGAGAGCAAGAAGCTTCAAAACTTCCATAAAAAGCTGGAAACTCTTACCTTCCTTGACCCCGCTTGTGGCTGTGGTAACTTCTTAATTCTGGCATATCGAGAATTGCGTTTGCTCGAAATCGAAGTGCTGAAAGCGTTAAATCCTGATAATGACAAAGCTCTAGAAAAGCAGTTAAAGTTGGACGTTAGCCAATTTTCCTCACGTATCAATGTTGATGCATTCTATGGTATCGAGATTGAGGAATTCCCTGCTCGTATTGCAGAAGTCGCTATGTGGCTAATAGACCACCAAATGAACCTGCGTCTGTCGGAGGCATTTGGACAATATTATGCGCGTATTCCTTTGAAGAAATCCGCTCACATTCATAATGCTAATGCCCTGAAGTTGGATTGGAACACCGTCATATCAAAAGAGCAGCTATCCTACATTCTCGGCAACCCGCCCTTTGTAGGTAAACATCTTATGTCTTTAGAGCAAGGCAAAGAAATTGATATTCTTTTTCATGGTGTTAATGGCGCAGGAGTTTTGGATTATGTTACGGCATGGTATCTAAAAGCGGCGCAATATATTCAGGATAGCCGTATTGTGTGCGGCTTCGTTTCAACCAATTCTATCAGTCAGGGTGAACAAACGGCTATTTTGTGGCAGGAGCTTTTCAATCGCTACCATATCAAAATTCACTTTGCTCATCGTACCTTTGCGTGGAGTAGTGAGGCAAAAGGTAAGGCAGCGGTATATTGCGTTATAGTGGGCTTTGCGGTGTATGACATTGATACCAAGTTACTTTATGATTATGATACCCCGAAATCAGAAGCCCACGAACTCAAAGTAAAGAATATCAATCCCTACTTAATTGAGGGCGATGATTTTGTTATTGACAAACGTAGAAGCCCTATATGTAATATCCCGTCTATGTTATATGGCAATAAACCAGTAGATGGCGGGAATTTAATTTTATCAGATGCGGAAAAAGAAGAGCTACTTAGTAAAGAACCCTTAGCCCTTAAGTGGATAAGACCTTTTATTACTGCTGAGGAATTTATTAACGGTAAAACCCGGTGGTGTTTGTGGCTAGTTGGCATACAACCAAATGAATTACACCAATTGCCTGAAGTAATGAAAAGAGTTAAGTTAGTTAAAGAAACCCGGTCAAATAGTGTGGATGAAGGGGCTAGAAAATTAGCCAGTCGTCCAGCGGAATTCAGGGATACAAAAGTATTCAAAAAATATATGATATTCCCTCTCCATTCATCCGAAATAAGGCAATATATTCCTTTTGGTTATATTGATTTTGATTGTATCGTAGGCAATAGCTGTTCATTTATTCCTAATCCTGACTTATTCCAATTCGGCGTACTCACCTCGCAAATGCACATGGCTTGGATGCGAACGGTATGTGGAAGAATCAAAAGCGACTACCGCTATTCAAATACCATTGTTTACAACAACTTCCCTTTTCCGCAGAACCCAACCCCAGAGCAGGTAAAAGATATTGAGAAAAAGGCGCAAGCAGTATTGGATACTCGCGCCCTGTTTCCTACTAGCACCCTTGCCGACCTGTATGACCCGCTCACAATGCCGCCAGCGTTGGTCAAAGCCCATCGGGTATTGGACAAAGCAGTAGAT
This sequence comes from Candidatus Chlorohelix allophototropha, assembly GCF_030389965.1. Lineage (NCBI taxonomy): Bacteria > Bacillati > Chloroflexota > Chloroflexia > Candidatus Chloroheliales > Candidatus Chloroheliaceae > Candidatus Chlorohelix > Candidatus Chlorohelix allophototropha. The sequence continues at coordinate 1,878,021 of NZ_CP128399.1, forward strand.
ACTGCCTATCGCAAACCGCCATTCGACACAGAGCTTCAAAGGGTAGAGTATCTTTTCAATATGTATAAGACCATCACCGAGCCGTTACTCACCGCAATAGCTGAGTCTAACAAGAAGAAACGCCAGCCCAAAAATTAGACCAGCTTAATGCACTGGCAATAGAGAGTCGAGTAAAAGCCCGGTGAAAACCGGGTCTTTTTATTGCATTTTTATATTTATATGTAAATCTATTGACATTCTATGTGAATAGATATATAATGCTAGTAACATATAAATTACTGATTACAGAAAGGATTTATGACAATGACTAAGAAGATTGAGACCCAGACACCCGCTAAAGCCCCGATGAGCTATACAGAAACTTGCGCCATCGCACTGAAACAAATGCTAGAGCAGTATGAGTATGACGTAGCTTTTGCCGAGAAGCAGATAATGAAAATCAAAGCCGAAGTGAACCTGAACGTATCGGATATGATACAGTGGGACGGGGAGAAGCTAATCCGACATGATGTACAGCGTGGGATTGCCCAGAGGATGGTAGAGCTAATAAGCTTTAATGGACTACACATAGAGGAGCGGATTGAGCGGATAATTGCCGATGGAGAGGAATTTTTGCAGAAGGTGTTAGACCAGAGGATGTGGGAACACAATAGCACTAGCCAATTCTCCAATGTGGTAGCACAAGCCAGATTATCAGCCCGTGTTACCTACACCCAGAACACGGTTTTAACAGTAGCGCGAACCTACCTACAAATGATTAAGGAAGCCAAAGCCGCCTAGAGCAAGTAAACCAACGCAGACCCCCAGACCCGGTGAAAACCGGGTTTTTTTATGCTCCTCCGACCACCTGCAATTCTTTTACCAAAAACAGTAAATCCGTAAATTTACCCGATTTTAGACCCCTAAAACGCTTCACAGGCTTTGTAAAACACCTGACGGGATTTTTAAGGGTGGTATGTTTGTACCTTTTTCACCTGTAATCGGCACTGACGGGCTTTGTGATTTGTAGGTTATAAGCGTTCACAAGCCCTTGAACACCGCTTGCTATAAATACACATCTAATGCTAGTAACAAACCTTCACGGGCTTTGTATTGCGTATTTTTATATTCATATGTAATCCTATTGTATTCTAATGTGAATATAGATATAATGCTAGTAACATTTACTGATTTACTGATTGAAAGGATTTATGACGATGAAGAAGCAATTGACCGAAGCCCAACGTGAGCAACGCCGCAATGCTGGACGCGCCTTAGCAGCCAAGCGTGGTAGTGAGCATATGAAAGCAATCGCGCGAAGGGGCTATGAGAAAGCCCTTGATAGCACTGACGGGATGTTCCACGTATTAGGTGGACGTGCCGCCCAAGCCGCGCAAAACGCCTATATGATACGTGCCGGGTTTTTCCCAAACCAGACCCTTGCACAATGGGGTTATCGGTAGAGAGGAGCAGGAGCGATGATTGAACCGTTGGTTGACTTTTTACGCCCACTACCTGAATGGATACCGAAGGTCGGTGACTTAATAGTTACCGACCTACCCTTTAGCGGTAGGTGTGGTGGACGCATTTTGAAAATTGAGGGTATCTATGCCCGGATAGGTTTCATTGACGGGGACGTAGCCGGGATGTGGATACCAGTGGAATTAGACAAACTTTTACCTGCCATCTGAAAGGAGAGCAAAGAAATGATAAAGGTTGAATTCCAGACCCGGATTACCTATATGTGCTTCCACGTTGAAGGGATGGACAAGGAGCAGGTTAAGCGGGTGGTCGAGGAACACATTGACGAGTCAGGGGGCTATGCACACCTTATGCTTGCCCTCAAAACTGATAGAGGAGAGCTACCCGGCTGGACGATAGCAAACGAAGTGAACCATCCTGCGCCGAAATATTTTGTAATCGAGGAATTGAATACAGTTGAAAATACTGTATAATGCTAGTAACAAAGGAGTGGAAATATGATTGAAATTAAAAAATGTCGAGTTTGTGGAATTACAAAGCCCAATACACCAGAATACTTCTATCTAAACAAAGGGAAGCTACTTAACACCTGTATTGAATGTCGTAAAGAGTGGAAGCCTCAAACCTTCGTGCCTGTCGAGGTCGAGGGCTTGCCAGTACAAATGGTACAACCCTTAACCGTCCGTAATGGACAGACCCTTTTCATTGGATACCACATAGACAAACTGAAAGCCAAACCAATTTGCTATATTGAAGCAAGCGGGATGCCTGATGAATTCAAGGGCTTGGTCAAGCTACCAGAAGTCTTTGTGAGTGCAGCAATATATAACAATTGGAAGGAAAGCCTACCGACATTGGATGAAGTTTTGGCAGTTGCGCCTTGATTCCCGGTAGGCTAAAATGATTCTTGATTCGGATAGAAAGAAGCACTGGTAAATGTCGGGTTTGCCAGTGCTTCTTTTTTATCGCCGATGCTTTACAGGTCTGCCTTTCTTGGCAATCGAGACCACACCCTTGTCATTGAGCCTTCTCAACGGAGAATTTGCGGCTTGCACACCCGACAGGTAATTGTCGTTGCGATGGATATACATTTCGGTGGTCGTGATACTGCTATGCCCCATCAATTCTTTCAAATCAATCAGTGAGACCTTCTGTTGTGCCATTGTGGTAGCAAAAGTGTGTCGGAGTTTATGGGCGTGAAAATCCACACCCGTAGCGGCTTCCAAACGCCTTATAAGGCTACCGAACCCGGCATAGCCAAGCGGTAACATCTCGTCAGTAACCCATAGCGCGTAATTATCTGGTAGGTCGGATAAGACCTTCTCTGCTAAGTATTGCGTCAAGGCGACCCGACACAAATCGCTGAAGCTCACTACTCGCCTATCGGTTTTACCTTCCACTATTGCCCGGTTATGGTCAAGGTCTAAATCTCCTCTCTTGATGGAGAGCAATTCCCCTCGCCTAATCCCGGTATCAACCAACATTGAGATGATGGCAAGGTCTCTGCGTCCGGTGAAGGTATCCAACCGCTCTGGTTTGGTTAGCTCATTGAACAACTTCTCTAGCTCTAGCTCTGATACAGTTTTGATAACCTTGTTTTGCTTGCGTGTGGAGAAGCTTGCGGCTCTATTGAAGGGCGTATGCTCCACATAGCCACGCTGCTCCAACCAATTGAAGAAGGTCTTCACAGTGCGTCCATACGAGGCAATAGAAGCAGGTGACAAATCCTTGCCGCATTTGTTATTGGTGGGCTTGACGATGCCCCATCGGTCTGGATGATGTTCTCGGAGATATACCACAAATTCGGTGGCTTGCGCGGTGGTAACACATTTCGGGTGCGCCCCTATGTCGTGGTAATAGTTGGTGCAATCCTTCCACCACCAGAAAAACTTGTTTACCTTGTCTCGGTAGTCCAAAATAGTTTTATCGGACAATCCTGTGGCTCGGCAAAAATCTATCCATTGATTGATTAAACTGTTAAATGGACAGGCAGAATTGCCTCTTTTGGGGGAGGGGAGTTTTGTCGTATCAGTGGGTTTCTGTTTCATATATTCCCTCTAAAATCAGTGGGAATAGGAAACGTTTATCGCATTGTAGTGGCTTGAGATGGGTCGCCAGAGACTTGAACTCTGAACCCACTGATTAAGAGTCAGTTGCTCTGCCAATTGAGCTAGCGACCCAAGCGAGGTACATAGTAGCATATTCCGGCATAATCGTCAATACTAAAAAATGAGCTGTATGAATTCAGAGATACTATCAGAAGGTAAGCAAATTGAAGCGCTAAGCTCGATTTATATAATAGTTTTGAACAAAGAAAAGCTTAGACTACAGCAAAGTACTCAAAAGCTAATAGACTGATGGTAACGGGAGAACCGAGGTCTCGACTTACGGCTTCATAACTGGATAGCAATGGAGAAGACCGACTTGCAAAGACTGTTCCCCGACCATTAGCGCTAGTAGCGGCAATTAGGCTTGTTACAGCGCAGTTATGCGACTGGCTATCCGCGATAAGCTTACGCACGCGCTGAATGGTTGGGTGTCCCGTAAGTTCAATAGTGTATTGTGTAGCAGCCCTTTTAGCTGGACTAAGGTGCAAAAAATGATTACTCCTCCATGTGAAGCCCCAAAGCAAGCCTCAATAGGTCGGCTGTGTATAATGAACCAGAAGAACTGAACAACTAAAAAGGGTTTGGTAAGGTGTATACTTAAAAACATGACAACACCTAGAAAAAAGTATTCACCCACATTTAAGTCTCAAAGAGTGCAAGAAGTGCTGGAAGGTAATAAAACCGTTACCCAGATAGCTTCTGAATATGGTATTCATCCGAATATGCTCACTAAATGGAAACAACTGGCTCTAAAAGGTCTGCCACAATCCTTTGATGAGCGTACTCAGAAGCAAATCGCGCTGCTGACCGCACAGTACGAACAAGAAAAAGAACAACTTTACGCCGAAATAGGTCGCCTGACTACACCGCTCAGGTGGTTAGGAAAAAAAGTGAAGCAGGCTTTGCCCAGGTCGGTCAGATTAAGCCTAATCGAAACCCAAAAAGCTGAACTCTCACTCTCAAAACAAAGTGAGTTGCTAGGAATTAGCCGTTCCAGTTTGTACTACCGCTCAGTAGCACCAACCGAACGAGAAATTGAGCTCAAACACCGAATTGATGAGATTTACACCGTTTACCCTTTTTATGGATATCGGCGAATTCATCAACAATTACTGCGGGAAGGCAAGCACCTCAACCGCAAAACGGTGCAAAACTATATGCGGGAGATGGGGCTAGAAGCAATCTATCCTGGTCCTAATCTTTCGAAACGAGATCAAAAGCAGCGGGTATATCCCTATCTCTTAAGGAACCTGGCTATAACCAGACCCGCTCAGGTATTCGGTACCGACATCACATATATCAAGCTCAAACACGGTTGGCTTTATCTGGTGGCTGTCATCGACTGGTACAGCAGATATGTGGTAAGTTGGGAATTATCTGATACTTTGGAAATCGATTTTGTGCTTAGAACTACCGAGCGAGCGTTGGCGAAGATAAAACCGGAGATCTTTAACAGTGACCAAGGTAGTCATTTTACCAGTCCTAAATACACTGCTTTGATATTGGGCGCAGGTGTAAAGTTAAGTATGGATGGACGTGGGCGAGCACTAGATAATGTTTTCACCGAAAGGCTCTGGCGTTCCTTAAAATATGAGTGTGTTTATTTAGCACAATTTGAGAACCCCAAAGAAGCAAAGCTAGGGATTGGTGAGTATTTCGATTTCTACAATAATACTCGACCTCATCAGGCTTTGAAATATCAGACACCGGCTCAGGTTTATTTCAATACCGTGACACCAGTAATTATGTTAAAGAGCTAAAAAGAGTTACTAGCTATTTAACATTATTAGTTCTATAGAAAGGACTGTATCACTCCTTAACCAAGCTTTTATTTTTGTCTTGACAAACTGGGTCATTTCAGTTTACCAGCATATCTTATTACTATAGAGCAGGCGTAGCATCTACAACGAAGCTGCCTGACCTGCTAGAAAGCAATTATTTGAGTCTGCCATGCAAGCGGCACATCAGCGCGGTTACTTTGCTCGGTGTAGTTTATACTGTATTGGCTTAAGATTTTTGTGGTGGTTTTCAAGCCGAACAAATTGATTTAAATTCGCTTAGCTTGTTTTTAGACATTTTCTCTTCTTTCTGCCGATAGTATCAACTCTTCCTTGATGATACCACTCTTTAACTCCTTTTCCGTCTTCCTTCAAAGTTTCGACACCCACATATTTCTTGAACTGTGGAAAAGCGACCCAGACTATGCTATTATTCCCCTGACTATTTTGGAGCAAAATTCGTCTTTATTAGGCTATTTTGAAGACTAAACCTAAAATCAATAGTTCCTATTCTGAACCATCTGCACAGGGACTTCCCCCTTATCCGATTCCGAATGCACGACGTAGTCACAAACTTATGTTTGCCTATGCCTCGCTACTGGCGTTGCTTTACTTTGTAGCGGCGCAGCCTTTAGCAGATTCAACTGCCAATTCGCGCAGTCTATGGGGTTTGGCTTATGCGCTTGGCACTGAGCAAACTTTTATTATTGATAGCTCTGCTGCCGGGTTGCATGGTTCGCCTTTGCTCAAACCGGGAGATTTTTCCAATTCCGCTTACTTTGAGGGACATTATTATTCAGGTAGCGCACCGGGAGCCGCTATTGTGGTGCAACCCTTCCTGCAAATCGGGCGGCTGTTTGGCAACCCTGAGGCTTGGGGAATAGCATTAACTGCTTTGCTGGGAGCCGCAACCGTTTTGTTAATATATGCGGGCGCGCTCAAGCTCGGTTCGTCACAGCAAAGCGCAAGGTTTGCGGGAGTAGCGTTAGGGTTGGGTTCATTATTGTGGCGGGCTTCGGGTCAATTCACCCCTTCAATTTTCTCTATTACTATATTAAGCGCGGCTTTATTACTGGTTCTCCCGCCGTTGCCTCGTACTCTGGCGCAACCTGTTAATAGTGGGCAGGAACGTTTAGATAAATTCGGTAGTTTGTTGCTTGGGGCGTTGCTGGGCTTAGCTGTTACGATAGATTACCAGAATGTGCTTTGGCTACCGCTTTTTGTCGTATATATGTTTTTTGCCAAGCGTACTAAATTGAGTGGCTGGTTGGGCTTAGCGGGCGGCTGGGTTGCAGGGTTGTTGCCGCTACTTTTGTATAATACCGCTATTTTTGGTAAACCTTGGGCTTTTAGCTATGGGTTTCTTTTAGACAATAAACAGGCTACCAGTTTCAGTGGGCAGTTTTTAAACGGCTATAATATTAGCCAGTTCTGGCAAGCTTTTTTTGGTTCGGGACGTGCTTCGTTGGGAATATTTATACTGCTTTTTGGTGTTTGGGGGCTGGTGGCATTGAGTGGGCAAAGGGGTAAGCGCGGCGCAACAGTTCTATTGGTAAGTTTGAGCATAGGAATAGTATTTACTGGCTTAATGCGCCGTCCTGTAGGGGAAGGCGAAGTAATGGCGGATTTTATTGCGCCGCTTGTTGTGCCGCTTGCCTATGGAAGCGCAATCTGGTTTGAGCGATTAATGTTTCTCACCCGCCTTGAATATCGGGGTCTGCCTACCTTTTCAACTTTAGGAATTGCTTTATTTTATCTAATTTCCCCACCCGGTCCCAACCTATCTAATATACAGAACGTATTACCGATAGTACCGCTTATCTTGCTGGTCGCGCTGGTTAACTGGCTTTTTTTAAATAAAAAGAAACCTGCCTTTTTACAATTTCGATTTGATTTCAACTTCAAAGCCATTCTTGCCGGAGGTTTGATATTAATTGCGTTTTTTCCGATCTTTGTATTTCCAGCCGGGAAGGCTGTTTTTGCAGAAGGTCAGGGTAATAACCTACTTTATAATCCTGAATTAAAAATAGAAGCTAGTAAGGTGGTAGGTTGGTATGGGCTGATTTCAAACCAAGTGAAGGGTGCCGCACAATTTCAACCCTATCTGGTGCCGGTATTGGGAGGCAAGGTTTACGGACTGGAATTCCAAGCGAAAGGTGCAGGAAGGTTAAGGGTTAGCTGGATATGGAGCGATGAAGGGCACGAAGTCCTAAACAGTTTTGCGCATGACTTTGTTATTAATGATAAACCAACCTACCAAGATTTTCGGACTGCCCCACCTGCTGCAACTTACTTGCAATTAGTGTTTGACCAAACATCTGGCGAAATTGCATACAATCGCATTGCCGTTTTTGAGAATGGAGTGCGGGTCGAGCCGATGAAGAATTATGCTATTGCTGCCCTTTCCTTTAGTTTTGACTGGGAAAGCGCGATGGGCGGATTGGTGCATAGTCGGGGCGGTGGGACAAGTTCATTAGGTGAGTCTGGCGGGGATGCGCTGACCGATGAGAATAAAAAGGCAGTTTTGGACTACGCCGAAGAGCGTGGCATGGAGATGAGGCACGGTGCGGATAACCTACTGAGTATTTTTCAAAAATATGGGGTATCCGGCACTTTCTACGCTACAGGTTATAACTTGCTGGATGGCAATACCGATAAGCGGTCTTTCTCCAACAACCCGATTTATCGCTGGGCTAAGCCACCCTATTGGGAGAATGATTTCTGGGCGCGTAACCCTTGGTATGGCGCTGACCCTTATGGCACTTACCAGTCTGATCCCGCTTGGTATTTTGGGGATCAAACCACTCGGTTGCAGCAAGGCGGTCAAGAAATTGCCAGCCATACCTTTGGGCATTTGCTAGTACGCGCCGCTACTCCCGCCGACCTTGCAGTTGATTTGAAGGAGTGGCTCACGGCAGCGCATGATAAAAATCTACCGGCGCCGCGTTCCTTCGCTTTCCCTTGGAAGGGCAGCAACAGCCTAACTCCCGTATTTTATGATGTCCTATACGAGGCAGGCTTCAGATTTATCACTCGCACTTATAACCTCGATCAAGGTTACGAGCAAGACCCAAAAGACGGCTCTATCGCTTATCTAAACTCACAGCGGGATGCCAGCGGTAAGCCCTTGCGCACTGCTACCCCCCCGCCCGATAATTATTATTTTTATCTTGACCGGGTACATTATGCTTTGACCAATACAAAAACTGGCAAAACCGAGCGTACAACAGACTCGCGTTTTTTGGTATTGCATGATTATCAGTTATTATCTTCCACTGCCAGCGAGCAGGTTTCTAACAGTTTGATAGATGAGCTTTTGCGGCGACGCGGTGGTTATGGTAGCATTTGGACACACCCTGAAGCGGTGAGCAGTGAACAAGATAAAGCCGCATGGGAGCGTGTAGTGGCATATGCGGCGCAAATGCGTGATAAAGGCTTGTGGGTGGATGGCGTTGAGGCAATCATGCAATTCAGGGCTGATGCGCAACAAATAGGGGTTAAGAGCGAAGTTTCGGGCAAGCATATGAAGATAACTTTGAACAACCCGACTGCTCATTCACTAGAAGGAGTAACTCTGACATTGCCTGCACCCCTCAAAAATGCTCCCGGCGCGGTGAGTGTGCGAGGCGCTCAATTGGTTGCCCCTAAAATACCAGCAAATGGCTCTATCACTCTGGAGGTAGAACTCGCCTGATAAGCGCATTTTTAAAGAAATATAGAGCCGGATTGCTTTTTGGCTTGCTCCTACTTGTCGGTTCAACCGCATTGCTCACTCTAGCGTACTCACTTAAAAGTGAATTCAGGCTGGCAATTGGAGAGTTTGGGGATGCCCCCTACCTGAGTGGGTTTAACAGTGATGAACCCGGCGCGCCCCGTTATCGCTGGACGGGCGGTAGCCGTATTACTGAAGGACAAACTTCCGCGCTGGTTAATTTCCCCTTCCTTCCGGCGAGTGGCGTAGAGAATCGGGTGAAAATCCAAGCGGGCGCGGCTTCGGCTAAAGATTCCGGACAAAAGAATCCCCCTGTAGTAACCATATTGGTGAACGGCGTAGAAATCGGCAAGGCGCAAATGCCGGAAGGTACGGTAAGCGACTTTGAATTTAAAGTTCCCGCTAATGTTCTGCGAGACGATTATTTTTTGGTAGAGTTGCGTTCTCCGGTTTTTAGCGCGGGTGGGCGGCAATTAGGCGTTAAGTTACAGGAAGTAACCCTGCTAACTACTCCTACCCTACGCATTCCACCTTTTGAAGTATGGTTTTGGACGTTGGTTTTTGCGGCGAGTGGCGGGTTGTTTGCGCTTAAAGTTGTACAAGTGTGGCGCAAGCGCACCGCTATTTTTATCGCAGCCTCGATAGGTTTGTTGTTTTTAGCGCCCTTGCTGCTTTTGCCCTATATTGTGCCTCGCAATATCAATCTGTGGTACGGACCATCAAACTCTACGCCCTATCTGATGCAGGTGGCGGCATGGGTAATGGGAAGCGTGGGGGTACTGGCATGGTTCAGAGAAATCGGAAACTGGCTCTGGGAATTTCCCGCAAAACTGGAAGAAGGCAACCTTACCCGTAATATTTTGCTGGGCTTCAGTGTTTTGTATGTGGTTTACGCCCTGCTGGTCATCTGGCAAATGGACTTTGTGGGGCATGCGGATTATGCCGATAATGCGGTGGTGGCGCGAAATCTGATACGCGGAAACGGGCTATCCGCCGATTATGCTGCTCAATTTTACACGCGCTATGACCTGCCGCGCCCTGCCGATACCTGGCCTATCCTGCAACCGCTGATGATTGCGCCTTTCTTCTTGTTATTTGGTTCAACCGCTTTTGCTGCCAAACTGCCAAACCTGATAATTGTGCTGGTTTTGACATGGGCGCTCTATCGTTGGGGTACGCGCTACTTCAACCGCAAAACGGGGCTGGTAGCAGGTTTATTGAGCCTGTCCTCACCTGTTTTCTGGGAAACGGTGGCGTACCCGATTAATGACATCGGTTTTACTCTCTTTGCCTTTCTCGGTTTGCTGAACCTATATCGTGCCAGTCAGTATCGCCAGTTATCCGGGGCAACGATCTCAGATACTGTCGCCGCTCGCCGTTCTATTCCTCGCCAAATTTACCAATGGCTGGTTTATCCCGCTCGAAAATATTGGTTGTGGGCGGGTTTATGGTGTGGCTTGTTACTATGGAGTAAACCAAGCGGAGCGGTAGTGTTGGTAGCAGCGGGCTTGTGGTTGCTTTATCAGAAGTATTTTAACCGTGAAATCAGAATCGAGTGGAAAAGCCTGTTACTGTGGGGTGTGCTGGCGTTGCTAGTTTTCTCTCCCTATATGGCACGCAGTATGATTATGAGCGGTAGCCCGATTAACAGCACCGAACGTTATGATGCTTGGTTGCTAGAATACACTCCTTGGGAACATATCTACGACCTGTATTATCCCGATAATCGCCCATTACCGGAACCGCGCTTGTTGTTAAATTATGGCTTCGATACGGTCTTAAAGACCAAATACACCCAATTCCGGGATGCCGCCGAGGATTTTATTCAAGGGCGTTATATTGCTCCGGTAGTATGGATTTTTGCGGTAGTGGGTTTGTTTGGGCTATCGCGGAAGCGATACGGGTTGTTGGCATTGCTGGCAAGCGGTTTCGTAATATACCTAATGTTCATAAACCTGTACTGGCATTACGAGATTCGCTATTTCATGGTCTGGTTGCCGTGGTTTTATCTACTAGGGGCTTATGGCTTGGGCTGGCTCTATGACAAACTGCACCAAAATGAGAATACTGCAAAAGTTGGTAAGTTGGGTATTTGGCTATTATTCGGTTCGCTTATGATAATGGTGCTACCAAATATTCCGCAAATTACCGATACCGGATATACCGGAAAAACTGGAATTGTGATAGCCTCCGATTGGATAAAACAGAACACGCCCGCCAATGCGGTTATAATGACTCGCTCACCTTGGGAACTGAGCTTCCATAGCGACCGACGTAGCGTCATGATTCCCAACAATATCCAAACGTTGACACAGCTTAAGCCGATAATTCGTGACTACAAAGTGCGCTATCTACAGCTTAATTATCTGGATACAGGTAACCCAATTTGGCGAGAGCGTCCTGCCATCTCGAAATTGCTCAATCGCGAACCCGTTCCCGGTTTTAACAAAGTCTATGAATGGGGCGATTTTGTGGTTTATGAGATTACCGACCCGAATTTGCTCAATTAGTCCAAACCGCCGTATAGCTAAGAAGCAAAATCAAGCTGCATTTTTCGGAAGAGCAAGCTCAAGGGGCGGTTATCTTGAGAAATTCCTAATTTGATGGGGCGATCAGCGGGTTCGGGGCTGAAAAGTCTGATCAGGTGATCGCCTGTGGACAACTCAAGTGTCACGGTAAAAGATTGCTGCGCCGGGTTAGTTTTAAGAGTAGTAACAGCCTTACCGTCCACTTCCAAAGTTAAGCTACGATCTCGCGCGAAAGCGATAGCATCGAAGCTTAGTACATAGCGTCCGGTTTGGGGCACAAACGCCGCCAGAAATCCCTCTTGCCCGTTCATCCAGCGTTGCCCACCTCCGTCTGTTTCTGCGCCATACCAGCCACGTGAGAAGGTCAGGAGGGGTTGCATCTGGGCGGGTGGTGGTACCGCACACACCAGCATTTGGGTATCCTCATACATGCAGCCGTTCTTAGTTGAGCCTACAACGCGCTCGATAATTTTTAATTGCTGGTTATAAACCGCATCTGAAAGCTTTTCACCATAATCGTACTTGTACAACACTAGATAGGCAAAGTGATTGTATGTGAGATAACTGCGCAACCTATCGCTTGTCAGATTAATCGCATCAGACGCACTTAGCTTGAGCGATTCTGCTTGCATAATAAAAGCCAGCGGAGAGGCGGCATAATCAAAAAATGGTGTGGGCTTTTCGTAAGGCGGTATTTCGGAACGCTCATTGAAATAAACCGGAGTACGCGCTAAATAGCCACTCAAAATAGGTCGTCCATGCTCGATCTGGAAACGCATATAGGCGGCTTTGTGATGATAGCGCATGTCAAAAGGCAACTCCAACAATGCGCCCGGTTGTTCCATTTGACCTGAAGTAAAAATAGCGGGAGTTGGTTCTACTACCCAATCGCTCCATTCAATCGGCTGCGGCGAAGAACCTAACACGAACACTAGCAAAAATATGCCGGAAGTCAGCTTTGCTACACCGGAATTCTCTAACCAGCCTCTAAAACTACCCTTTAACTTGAGTGATTGTGCCAGTTTGAAAGTTTTTAGGCGCGTTTCAAACCAGACCCAACCATAGCCGCTACACACCGCTATCACCAAACTGGCTGGAATCAACCAGCGCCACAGGTAATGTACTGAATTCAGCATCGGAATTTTGCTGATTAGCTCGCCTGACATTGGTATGCCCGTGTCGCTTCCAAAAAATACCAGCGTTGTACCAAGCGACAAAATTACCAGCACCACGAACATAAGACCCCAAACCCGTATTCCACGCTGCCTGATAACTCCAATTAAGCCCAATGCCATAACCGCCAGCCATACCAACGTATGGAGTAGGAATTTCGGTTCAAAGGGTTGGAGTTGCCACAGGGATTGCCAAGGGGCAAGAATGCTACCTAAATCCGCGCCGGGAATAATCTCGTTGGAAGTTTGGGTAAACACACCGGAAGTAGTTTGATGGCTGGTGCGGATAAAGAGCGGGGCATAGCTTAATACTGCGGGTAAAACCGCCAGTCCTACGCCAAGCGCAACTCCTAGAGCGTTATACCAACGTTTCTGAAACAAAATACGCAGCAAATGCCAGCTTGCTAGGAATACGGTTATAAAGGTGGCGAAAAGCAAATGGTATTGATCGGTAAAAGCTATTAATACTAAAAAGCTGGCGGAAAGCGTACCATAGCGTATTTTGTAACGTAAAGATACCAGCTTAAGATCAGCAGGGTCGGCAGGCGCTAATTGTTTCAGGAACTTCAACAGCCATAAGGTATAAAATGGTAGCCATTGTAGCTGGATTATAGTCAGTTGACCAAAATAAGTAGCGGGCGCTTGCCACGGCGAAAAAGCGTAAACCAACCCGGCTAGTAGCCCGGCTCTCCGGTTGTCGGTAAGGTAAGTTATCAAACAATAAGCGCCCCATGCTCCTCCCACCAAACCCACAAAGTAAAGAAAATTAAAGGTCGGCACAATTCCCCACAGTAATTGTACGGGTAAACTTAGAATTGAGCCGGTCAAATTGGTTGGGTAAATCGCTAGGTCAGTGCCACCGGGATAAAATAGCATCGGCGTAAAATAAGGAGTGGTATGAAAGTCTAGTAGCGCGCGTTTTACCCACCACATAAACCAGAAATTCTGATCACGATCCGGTTTTATTATGGCGGTTGTATGGTCGTTGAAGGATAGCACTAAGGGCCAAGTATAAAATATAGCGATTGCTAAAAAGAAAAGTATTACAGCCAAATGGATGAGATAAGGGGATTTTGATTTTATTTTGAGCCTGAGATTAATCATCTAGAATAGTTTAACCGTTTGAGGAAACAATAGGTTAGCGGTGTGGAATTATATAAGGAGGTTCTAAGTCTGTCAATTGTGGCTTACCTATACTAATCAAAAGAGGCAAACTTAAGGTAATCCAGTACCGCAGTTATAGTTGGTAACCGATAATCTACAACATAGTCCTTTTCAGGGTAACGATAGGCGTGACCTCGTTCTTGCTCTACTAAAGCGGTAATAAAGCCTGCCAGCTTTGCCCCTATCATTTCATTGTCCCCTCCGTCACCAACAAAGAGACATTCTGAAGCATTAACTTTTAATCGAGTTGCAGCTTGAAGGTAAATTTCCACTTCGGGTTTTACCAGACCAACCTCGCAACTCAGGATTGTCAAATCTGTTTTCTTCCGAATACCCATTTCGTTAACAATAGAGGGGGTAAGGTAACTACAATTGCTGATTAGCCCGATTATATATCCGGTATTTTTCAAATCATCCAGCATTTGTTCAACACCGGGGTAGAAATGCACCTGACTCGCCCGACTCTGCTGTTCGAACTTAGCCAGCACCGGGGCGATCTGTTCAATTTTTTCAGCCGGGAGTGCCAACTCTTTCAAAGTAAGTTGCGCGCGTTCCAGGCCTGATCTTATTTGACCGCGTAAAGCAGCATCGGTATAACTTCTCCAACTGTTCCATAATATTTCTGGTGGGACACCCACCATTTCAATTAGTTCGTGGAAGTTGGTTGTGCGCGGCTCATTGTAGATGAGAGTACCCCATAAATCGAAAATAACAGCTTTAACGGGCAACTTACTCATCTCCCAGCCTTATTCTAGTACGCGCACCACTTACCTGTTTTTCAAGCATCAATCGTTTGCGATATTCATGAAGCCATTGTTTGCCTTGAATCGCACGTAAGTTATCAGGGTTGATTGTCAGGCAATTATCTAGCGCGGTTTCTATATCCTCTGGTGAGTCTACCGCTCCGCTCATCCAGAGCCAGCCTTCCTCGCTAAGTTCGTCCTTGTCAAGATATTGCATGAGAAGTTCGCGCGCTTCTACCTGTTTACCGTTCAGTACAAGACGCGCACCATCAACAAGTAATCGCCGCGTTTCTACATCCATTTCTACACAACTTTCTAAATTTTAGACCGAACCTTATTTCGCTGTTATTCGCAAAATAAATAGCTTATAGGCTTTCCATTGCCAGCTTTGCACCGCCCGGTACATACTTAAAGTCAATCGGATAATGTCCATTAAAGCATGCGAGGCACAAGCGGTTTTTGTTGATGCCTGAAGCAGTTACAAAATTATCAGCGGAAAGAAAGCCCAGTGAATCGGCATCCACATGCTGCCGGATTTGCTCGACAGTAAGGCGGTTGGCAATCAGTTCTTCATAAGTACCAGTATCAATTCCCAATACACATGGGTGGAGAATTGGGGGAGCGCTGATTCGCAGATGAACTTCGCGTGCCCCACCGATGGTACGAAGCATACTGACAATGCCTCTGGTGGTATTTCCTCGTACAATTGAGTCATCTACTACTACTACTCGTTTACCTTCAAGGATTGGGCGAAGGGGATTCAGCTTTAGTTGTACACTACGACGGCGCATTTGAGGGTCGGGTTGTATGAAAGTACGCCCGATATAGCGGTTTTTAATAATCCCTTCACGGTATGGTAAACCGCTTTCCTGTGCATAACCGGCGGCGGCAGGAATACCGCTATCGGGTACGCCAATCACCAAATCAGCTTCGACAGAATGTTCTCGCGCCAGCCAACGACCCAATTCTTCCCGTACCATATAAACGTTACGCCCCGAAATATTACTGTCCGGACGCGCAATATAAAATAGTTCGGTGGCACAAAGGGCGGCTTGATGTTCTGGCGCTTCCCAACGCGGCAACCGGGAGATAGTTTTAGCCCCACTTTCGGACAATTCAAGGATTTCGCCCGGTTCAACATCAAACTCGTAACTGGCATCTACCGTGTCAAGTGCGCAGGTTTCACTGCATACAATCCAACCGCCACCATCATTTAGCTGCCCGACACTGAGGGGACGAATGCCAAAAGGATCACGTATGGCATAAACGTGGTGTTGGGTCATTACTGCAAGGCTAAAAGCGCCTCTCAGACGTTTAGCTCCGTTATATAGCTTTTCGTGCCAATTTGCGCCGGGCGCTAACGCCAATATATGAGTGATAACTTCGGTGTCGGTGGTTCCCCCTAATTTTACTCCGGCGTTTAACAATTCTTCACGCAACTCGGAAGCGTTTACCACATTGCCGTTATGTGCTACCACCACATAGCCCAATACCGGGTCATGTGCTTCGAAAGGTCCTGCATTAGCGAGGTTGCTGCTGCCTGTGGTGGAGTAGCGCACATGCCCTACACCCATATAACCCTGCAACTGGCTGAGGATGCGATCATCGAACACTTCGCTGACCAAACCCATACTTTTGCGTAGCCCTAAGTCTTTACCGTCCCAAACTGCGATTCCGGCGCTTTCCTGACCGCGATGCTGAAGGGCGTAAAGCCCAAAGTGTATCAAGCGCGCTATTTGTCGTTTTGGAGCTACAATACCAAAAACGCCGCACTCATCGCGCGGCTTATCATCCAGAGAATCTCTAATAATGGCATTATTAATTTGCAAAACACGTCTCGAGTTGCTCTTTGCCACTACTTACACCCCCATATTTAAAGCTATTAATTGTAAGTTTTTCTCGCCTTTTTGAATCAGCATGGAAAAGCTAACAACTTTGTATTACTCCTCTTCCCTCTGAGCGATGTCGTGCCGATATTGCATCCCCACAAATGCGCCCAAACCAGCATTAATGGCATTATACACTTTCTTACGGGCTAGTGAAATACTGCTCTCCGTTGAAATTATGTTAAAAACCCTGCCACCATTTGTCACGAGTTGCCCATCTGGGTTTAGCGCAGTTCCGGCATGAAATAGCTCTACCCCATCGAAATGAAGGTCTGCCCCGGTAATTGGGATGCCCTTTTGGTAAGTGCCGGGATAGCCTTCAGCTACCAATACCACTCCCACAGAATATTTATTGCTGTACCTGAGGCTAGAAGCTTCGGTTAGTCGTCCCTGTGCGGTTAGTAGTAGATATTCTAGCAAATCCGATTCGAGTAAAGGTAAAAGCGCTTGTGTTTCAGGGTCTCCAAAACGGCAGTTAAATTCGACCACTTTTGGACCTGCATCGGTAAGCATCAATCCGGCGTAAAGGATGCCTCGGTAATCAATGCCCTGCTGCTGGAAACCATGCAAAGCAGGCATCAGGATTTCGCGAAGTACTTGCGCTACCATCTTGCTACCCATCAAACGAGTAGGGGCATATACGCCCATCCCTCCGGTATTAGCTCCGGCGTCACCATCCCCAATACGCTTATAATCGCATGCGCCCGGTAGTGGAAATATAAAGCCGCTTTTGGTATCGCATAATGCTAGTACCGAGACTTCTGGTCCTTGCATATATTCTTCGACCAGCAATACTGCGCCGCTCTCTCCAAAGATGCGTTCTAGCATCACCTGTGTGGCAAATTGAATTGCTTCATTGCGATCCTCTGTTACCAGAACACCTTTACCCGCCGCCAATCCGTCTGCTTTTAGCACATAGGGACCCGGTTCTGAGTATAGGTAATTTATAGCATCGTTCAAATTATCAAAAGTGTGACGGGCTGCCGTTGGAATACCGTACCACGACATAAAAGATTTAGCCCAAGCTTTGCTGGCTTCAATCTGCGCGCCCTGTGCTCCCGGACCGAATACATCAAACCCTTCTGCCCTTAGTCTATCAGCCAACCCTGCCGCCAAGGGCGCTTCTGGACCTACAACTATCAATCCGGGTTTTTTTTCTTGCGCCAGTTTGATTAGACCTTCAATATCTTCGATACCCACTGCGACATTTTCGCTATTGGCAAGGCGGGCAGTGCCACCATTACCCGGCGCAAATATCAAATGGCGCGCTTCTGGCGATTGTCTCAATTTCCAGCCAAGGGCGTGTTCTCTACCACCACTGCCCACAATAAGAATATCAATCAAGAAACGCTCCTCCTTATATCCGGGATAGACAATATAGCCGCTTGAATTATATAAAATTCTGGAATTGATTTCATCACGTATGATATAGAAAGGTGGCGCAATTAAGGCTAATTGAGTAAATCCGATTTTTATCAATTATTACCAGTGATAACTGACAGAGGTTAGCACTATGATTAAGGAAACTATCAAGGTTGCCAGCAAAACCAGCAAGCCCATGATTTCAAGTAAATCCATATTTCTTCCAAGTCTCAACTAATAATTTTGCCATCTGTTTGTGCGTCGCTGATTAGTTGCCAAGTTAGGTGTAGTACCCTCACGGACATTTCTCGAATACCCAATGGGTGCAAAGAGTTACGTACTAAAAGCATTCTTGCAACATATCTGCTGGTTAAGGCATATAAAAGAGCAAGAGTCTAAATCAAGACTCTTGCTCAACCCATAGCACAATGTGGAAACGGAATTTATTTACTGGAACTGCAAAGATAGATTCCTTCTGATTCGGTGCAAATGCTTTGCGGCTCAATGTGGATTTGCACTGTTATACTGTTGACCGAATTGTGAATATCTTCTTCGAGCCAATTGCAGAGACGATGTGCTTCCAGTGCGGTCATTTCATCTGGTACAACCAGATGAAAGTCAATGTGGCGATCAGGTCCCGATTGGCGAGTACGTAACATATGGTAATTTACATACCACTCCTTGTAATGCTCGATTCTCTGGCTAATTACCCTGTTTTCCTCGTCTGGCAAGCTAGAATCTACCAAACCTGAAATGGAATGCAGCAAAATTTCCCAGCCTGCTTTGATTATCAACATGGCGACCAGCAAAGCAACCACCGGGTCAAGCCAGTTCCAGCCTGTTATCCAGACTAACGACAAGCCCACCAGCACTCCAACACAGGTTATAACATCGGCATGAAGGTGTGCAGCATCTGCCAGCAAGGCGATTGAGTCGGTTTCTTTAGCTACTTTCTTGAGGTACTTCGATACCAAGAAGTTGACCAACGCAGAAGCGCCCATAATGGCGGCTCCTAACAAAGGTTGCTCTATCACCGGGGCTGCGCCGAATTTATCCACCGCTTCCATAATGATTACCCCAGCGCCGGCAAAGATCAGCAACGATTCAATTGCGCCGCTCAGATTTTCGATTTTGCCGTGACCAAAGGGATGGCTTTTATCAGCAGGACGTGCCGCAATCCTGACTGCTATAAGCGCAATAATGGCGGCTATTAAATCCACGCTGCTATGAATTGCCTCTGAAATAACGCTGATTGAACCAATTGATAGACCAACTGCCAGTTTGGAGACTATAAGCGCGCTATTTGAGACAACACTCCACCGTGCCGCACGTTTGCGCCGCTCGACTATATCTATGCGGGCGGTTTTTGTAATAGTATTAACCTGTTCGTTAACCTTTAGCAAAAGATATTTCTCTCTTCCACACTAATGCTACATTAAAAAATAAACTAAAAACCCTTTATTCATTATACGCAGTTTGTGAAGAATCAAAGAAAATATTAGAGTTTAACATCCTTAATTGAACACCAAAGATAAACTTTTAGGGTAATATTGATTAATCTTTACCATTAGCCAGTGCTAATTTGCGATGCCTGAGCATTAGTACAAAAAGTGTGTTATACTTATTAAGAACAAATATATGGCTGTGATAAGAGGTTGCGTCAATGAAGTTACGTACCTCAGGGAACTTCTTCAGCAATCGGCACTTATCCAACGTGTCTTGTTTTCCTTCTTTTTGAAGCTTTCCCCAGGCTAATTTTTATGTTCATCTTTTATCAATAATAAATATGACTCGTTCTGGCTGTATGCCGGGGAGAGATTTTTTAGGAAGGCTAACCATACCTTTGAGTACGAACAATTTAATTACCGAAGAAATAACCCATACGGAAACCAAAGTAGCAACCTTTGCCCAATTTGGATTTCCTTCCTATTTGAAAGAAGGGTTGCTTAAGATGGGGTTTCATCACCCTACTGAAATTCAATCCAAAGCTATCCCAATACTGATGACCGGTCAGGATTTGATGGCACAGTCTATGACTGGAAGTGGAAAGACCGCCGCTTTTGCACTACCCTTGCTTGCTAGAATTCAGACCAAATCAAGAGAATTGCAAGCGCTCATTATTGTGCCAACCAGAGAACTGGCAGTACAGGTAACCCATGTTTTCAAAGGTCTTGCCGGAAACAGTGCCAGAGTTACCTCAATTTATGGTGGCGTTGGTATGGAAGGACAAATCCGCGGGTTGCAAACTGGCGGATATCAGGTTGTAGTGGGAACACCCGGACGCTTACGAGATCATTTAAATCGTGGCACTTTGAAGCTTGGCAACGTCCGTATGCTGATTCTCGATGAAGCCGATGAAATGCTGGATCGAGGTTTCACTCAGGATATCGAAGCAATTGCCAGTTGTACGGGTGTGCCGGGAAAACGTCAGACCGCTTTATTCTCGGCTACTTTGCCGGAATGGGTGATGAAAACTGCCTTAACGCACATGCGCAGTGACCACGAATCCATTTTAATTCCGCCCGGTGAAGCAACTGGTCCCGATATTGAGCATTTGATCTATGATATGAAGGTAATGGATAAACCGGTGGCGTTGTGCCATTTGCTCGATACCTACCCTTCACATTCTATGCTCGTATTTGCGCGTACCAGACATGGAGTTCACAAACTTGCTGCCCGTTTGCAACATGCGGGGTATTCTGCGGCAGGGCTTCAGGGCGATTTGAGCCAGAATGCTCGTGACCGCGTAATGTCCGACTTCCGAATGAAAAAAATCCGCATAATGGTGGCTACCAACGTAGGGGCACGTGGTCTTGATGTTAAAGGCGTAAGTCATGTTATAAACTATGATTTGCCGGAAAGCCCCGAATTATTTACACACCGGGCAGGTCGTACTGGTCGCAATGGTGAAAGTGGTACTGCTATCACCTTTTTGACCGGCGAAGACCGTGATAAATGGCGTGAGATCGAAGGTGCGATGCGCAGAGCCGGAGTTGATTTCACTCGTAGCCGCTGGGATGGTCCCCGTGCTACTCCAGAATCGATTCAAGCCTTTAATGCTGTTCCGGTTAACGAAATTAGCAGCTACGATGACTCGAAATTTGCGCCAAGGGAGTATCCACGCCGCGAAAATAATTCATGGCAGCCAGCCAGAAACGACAGGCCACGCCGCGAAAATAGCCAACCACAAGGGCAATTTGACCGTAATGCCAGACGACCTAACCGCAGTGGCAGTTTTGAAAATGGGGCGCAGCCTCGTTCAGAGCAAGGCACTCGCAACGAAGGGTTTCGCGACCGTGATGCGGCTTATTCTGGCGGGAAGCGTCGTAATTCCTACGAGCGTTAGGTAGTTCTACTCTTTTAGGTTCCTTCAATAAAAAGTAACCATACTTCAGACAAGGGGCATTAAGCTCCTTGTTTGATTTCACACATTTAAGAATTAATTAACTTCTTTCCAATAAAAACCTAATCTTTGCAGAGTATTATATAAATAGAGATTCAGTTAAATAGATAAATTTTAAAGCGCAAGTAATCATAGAATAAATAGAGGCTATTATGGATACAGTAGATACAAATATATCAATAGATTTCCCAGATTTAAACGAAACGAATATAGATTTAAATGATAATGAGTTGGTACGATTAATCTTACAGGGTGATAGTAATGCTATGGCGCAACTGATAAACCGTTATCAGGTGAGCGTCTATAATTTGTGTCGGCGAATGTTGCGTAACCAGCAAGAAGCGGAAGATGCAACTCAGGAAGTTTTCCTGCGGGTGTACCAACAACTCCACACTTATAATCTTGATCGAAAATTCTCAACTTGGATTCTTTCGATTGCGGCGCACTATTCCATAGACTTAATTCGGCGAAAGCGTCCGGTTTCCGACCTTGAAGAAATAATTTCATGGAAGGCAAGCCTAGACCCTGACCCGGAAGATATGGTGGTATCGGGCGAAGAAAGAGACGAAGTGCGCGAACAATTGAAAAAATTGCCCGGCAAGTACCGCATGGTGTTAATCTTGCGCTATTGGTACGATTTCTCGTATGAGGAAATTTCCAAAGCTACCCTCCTATCGATCTCAAACGTAAAAATCAGGCTGTTTCGAGCACGCGAAATTCTGGCAAAACAAATGGCAGGTTCACAGCCTGCCTTAAAAGCCGCCGGGAAGCTTGCCTTTGGTTATTAACTGATAAGTTGTAAGGGAGAGAAAAAGAAGCGAAGAAAAGCTGAATACTCAGTTGGTAAAGTTAAGTGATCAAACCCTCGGTACGACAACTATTGCTCTAATGAAAAAAAGAAGGGCGCTTATAACCCTTCTTGAAGATAACTTTAACTTTTAAGCGTGTTGCTAAGCGACAAGTTCCTGTAAAGCGCGTCTATCCAAAATCTGGATTGTACGGTTTTGGACGTTGATAAGTTTCTTGCGCTGAAGCTCAAGCAATTTGCGTGTAACGGTAACGCGGTTGCTACCGATCATATCGGCAAGCTCTTGATGGGTTAACCCAAGCTCGATTACAACCGAATTCTGATTCTCCACCCCAAACTCAGTAGCTAATTTAAGAAGAATATTTACTAACCTCAGGCTTACATCCCTGCCGAGCAAACCTTCAATCAAGATTTGGCTTTGGGAAAGCTGTTGCGAAAAACTGTAGATTATTCTGCTGGCGAGAGTAGGCGATTGTTCCATCAACGTATCCAACGCACTCTCTTGAATGCATGCCACAATCGAGTCGCTCATTGCTTCAGCATATACATCGTGGAAATAGCTATTCTGGTTGCTGGATTGTGCAAAAACGTCATTCAAGCTCAAAATTGATAGGGTGATAGCCCGTCCGTCTGGCAGGATTTCATACAACCGAACTCGTCCCATCATTACAAAATAAAGGATTGCGCGGTTATCACCGGGCTGGAAAATTTTCTGGTTTTCGGAGTAGCGTACCAACCGGAAGGCATGCACACTTTTAACCAGTTCTTGCAAACTGCTACGTTCGAGGCGCAAACGCCGCGACTCGGCGCTTTCCGCAGCCAGTTCATCTTGGATAATCCGATTTTCATCAATAAACCCATTGAGAATTGCGCCTTCAGCGCGAGAACGTAGAATATTGAATCTTTCGGTTATGGGTTTTAACAATCCGGGGTTTTGCTCAACCATGTGGGTGTTACTGATAATGTCCCACATCATGTTCATCATTGTGGACATCTGCCCTACAACTGCCTCAATACGGGTGGAAGCGCGAGCTTGCAGCCTACCTTCTTTTTCAAGAATAACAAGGTATTCGTCGTAGCGGGCTGTTCTTAGCGCACGAATTAGCTGTTCCCAAAGAGACATGTGCCTCTTACGAACATCTGCGTCAAACTTGGCTACTTCAAACCCATACCCTCGTTGGTCAATCAGCGAAGCCCATTTCTTTCGAAAAATAGGCTTTGCCTCGGCTAAAGCACGTGCCAGTTCCTCAGCTACCATAGCTATCCCTTTCCGGCTAATTTCTTAAGAGAGGAGGGCAACACTAAATTAAGAACTCTGTTTTTGGCTGGAGTCCTCTCATTTTTAACAGCAATAACATGTATTACTTGAAACAATCTGAAATGTGGAGTCTTAAAAAGAGATTAGTAGTAGCAAAAAGTTCCACACTCAAATACAACAAGCATAAGCTAAACAAGCTATGGCTGGTGCCCGACAAAAATTAGGTTGTTCGTTATTTTTTTTACGATAAACAGCCGAAATCTTATGCGTATTATAAACAAACCTTGAAAAAAAGGCAAGAAAGTTAAGGTTAAGATTCGAATTCATCATGGTATTCAAAGTTGAGACAATATGAGGGTAGTGTAAACTACTGCTATGCAGTTTCGTTTCTGCTTGAATCAATTAAATTGTATTTTTATAACCACATGCTTCAGCATTGTACCATCCACCGGACGTAAGCAATGAAAGAAGGAAAAAATGTCGCTCAATCCCGATAACCGGCAAGGATACAGAGCCAGAATCAGAACAACGGGTGATTTGGCTCCGAGTACCGTCAGCTTTAAAACTAGATTGGGCTACAGCATTGGGATTATGAAGCCGGTAACATGGTTTGCGCCAATGTGGGCTTTTCTTTGCGGTGCAGTGGGTGTCAGCATGGATTGGGGTAAAGCTGAGAATATCTTCAAATTAGTTTTGGGTATTCTTCTTTCCGGTCCAGTTCTGTGCGGTTTGTCGCAAGTGCTAAACGATTGGTTTGATCGTGAAGTGGACGCGATAAACGAGCCACAGCGGTTGATTCCATCCGGCAAAGTAGGCGGCGGGCATGTGCTGGTAGAAACGCTGGTGCTTTCTATTCTCGGCGTAGCAATTCCAATGTATTTGGGTACCCCTGTTATGATACTGACTGCTTTGGGTTTTATCCTAGCTCTTAGCTACAGTATTCACCCTATCCGCGCAAAACGCAACGGTTGGATCGGTAACGCGCTGGTAGCCTTAAGTTATGAAGGCTTACCTTGGTTAGCAGGTTCTACTACCTTTGGATCAAACGGCGCGGGTGGTTGGTCTTCTATTACCTCATTGGGGTTGGCTGCGGCAATGTTCTATAGCCTTGGCGCGCACGGTATTATGACCATTAACGATTTCAAAAGCATCAAGGGCGATACTCAAATGGGTATCAAAACTATTCCGGTGCAACATGGTCCACGTGCTGCCGCTTGGATTGCGATTGTTATTATGAACATTTCTCAAGTTGCTGTTATCACGCTGCTTGTTATGACTGGAAAGTGGGTCAACGCCGGAATTGTAGCAATACTATTGGTAGGACAATTCCCACTTCAGCGTAAATTCCTAAACGACCCGAAGGGTAAAGCAATTTGGTATAACACCACCGGCACAACTATGTATGTATATGGGATGCTTTTTACCGCAATAGGTTTAGGGGTAAATTAGAAAAAGAATTTTAGAAACCACCTCTCTGAAATGGAGAGGTGGTTTTTTTATTTATACGGTGAGAAGTGATTTGGAATTGGCTATGACTTCGCATAACTCTAACAATTTGCGGCTATTTTGGAGAGCGTCATGATCGGTTTTAGCCAACGCTAGGCTGCGTTCGCCCATTTGTAGGCGCAAATTCGGGCTTTCCAGTAAAGTAATTAACGCCCTTGAAAGCGCTGCACCATCCCGCGGTTTAATCAAAAAGCCGTTCTGCCCTTCCAATACTGCCTCATCAATTGCACCCACGCGGGTAGAGATTACGGGTAGGGCAGAAGCTAACGCCTCGCCTATAACTACCGGGAGACAATCGCCTTCGGTAGGTAGCGCAAATATATCTGCTTGTTTGTAAAGTTTCTGCATTTCTGGGCTGTTTGCAGCGATACCATGATGCACGAATAACCCAAGTTCCGGTTCATTCGGGATATCGGCTTTTGTAACCAAATGTAATTCAGCTTTCAGTCCCTTGCTTTTTATTATCTCACGGTAAGTTTGCAGCAAGAGCTTTCCACCTTTCCGCTCGAAATCGCCTCCTACAAACAGGATACGCACCGGGTCAGTATTGCTTTTAACCCGCCGTGTTTGCCATTCTTGGTCGCTTAATTGCCAAAGTTGGAGGTTAGTGCCGGGTCGTATAACTTCAACTTTATCCGGGGCAATACCGTAATCTTCAACCAACGATTTTTTGACCCAATGCGACCATGTGACCAATGCTTTAGCGGCGCGATAGGAACGTCGGTGCATTGCCAATTTCATTTCTTCGCTCAAGCGATTGCCTTGCTTGTGGTTGTAGGCTTGCCCAACGGAGTCAAGGTTTTTGGGTGTCGCATCAAGAGAAATAATCGTGGGAACCCCTTTTGTTTTATCAATTGAGAAAACAGTAAGGGTAGCGGTATGGAAGAAGAAAAGATCAGGCTTATAATTTAGTTTTGATATAGCTCTACGCGCTTTTAGACCTGCACGTATAGTCCAGTTTCGCAGCACGGGAAGCTGTTCCAAGCGTGATGTTGGCGGATAGTTTACATCAAGCCATTCTATCTTTACTCCGGTTTCATTGCGATAAGCATTTTTCAGGTTCGAGGCATGTACCGCATTACCGAGGGTTTGCTCCATTACGAACGCAAATTTTTTTGGTTCCATTGTTACCTTTACCGGCTAAATTAACAAAAAATCATGTTCCATTTTTATAATAGCCTACTGACTTAAAGAGAGGGTGACACCGGAATAAAGGGTGATTACAGAGCATTAATACTATTCTTCGACTTCAAAGCCCTCCGTTGCTATATTTGTGGCGGGATTATGACGCGCTGCAATCAATTCGGCGAAACGTTGCACAATTGCGCTGTTGGCTACCGCTTTATATGCCCCGGCTTGGCGCGCTTTTAAAAGCGCCTCAGGTTGTATATGCGAACCAAATGCCAGTACCGGAATTCCGGCTTGGCGCGCTTCCTTAATCAAGCTTTCCCATTCGAATTGGTTTGCTTGCGTATCAACCAAGGCGAGTTCAAAGTGGTCTTTGCTCACCCAAGCCCGAAAGTCAGCGTCATTACGGGCGAAAACCCCGCTCCAGGTTTCGCCATTTTCAGAGGGAAGATGTTGGAGCGAGGTTTTTAATTTACTCATAAACATAAGATCGCGCGTTATAGCCAATAACTTCATAATTTAGCCCTAAAGAGACTTAACAAAACCCTCACCGTTTTTAATAAAGCCGTTTGTGGTAAAGAAGCTTTCGTTCCATTCTGAGTTATCGTTTTTAGGGAGTGACACGCTGATTGCTTTCAAACCCTTATTACGTGCAATGAGTTCAGCCTCCCTTAAAATTTCAAGTCCTACACCCCGTTCCTCGTAACCCGGTAGCGTATCATAATGATATAAGTGTAACTGACTGTCTATCAGTCTAGCTTTGCCTCCCGCAATCTGGCGAGTACCCCAATAGGCAGCGATATTTACCGGAGGATGTACCTCACTGGAAGTTTGCCCGGTATTATCCTCTGTACGCAGCGCAATATGCCTGCCATCCACATCATTGAAAATACGCTCTACGCCGGGGCGGCAATACATATCTCGCCGCTCTTTACTATTCAAATCTATCTGTCGTTGCTCTTCTTCTTCTTTGGCGGCTTGTGATGCGCTCAACTTACGTTTGTTAAGCGCACCACCCCACTCTAATTCATTTGTACCCTTCTCATCTTTTTCTTTTTTCTTGAAGAACCCGAACATTGTTAATTCTCCTGTAGTATATATTCAGCTCATAAATTACGGTATAAACGGTTTCTATATTTCTAAATTCTATCCTACCACAACTTGTATATAATTTGGTTCAAGGCGATGATAGCTCCAACTGTTCTAAAAACCTACCCGGTTTTGAACAGTTTTGGGAGGGGTAGTATTTGTCGCAAGCGCAAAGATACCTTTAAGCAGCATTATCAGCATTAAAATTAACAAGAAAAGATACGCTATGCAGGCGTGAATGGCGTATATGAAATATCCCCTCTATCATATTTGTTATGGGTAAGCCTGATTAGTTTGAGAAGATGACGTTATCACAAAATTTATATACCGTCAAAAGTAGTAGTACCGATTACCATCTACCTAAAGTGTATGCGGCAAACATCCTGAAGGGAAATATCCACGACAAGCTCAGTTTCCGCTTAACCCTTCGTAACGACCTCTTGCAAAAATGCTATAATCTGTTTTTAGTCACAGAAGTTTTGGTAATGCTATATTGTGTTTAGTTCTAAGAAGGAATTGTCTAAATGGCTGTACCGGACTTTCAGACTTTAATGCTTCCCTTGATGCGGATAGTAGAGGATGGGGCTGAACATCTATTAAGCGATGCTATTGAAAGACTTGCAATCCAGTTTAATTTATCAGAAGAAGACCGGAAAGAACTTTTACCGAGCGGTAGACAAGCCAAATTGGATAACAGGGTAGGTTGGAGCCTAACACATTTGCGTAAAGCCGTTCTCCTTGAAAGTACTGGTCGGGGAAAATTCAGAATCACTGGACGGGGGAAAACTTTACTAAAATCGAACCCTCAAATCATAAACATGAAAACATTGATGCAGTACCCTGAATTTATTGAATTTCGCAAGAAAGAAGAAGATACCAAGCATAACGATATTAAAGACGAAGTAAATACGGGACAGACCCTTGAAGAAGTGCTTGAATCCAGTTATCAAACTCTTAGAAAGATTCTTGCTCAGGAACTTCTTGACAGGGTTAAGAAAGTAACACCTCGCTTTTTTGAGAGATTGGTGGTTGATTTGCTGGTTAATATGGGCTATGGTGGCTCTCGCAGAGATGCAGGTGCTGCTATTGGTCAAAGTGGCGATGGTGGAATAGATGGAATTATTAAAGAAGATAGACTCGGTCTTGATGCAGTTTTTATTCAGGCAAAACGCTGGGAAAATACTGTTGGACGACCTGTAGTACAGGCTTTTGCCGGTAGCCTTGAAGGGCAGCGAGCTAGAAAAGGCATTCTTATAACTACCTCCACTTTTTCTCAAGAAGCCCGCGATTACGTCAATCGTATCGAGAAAAAAATAGTATTAATTGACGGTGAGCAACTTGCGCAATACATGATAGATTATTGCACCGGGATAACTGACGTTGCTACATATACGATCAAGAAGATTGACGCAGATTATTTTGATAATGAGCTTTAGTTGAGACGAATTTTTTCCAATACCCTGATAGTGATGGTGGCGACACTGGCAAGCCGGGTGCTTGGCTTGCTGCGTGAAGTGGTAATCGCGGCGCGTTTTGGGACAGGCGAGGATTACAGTGCCTATGTTGCCGCTTTCAAAATACCCGATATGCTTTTTCTGGTGTTGAGCGGTGGTGCGTTGGGTTCTGCGCTCATCCCCGTGTTTGCGGGAATGCTAGGGCAGGGTGATAAAGATAAAGCGTGGCGACTGGCTAACGCGGTGGTAAACGACGCTTTCGTGGCTTTGCTGATCAGTGGAATAGTCGCCTTTGTTTTTGCTCCGTATCTGGTTTCGTGGGTAGTTGCGCCCAATTTCTCGCCTGCACAACAAGAATTGACCACCAGCCTGACCCGCTTACTGCTACTGCAACCCATTATGTTAGGAATGGGTGCAATTGCTTCGTCCGTTCTGAACGGTATGGAGCGATTTCTAGTTCCTGCGCTTGCGCCTCTCTTTTATAACCTAAGCATCATTCTAGGAGCGTTGTTTCTCTCACAGAGCATGGGGGTATATGGGCTTGTAGCGGGCGTAATTGGCGGTGCGGCGCTCTATCTGCTGCTCCAGATTCCTGCCATGTTCCGGGCGGGTTTTCGCTTCAAAG
This sequence comes from Candidatus Chlorohelix allophototropha, assembly GCF_030389965.1. Classification (NCBI taxonomy): domain Bacteria; kingdom Bacillati; phylum Chloroflexota; class Chloroflexia; order Candidatus Chloroheliales; family Candidatus Chloroheliaceae; genus Candidatus Chlorohelix; species Candidatus Chlorohelix allophototropha. The sequence goes on from NZ_CP128399.1 coordinate 1,907,206, forward strand.
TGGGGTTGGATTGGCAAGCGGAAGGGGTTAGGCGAGTGTTAACCTCGCTTGGTCCGCGACTCATCGGGCAAGCCGCCTTGCAGATAAATTTCATTGTGATTACCAACCTTGCTTCGGGCGAACCTAAAACCGTATCCGCGCTAAATTATGCTTTCCAGCTTTTCATGCTTCCGCATGGTTTGTTCGCGCTGAGTGTGGCAGTAGTGACCTTCCCGGCAATGGCACGTCTCTACGGAGCGGGCGACCTAGCAGGCTTGAAGGCTAAGCTGGTGGAAGGTTTGCGCCGCATTTATTTTTTCGCGCTACCCGCTACGCTTGGGCTAGGTTTGCTGGCAACTCCTATCGTGCGCTCCTTGTTTGAGCTTGGCAATTTCGATAAAACTAGCACCCAGATGGTTAGCTATCCGTTGGTATTTTTCAGCATTGGACTGGTTGGCTACGGTGTAACCGAAATTACCACCCGCACATTTTATGCGATGCACAACACTATCATTCCGGTTTTCGCCGCAGTAATAACCGTGCTGAGCAATGTGGCGTTGAGTATTGTGCTGCAACGTTCGCTAGGACATGGTGGGCTTGCGCTCAGCCTCGCTCTCACCAATACGTTAGAGGCGCTGATATTGCTCTACCTGATTAGGCGCAAGCTTGGAGCGTTAGATACAGGTAATGGGCTATGGCTTGGCATGCTTAAAATTACGCTGGCAGGCGACCTGATGGGTACATTTCTACTGCTGGCGGGCTGGTTGCTGGCAACGCCCCTGACAGACCTTTCCAAAGTCCCACTCATCCTACTGACAGGTGCGATTATTGGTGTAGCGGGTGCGATTTTCGGTGGCGCTGCCTATCTGCTCAAAATCGAGGAATTGCATAGTGTGACCGCGCGTTTCCGCCGCCGGGCTTAAAGGCTCTCAGAGTCTATCCCTAATTCACGCAATCGCGCCAAGCTCTTTCTTTTGTGGCAACTTTCGGTAGGTATAATAAAAAAACAAGGGGCTGTTTATACCCCTTGCCTTAGAGATTTATTCTTGCCTTGTTATTTGCTGATACGACTCAGCCCCAACGCTTGGAACATGGAGGGGCGTTTGCCGTAAAGCAGTACGCCTGCTCGGTAAATCCGCGCTGCATACCAACCGCTAACCACGATACCCCCTGCCAATAGCAAAAATGACAACGCGATTTCCCACGGCTCAACCGAGCCAAAACCCACTCGCGCCAGCATCAATATTGGGCTGAAGAAGGGTACGAAGGACAACACCTTTACCCATATCGCATCAATTGCCTGTAAGCCGAAGATTGACACGAAATACGCGATCATCATCAACGTAGAGATAGGCGCAATGGATTGGTTGACATCTTCTGAGCGACTGCACAAACTCCCGGCGGCAGCATAGAGCATCGAATATAGGAAGAAGCCGCCCAGATAGAATAACAGGAAGTAGCCAAGAGTAGAGATATCAAAACCAGACAAGTTGAAGGAGTTTGAACTGGCATCCCCGGTCAATGCTTCGGTAATTGGTCCTTGTAAAAGCAAGGCGGGTACTGCTACCAGCCCAACTATTAGGATGGAAACCAAACCCAACAAGCCAATGCCGAACACTTTGCCGAACATTATATCGGTGGGTTTTGCCGCGCTAATCATGATTTCCATCACTCGACTGCTCTTTTCTTCTGCCACGCCTTGTGCAATAATCGAGCCGAAAGCGTTCAGGGAAATAAAAAGCATAATTATCAATATCAAAACCACCCCGTAGGAAGCCGCTACCTGTGCTTCATCTTTGGCAATACCTTTGTTCTGACTGCGTTCCAGTTCGGTATCGGTCACTTTGATAGAAGCAGGGGTGGTAGTAACCTGCGGCGGGACATTCGCTCGCACAAGCCTGTCGGCAATGGTTAAGCGGGTTGCTGCATCAGAGACACGCTGGGTAGAAGTACCGTTTCGACCATCTTTGGTATAGTAATCAAAACTCAATTCATTTTTACTGTCACGGCTGATTTGCAGAACACCGTTGATTTTTCCATCCCGTACTTGTTGTTTCAGTCTATCCACCTGATCGGTAGAACTGTAGCTGATGACAAAAGGCGGTTTCTTGGGTTTGTTGGTGGTTACGCCGTTCAGTGAATAATTGACGTTAGTATTGAGATAATCATCAAGGAAAGTAGTAAGCTCAAGCCCGCCTATATTCGACTCTTTAGTATTGTTTACAATTGACAGGTGGGTCTGTGAACCACCTGTAATGGCAGTGATAATTACCGGAACATACATGTAACCTAAAAACACCAAAATGGTGATTATTATTGTTATCAAAAACGACCTTTTTTTGACGCGGGTTGAAAATTCGCGCATGAGAATCAATCTAAAGGGATTCATTTCATTTCTCCACTCTTGGAAGCTACACCTTACCCGTTAAACGCTTGCCTGATAATCTCAAGACTTTGCAGCAGTCAGCGTCTGGTTATATTCCTTTGCCACTGCGGCGAAGCGGTTGGGGTCTTCGGTTATGGAAACACCCGCTACCTTCTCGATAAAGATGTCGTTAAGTGACGGTTCTGCCAATTCGAAGCGCAATACATGGTCGCCTCGCTGTAACACCAGTCGTAGCAAATCGTCGGTAGTGGTGGGCGCAGAAAGATGCAATTCCACATAATCGGCACGACGTTTGGTGACGGATACTCCCGGTATCTGGTCAAGCCAGAGCATTTCAATATCATTTTGTAGCGCAAGGCGTACCACTTTTCTGCCTGTTCCGCTCTTTATCTCACGCAAATTGCCGTGTAGCAATACCTGCCCCTTGTTGATAAGCACGATGTCTTCGCACAACTCTTCCACCTGCTCCATCTGGTGAGTGCTGAAGATAATCGTTTTTCCACGCTTGTGCATCTCAAGGAAGGCTTCTTTTAGCTGGTTAACATTTATTGGGTCAAGTCCACTGAAAGGCTCATCCATAATTAGGATTTCAGGGTCGTGTAGTACCGCCGCTAGGAACTGGATTTTTTGCTGATTACCTTTGGAAAGTTCTTCAAGCTTTTTCTTGCGGTTCTGCTGGATGTCAAAACGATCAAGCCAATAATTTAAATGTTCTTCTGCTACTTTTTTGGGAGTTCCAAGTAATCGCGCCAGAAAGATAAGCTGTTCGTCCACCACCATTTTGGGGTATAAACCGCGTTCTTCCGGCAAATATCCAAAGCTTCGCCTAGGTATGTCAATGATCGATTTCCCCTTCCAGGTAATAGTACCGCTATCAGGACGCAAAATGTCCAGAATCATGCGAATTGTGGTAGTTTTGCCCGCTCCATTCGGACCGAGAAAACCGAATATATCGCCTGTCTCAACGGAGAAACTAATTTCATTGGCGGCTTGTATCCGAGTTTTTACGACTTTACTCTTTTTTTTGCGTCCGGTATTACCTGTTTCGCCTTCAACCGCTATCTCGGTTGTAAAGGTTTTGTTGACCTTATCCAACAAGAGCATAATGCCCTCCTTAAAACTGAATCTTTTATTCATGTTAGCGCCAAAGTCTTAGCGCGAGTATTTCTGCTTCTCATAGTAAGCCGATATTAAATAATTAACAATGGTCTATAGACTAATCTTGCTTAGGTCATAATATTTGGTTATCAGGGCTAATTTGTAACGCATGTTTCTGATGAATTTTGCAATGTGGGGAAAATCCAAATGCTACATCGGTCTGAAGGGATTGGGAGGATAATACCGAAGGTTCGGATGGAAAAAGAAAAGGCTCAAAAACCGATTTCGAGCCTGTATTTCGAGAATTCCGGGTTTTTAGTCTTTTTTCAGTTCGTAATCGCTAGTGTAGGGGCGACCCTGAATCTCGTTTGCTAGGGCGATACCTTCATTAACTAGATGGTCAACGCCCTTTATTAACTGGCTGCGCTCTTCCGAGGATAGACGCAAAAATGAAATGCCACTACCCAGTACTAACCCCCCGATGAAGAACAAAAGCCCACTCGGACCGCTGCGTTTCTTTTTAATACCTGCCTGCTCACGCAAGTAATCCAGCGCTTTTTCCATTTCTTCGGCTTTGCGTTGTTTGCGCGACATTATCTGCCCGAAAATCATACGTGCGCCGATGCTACCCAAACCCAACGCCAGTTTCCGCGAGTCGAACGCAATACTTTTTTTACCTTCTTCTTGCGGCTTGAGGCTATTTATTACCCCACTTGCGATTTCCATGATTGTGCTAAAATCCAACCCATCTGCCATTGTGTTTTGCTCCCACTTAGCCTCTGGCATTATCCAAAATTTTACCGGTCAGTGCATCTACCCGAATTAGCAAGGTTTTGCTGCCCTGCTCGAAAATCAGGTCGAAAGACAGCGATGCTCCCTCGCGGGCTGATTTTGCCAGCCTAAACCCTATCGGGCGATCGCTTTTATCACCGCCATTCGCTCGTGCTACTGCCATTACTTCGTTGGTATCTATCAGGGAGGGGATAGGCGGTAGGGCTTGTTCTGCCTGAAATTTCACATTATCTTCAGGCAAATCCTCCTCGCCTGATTTTGTAACAGTAAGTTTACCGTTATCCCACGTAACCAGCCAAGTGGTGCGCTTGCTGGCTTTTACCGAGATGGCTTGAAAGAACCATTCGGTGCAACGTCCGTCCGGTTCAATTCCAAGTTGTTTTTCCAAATTATTGAAAACCGAAACATATACCGCATCTTGCTGCCAACTTTTCACCTGTTGGTCAACCACCGCAAAAGCTTCTTTCATGGTCGCGCCACCCTTTGCGCCGATAATAGGGGTAGGTGTGCCGTTGCTACCGGGTAAGGCAACCGTAGTTGCAGGGGTAGGGCTAACCACTGGCGTGGCTAGTACTGCCACAATAGTAGTGCTAGGAGCGGCGGAAGTGGTTACGCTTGTGCTGGTGGTAGCGGCAGCGGTGGTGCTACTGGCAACTGGAGTAGCAGTAGTGGCGCTATCCCCACAGCCTGCCAGAAGCAAAGTGATTAGCACCAGCAACATCATAAATCTCTTATTTAAGTACCATTTCGCTATTCGCATTAATGCGCTCTTTACGAATCCTTTTTCATAATTGAACCGACTACCGCAAATTGTTCCTTATTCTGGCAACGTTCGCACTGTCCGAAAACTTCCAGCCAGTGTCCTTTAATGCTGAAATTGGTCAGGCGGGATAAATCTTGCAGCAACTCGTTCAGATGGCAATTTTCGAAGTCTATAGTCAAACCGCAGGTGTTGCAAATAAGGTGGTGATGGTGGCGGCTTTGACATACCACGTAGCTATGGCAACCGTCTCCCAGATGTATTTTCTCCAGCAATTGCATGCTCGTTAGAAGGTCGAGGGTGCGAAAAACAGTAGCGCGACCAACCGAAGGGGCTTCACTCTTTATGGTTTCATAAAGGTCTGCGGCGCTAAAATGACCTTCGTGTTTGAGGGCAAGCTCAACCACAACTCGACGCGACTCGGTTAGTTTATAACCCGAATCGCTGATTTTCTGCATTATTTCTTCGCCGGCTGAAGTCTTTACGATAGTACCCATAGCTCACCACTTGTTATACAGCTATGTACTGCCCGGAATATACCGGTACAACGGAAGTGAATTATACGCTATTGCCAACTCAAGGGCAAACAAAAATTCAGCGGTCACAGAAATCACAACCACATTTACAGAAAAATAAATATGTTATATAATTACATGAACAATATTACCGGTATTAATGATTATATGGGGAACATTTATGACCTCGCAACCTACTAAAGATAATAAGTGGCAGCTTTTTACCTCGCACGGGCTGGTGCTGATTTCGTTGCTGAACAAGCCGGGTAAAACCATTCGCGAGATTGGCTATTCGCTTGATCTCACCGAACGTGCAGTGTCACGGGCTATAACTGACCTAATCGAAGAGGGCTATGTGGTGAAAACCCGCTTGGGGCGGCGTTGCTTTTACCGGGTCAACGAAGATAAAGTTTTGAAATTCCCGCTCGGTATCGGCTATGAAGATTCCCCGCATATTACCGTGAAGGGGCTGAAAGCCGAGAACCTGGCGACTCATGCCGAACATCTGGATAATCCAGATGATGCGCCAGTGCGTAAAAAGGGCGACAAAGCAGCGGTTTCGAGCGTATAAAGCATGTTATAGATGAACTTGTGAGGCTGGCACGATGAATCTCGTTATCTCACCTGTAGGAAAACTGCTATACACGCCAACGGCGGCAGCAGCAAGCGAAGGCATGAGTCCTGTTTTACAATTTTTGCTTGTGCTGGCTCTGGTTATTTTTGCTGCCAAAGCAGCGGGCTACCTCAGCACTCGGTTTGGGCAACCGGCAGTGCTAGGCGAATTGCTGGCGGGTGTTATTCTCGGTCCTAGCCTAATCAACCTGTACAATCTGGGCTTTATCCAGCCTGAAAATCGCCCTTATTTGGAGAACACCATCAAGATTATTGCCGAATTGGGTGTAATCTTCCTTATGTTTATGGCTGGTCTTGAAACCAACCTAAGCGAAATGTTTAAGGTGGGCAGGGTTGCGGTATTTTCAGGTATTAGTGGCGTAATCTTCCCGATTGCCTTTGGTATTCTGGTGGCAATGCCCTTCGGTTACACTTTTGAAAAGAGCCTGTTTATCGGTATCATACTGGCGGCTACCAGCGTTAGCATATCGGCGCAAACCATGCTCGAACTGGGCGTACTACGCAAACGCGAGGGCGTTGCGCTGCTTGGGGCGGCGGTTTTTGATGATGTGCTGGTGGTGCTGGTACTCTCCTTTTATCTGGCAATGGTGGGTGGCGGTAGCGGTGGTGGTGCGCTTGAAATTATAGCGGTAATCCTGAAAATGGCGGCTTTCTTCCTTGTCACTGCGCTGCTCGGCTTAAAGGTTTTACCGTGGGCGCTGTCGCGGGTTAAAAAACTGCCAATCAGCGAAAATATAACTGCCACAATGGTAGTGCTTGTGTTGCTAACGGCGTGGGCTGCCGAATATTTGGGAGGCGTAGCGCTAATAGTGGGGGCGTTTATGGTGGGAGTATTGGCGGCGCGTACCCGTTTCCGGCACGAACTGGAAGAAAAATTCCGCACAATAATTTACGCGCTGCTTGTTCCGGTATTCTTCGTCAGTATCGGGTTGCTGGTAAATCTGGGCAGTATAAACGGCGAGGCATGGTTCTTTGCCGGGTTGGTGTGTGTGGCTGCTATTGTCAGCAAAATAATCGGTTGTGGACTGGGAGCGCGTCTTACCGGCTTTAACAATCTTTCTAGCTTGCGGTTGGGTGTGGGCATGGTATCACGCGGGGAGGTCGGGCTGATAGTGGCTTCGGTTGGTATTTCTGAAGGAATCCTGAATCAACAAGTGTATGCGGCGACGGTTTTGATGGTGCTGGTCACTACGCTTTTCACGCCCTTTGCTTTGAAACTGGCATTTCGAGGTGAGAAAAGAACCGATGCGGGCATAAAAGCGGCGGAACAGGTCGAAGTTAGCGGCGCGAACTAGCGTAAAAGAGAGTTTATAAATGAGCGATTATTATCTGGCTGTGCTGGTGCTGGACGATGAGGATTTCGAGGAAGAAGTGATTAATCTGTGGGCTGAAAAAAACGCGCGGGCAATAACAGCACTGGATTGTGAACAGTTTCTGATGCCGCGCAATTTCAACCGCGATGACCTCCCGCTTTTCCCCGGTCTGAGTGCGCTTACCGAACTGGAACGAAGCGAGCGGCGCTTGTTGTTTGCCCTTGTTAAGAGCCGCGAAGCCTTGCAACAACTTTATGAGGAAACCCGCCACAACACTGGGGCGGATATAAAACCGGGCAAGGCTTTGTTTTTTGGCTTGCCGTTGGCGCTGGTGCAGGGGCTATAGACGGTGAAAGATTAATGCGGTTTGCGCATTCGCACCGTGTAAGGGGGCAATCCCGCTACCGCATTGTAACGCTCGGTGTGCTGCACTTCGGGTAAATCTCGCTCGTCCTGATAAATCAGGCAATCGTTACCTATGCCACTATTCTCCTGCAAACGCTGTACATCTTGCAAAAAGCAGCTTTTGATAAAAATACAGTTATCGCATTTCTGGTGTTGCTTGCGCTCTACTATTAGTTCGTAACCCATCTATTATTCTCCATGGTGAATGTAATTGGCACAACGGTTTATTATCTGCGTATTATATAATATCCCTGCGTGGGAGGCGGTAAGCGATTTTCTGTCATTTCCTTGATATTGTGGGTGAAGACTTGCCACAGTTTTTAGCACGAAAAATAAGGTACTAATGACCTTGCAGTCATCTACTCTAGGGTAGCGGCAGGGTTTGACGAGGGGGTAGGAGTGGTTCGATTTTGACCCACTAATCGTCCGAGATTAGCCACTTTTCTTGTGTTTTGGTAATTACTGTTTCATCCTACTGGATTTTACAACCTCTATTTTTCGTAACCGACATACTTGAGTAAAGCGGTCACCGGACGACCATCGTTTCCAGGTAAATTTTGGTATTGGGAAAAACGAAGGTCGATACGGTGATTAGTTACGGTTCCGGTTATAGGTACTTGTATTTCAAAATCCCCAAGAGTCAACTGCTTTGTAGCAACAGTAACACCATCACTGAGTATTTCAATGTTTGAGGTAAAGGATTGGTTATCTATTAGGGGTATCATGCCTTTGATAACCAGTTTAGCGGTACTGGTGGGTTGTGCTAGGCGGAAGAAAACTGCTTCGGATGCCCAGCCATCTTCGTACATTCCAGAATATTCTAGATTTGGATTAGCCAAATCCGCTGGGAATTGAGATACTGCTTCCGGCGCTTTTAGTTGGTTATTTGGTTTAGTTGAAACCCGTTGTAAAAGCAACCATTCATATGAGAGAGTATTTTGATAACCGATTTCTTTCCAACCAAAGTTTTGTGGGAATTCTAAAAATGATTTATACAATGGATTAGTTTTTAGTTTCTGTAGGATATTTGAATCAAGATAGAATAGATTAATATTCTTGGAGGCTAGAAAATCAGGTAAAGCTGTATTAGGCTTAATTTCATCCAATATTGAATAATCAAAAGCACTACTATAGCCTTTTCCAATATAGTTAGAAATATCAGAAGCGAATTCACCTTTAAGAAAAACTGTATCAGGTTTTTCAATCAGCGCAGTGTAGGGTACCAATCTACGGTAGTCATCTAAAAGAAGGCGAGGATGGACATGATTCTGATCACTATAATAAACGGGAGCTATTATTAAGCCTATCACCATAATTACTGGAATTGACCATGAATATTGTTTTAACGAATTTGACCAACGATTGAAAATAATAAATATAGCCATACCAAAAAGAGCCATAATAATCAAACCCAAACTAAAAAGATAGGAAGGTCGAGGTCTTTGAGTTGGTATAATAAAAAATGTAACGACTCCAACAGAACCCATTAACATCCATCCCCAAATTCGGCTTTTTATCCAATTCTGCCACCAATACACTCTATTTTTTAGAAATAGAACAAAACCGGTTAATAAAATTATTATAAGTCCTATACTAAGAATCAGCGCAATATTAGAATTATATTCTACAGGAGCATAATCTGGGTTAACATTGCCAGAAGTGGCATTGAAAAGAAGAACTTGCAAACCGTTAGGAGTTAAACTAAAGTTCCAGCTAAAGTGTTCTATTGTTGCCTGAGGATTTGCTGTGAGCATTTCTACTAAGGAAGGCATCTTTTTACCAAAAGTAGTTTCCATTAGCTGACTACAGTCAGTCCAAGGGCTTTTATTCCATTCTGGATGTCGCTGTTGATAGCCAAAAGCGTAAACTTGACACATATTAAGAGTATGTTTTATCCCAGATACTTCGCTTAATCTACTAAATTGGACTGTGGAACGGGAGAAGAAAAAAATTACAAGCAGAATTGCGACTACTAGAGGTGCCAAGTAGGCTAGCAAATATTTACGCCACTTAAGGTTCTTTATATCGGATGCTTTTCTCCTATAAGCTATTTCATACACAAAACATATAATTGCAAAAAGTACAAAAGTTATGGCATATTCGTTTCGAACCAGAATACACGTACCTAATAATAAACTAAGAGTAACTCCCCTGCCCATTAGGGTAGGTTTCCATAGGATTAGAAGCCAAACTGAGAGGATTGGTATAAGTGCGAATAGGTGAACCTCATATAAAGAATCGAAATTTATAGGCAAAATCACCCACCATACTGCAACCAACCAGGCTATGAACGAAGGCAAAAGTCTCCGCATTAATGCCAGTACCATTACACACAGAAGTAAAACAATAATCATACGATGTAAAATTGTTACACTATATACATCCTGAGTAAGATGCAGCAGGCTACCATAAAATGTTGTGTATAGCGGAGACCAAACTATGTTATCGGTAAATTTATTAAACCAACCAAAGGCATCTGTAAAATAAGAAGAAGTATCACCAAAAGTCAAGTCGCGAAAAAGCCACATTCCCCAAATTATTTTCAACTGTAGAAGAAAAATAGTCAGGTAGGCAAACCATGGTTCTTGGAGACGGTTAACTAATATGTTTAATTTAGTAATTTGCAGCACTTTACTTAACGAGGATTGGGAAGTTGAAATCAAAATCAATAGACTCCTTAGAAGAATAATTATGAGAAAAGGCGTTACACTGCTTACATTCTCCAACTCGCAAATTTGAACCTAATTGTGTATCGCTGCTTCTCCAAAAATTCATTATATGTTGAGCAGCTTGTATATAGAAGTTAGTTATTTGGGTGGACTATATAAATATTTTGATAACCAAATAAATCCGGTAGAAACCAAGTAATTAAGGTCAATAGTCGTGTAAAGATGCGTAAAATAAAGCTGTTTTTGGGGGTTTTAAATAATTCTAAAGGCAATATTGTTACCTTCTGATCAATTATTTTATAACCCATTTCTTCAATAAATCGGCATCCTGAACCACGGGTATAGAACCTTAAATGCGTTTTATCGAGTATTCCTCTTTGAGAGTAGTTAAATTTACCGAACAGTAATGCTAACCGAACAGTAATATTTGCAACATTGGGAAGTGAAATGAGAATATTACCATTTGGCTTAAGTAAATCTTCACAATCTTTCAGCAAGTTACCGGGATTGACAAGGTGTTCTAAGATATCCAATAATAAAATAACGTCAAAGGCACGTAACTCAAGGGTATCCTTAACCTCTTTCAGCCCATTATTTAAATCAGCTTTTAAATAATGTTCAAAAGCAGAAATATTTTTTGGTTGGCTCAATATATCCACACCAATTACTCGATTATCTTTTTTTGCAATCTCCTTTGCAAAATATCCTTCACCACAACCAATATCAAGAATATATTTATTTTTACCAACCAAATTCATAATCAATTCATGACTAGAATTCTCATCCTGTTTGAGTGGGTAGTGGTTAAAATATTCCTCATATTCTGGGTAACATTCCATTGATCTAGCAGTAAGCTTGTAACGGAGCACTGATCTTATAACATTTCGGGCATAACGTAACCCATTTACGTAGCAAATTTCATCGCCATAATAGGTTGGAATAGGGGTCTCTATGATTCGGAAGCCTTGATGCTGTAGTTTTATAATAATTTCTGTGTCAAAATGAAAATCATTAGTCATCTTGGTGAAGTCTATTTGGCGCAAAGCTTCAATGCTGTAAGCACGATAACCGCTATGAAATTCAGTTAGGTTTAGGCCAATCAAACGATTTTCTAAATAGGTGAGGATGCGATTACCCATATATTTGTAAATAGGCATACCACCCTTGAAAGGACCACCGTACTCATTCATCATGCGAGAACCAAATACCGCTTCTGCCTGAGATTGAGCTAAGGGTAGAATCAGTTGCGACATAATCTCTGGCGCATACTGACCGTCTCCGTGAAGAAGCACAACAATATCAAAGCCTTTTTCAATAAAATAACGGTATCCTGCTTTTTGGTTACCGCCATATCCTAAATTCTCTTTATGTTTTATGACTGTTAGCTTTTCTCTGCCTCTCAACACTTTGTAGCCAATTGCTAATTCATGAGTAGCATCCTTGCTAGCATCATCTAAAATTATCACTTCCTCAACAACTTCCCATACGTCTTGTGGAATCCGATCAAGAACCTTAGCTAACGTAGTAACCGCATTGTAAGCTACTATAAGGATTCCTATTCGCTTGTTAATTTGTTCAATCGGGAATTTATTATGTTGGAAGAACGAGTCAGTTATTGATAATTGGGAACCATTTGATGTTGTAAACCTCAAAGGAGTAGAACTTTTTTTTGCCATTTTAAACTAACTCCATTTTAAATTGACGTTTAGATAAACCAAAGGGCAAGCAGTGTTGGCACAACTTGCCCAGACGAGTAATGTTCTAATTGAGAAAGGACACTACTCGTATGAACCTTAACACACTTAAAGAATTTCGGCACGAAATCTATGACTGCTTTGAATACGCCAGTGACGCATTGTTTAATCTGGCGGATGCCCTTATGACAGAAAGCTAGGCTCAATCGGTACTGGAACTGACCCTTTCGCCCAATTTTGAGCGAAAATGGCCCAGTTTGTATGAGGCTTTGCAAATGGGTCAAGTTAACCAAACTCGCTTCGAGCAAACCATGGTGCGCTACGCCCCTCATCCCTTCGATGGTGAAAGATTGGTACTGGCAGTGGATGCTACCAATATCGAGCGACCCTTTAGCACTACATCTGCAGATCGTGGCTGGCTTTACAAACACAATCTGCCCAATTGTGATAAGCCCGTGACCGTGGGTTGGCAATTCTCGACCGTGGTGGTGGTGCCGGCTCAAACCAGTAGCCATACATACATTGTCTCCAACCGCAGGATCAAAACCAGTCAAACACCAGCAGAGGTAGCCAGCCAGCAACTGAGCGAATTGCGCCCATATTTTGCTGAAAGACCGCTCAATCTGGGAGACCGGTACTACCCCACCAAAGCATTTATTCAAAATAGCAGTAAGGACTATGACTTGCTGCTGCGGCTCAAGTCTAACCGAGTATTCTATCGAAAAGTGGTGAGAGATGAGCAGAAACGAGGTCGCGGCGCTCCCGCTAAACACGGTGCTCGTTTCCAATGTAATGATCCCAATACGCACGGTTTGCCGCAGCGAGTGTGGGTTGGGACGGACGAAAATGGACACAAACTGGTAGTAAGCGCATGGACTGAGCTGCATTTGAGGGAAGCACCTGAACTGGCACTGAGCATAATCCGAATACAGCGTGAGGCAGCCAGTGGTAAAACCCATGACCCTCTGGAAAGTTGGTATGTGTGGTCGGGTCAAACTGAGCTTGACCTGACGCAAGTCTGGTCGTATTACAAGAGGCGTTACTCGATAGAACACGGCTATCGTTTTGACAAACAAGATTTGTTGTGGGAAAAACCACGCTTGCGCTATCCGAGCCAGTTTGAGTTGTGGACGGCGATAGTCAGTTTGGTACACGACGAATTGCAAATCGCTCAAGGCTTGGGCTTGGAAGTGTTGCGACCTTGGGAAAATAGTCAACGAAAGCCAAGCCCTCAGCAAATTCGACGAGGCTTGTCCGGAATAATTGTGCAGTTGGGCAGTCCGGCCAAAGCCAGCAAAGTGCGAGGAAATGGGAAGGGTCGAGCGGTTGGCACCAAAGTAAGACCGGCTACCCGCTATAAGGTGGTCAAAAAGGGGTTTTCTACCTCTAATTTGACGAATATTCGCTGTTAAATTTGCTGGTAACTGGCTACAAACTGTCATTCTTTTGTAAGTTCCGATACGGGTTTCTATTTCCTATAGCCCCGTTTATCTAAACGTCAATTTAAAACTTCACTACAATTTATTTTTCAAGTGAGTAGAGATACCATTCTATTGTCTCTTTTAAGCCTTCACTGAAACTGGTGCTGGATTTGAAACCGAATTCTTGCTCTGCTTTGCTTACATCAAGTTTGCGACGCGGTTGCCCGTTCGGTTTGGTAGTATCAAAGGTGATTTTGCCCTTGAATCCACAAAATTCGGCTATAGTAACGGCCAGTTCTCGGATGGAAATCTCATAGCTTGAGCCGAGGTTTACGGCATCACTTTTGTTATATAATTCGGTAGCCATTACTATACCGCGAGCGGCATCATCCACGTAAAGAAATTCGCGTGTTGGTGAACCATCCCCCCAGACTGTAATTTCCGGTAGGTTCTCTTTGCGGGCATCAATACATTTTTTTATCAGGGCGGGAATTACATGTGAGCTTCTCGGATCAAAATTATCATAAGGACCATAAAGGTTAACCGGCAGGAGGAAAATACCGTTAAAAGCAAATTGCTGACGGTATGCTTGGGCTTGGACTAATAACATTTTTTTTGCCAAACCGTAGGGCGCATTCGTCTCTTCAGGGTAACCGTTCCAAAGGTCGTCTTCCTTGAACGGCACGGGGGCAAATTTAGGATATGCGCAAACTGTGCCGACTGCCACAAACTTCTCAACCTTATGTTGGCGAGCTTGCTCCATCATTTGAATACCCATAATCAGATTATCGTAAAAAAAATCGCCGGGATGTTCTAAATTAGCGCCTATCCCACCAACTGTAGCAGCCGCATGGATTATTATCTGTGGGTTTATATCTTGATACAATTGAATTACTTGCTCGTTATTTCGCAAGTCATATTCAGCCTTGCGCGGGGCAAAAATATGTTCACATCCTTTTTCTCTCAAATTATTGATAATGCTACGACCTAAAAAGCCATTACCGCCTGTTATCAAAATCCTTTTAGCAGTGAACAATTTTATGCTTCCCTTCATTTTGTAAAAAATAAGCATTCTGGGACTTGGGCAGAAATTAACTTTTTCTCATATGTTTGTTATTTAATCAAATTATAAGGCTTATACTACTTCTGTGCAAAATATTTTAGTTGAAATATTTAAACTAAGCCTTAATAACGTAAAATACCAAGTCGGTATAGCTTATGATAAATTATATGCTTTTTTAAGTAAGGCAGTATTTTGTAATAAATTTCAGCTTCAGAAACATTTCTTCCGATATATTGCTCTCTGAGCCTGCTAGACTCTTTTGCGCCTATGTCATTTATTCTCGCTTGACTCTTTTGTTCAGTATGTACCCTAAAAGCGCCTAAAAATCGTGGCAAACGAGCGAATGTTGCATTTGCCGCGCGGAAGCGAAGTAAAAGCTCCCAATCCATTGCAAATTGAAAATTCTCATCAATCTTTCCGCCAACTTTTTCCCATAAGCTACGCCTCCAGAATAGAGTTTCTTGTGGTATATAATCAGCCCATGAAAGAATATCTTCCATTATCGGCAACCCATGACGGTGCGGCGGCAGAATCCAGCGTCCTACCTCCCGGTCGTACTCATTAATGATTACACGCTGTCCATAAACTACATCTACTTGCGGATGCTCGATAAAAAATTGTGCTACATAAGCTAATGTACCGGGTAAAAGCAAATCGTCTGAGTTTAAATAAGCCATAATTTCCCCATTAGTGTTTTGGAAACCCAAATTAATTGCGTGCGCTTGCCCTTTATCCTTAGCAGATTCCCAGCGTGTTAGCTGTCCAGAATAACGTTTTAAAATCCTAACCGTATTATCAGAGGAACCGCCATCTTGAATGATGTACTCCAACTTTGGATATTGCTGGTCTAGGACACTTTTTATGGTTCTTTCGATAAATTCTGCGTGGTTATAGCTAGGAGTAACAATTGTAATTAAAGGAGGCGCTTTCAACTTTTTGGTTTTATAGTATCTAGTAGGTATCTTTAAGGTTTTGTGCGGGTACTGATAAAGCACTCCTAGTTGAAAGCCGAACAATTTTTTGACCAAATATGGTCTGATTTCATTGAATAAATTCTTGTTGCCTAAAAAACGCTTGAAAAAAATAGAGTTGTTGACTACCTTTAGCTTGTGAGAAAATTCAGTCCGATTGCCTTCTGCGTCTAGCGCTCGAATTACAATCAGATGATTCCCATTTAGTACCTCAGATAAAGGAAAATGGCTTTGAAACCCACTGTTGATCGCGTTAGGGTGGTTATATCTCTGATATACATCAGGTCTTTCTATTCCATAATTTATCTTCCCAAAATATCGATTGTCTATGAAGAGATCGAGATTAGCTATTGGGGCAATGGTTGAAAATATCCAACCAGCTACTTCCAAATTACTTGTTAAAACTATGCTGCTTCTTGGTTTATCAAGATATCCGAAATAAACCTGATTAGATTCTGGAATTAAAGAGATTGACTTAGCACTTTCGTTTTCTATCAGGCTGCTAATCACCTGTAACTTTGTATCAGTTTCTGTCCTTTTACGCTCAAATTCTTGTATTAATTGTTCTTGGTTAACTACCAAACTGTCTATAATTTTTAATCTTGCATCGGCGGCTGACCTCAAAAGCTCATTTTCTTGTACTAACTGTTTTTGGATGTCCTCCAAGCTGTTTATATCTTGTAATCTTGCATTAGCGGCTGATCTCAAAAGCTTATTTTCTTGTGCTAATTCATTGATTATCTCATGACGCAACTTAGCATGAGTCTGAAAGTATGATAATTGCCCTTCAATGGCAGTCTGTCCTTCTATATAGGCAGCTTCGATGTAATCAAATGATATATTCACAGGATTAACGGTTCGTTGCAATACTAAGCCCATTGCCAAATACTCTCTTATTGGTTCAGTGCGCTCATCGTGAAGCTGGGTTTTTTGCCAAAAGTCATGAACTTGCTCTAAGGTTAAATTCTCAAATTCAGGTGGCAAGGTTATAGGTGTAATATCAAAATAGTCACTGATTTGGTCAAATAAATGTCTTGTAGCATTTATAGAAAATGGATAGGCGAATTGGCGTTGATAAAGGGGTTTTTCTTTTTCATCAGCTTGTTGTTGCTGCTGAGGCGCTACGTCAAAGGTTATAAGCAAATAACCGCCCGGTTTAATTACTCGCGCAATTTCAAGAAGTGAAACACGGTCATTTCCCGGCGCTATATGCTCTAAACATGAGACAAACGTTATAATATCAAAACTAGCATCTTTAAAAGGGAGCTTTTCCGCTCGCGCATTTAAGTATTCAACCTCTGAGCCATAAAAGGCATTCAGATTATTATCAATTAAAAAATCAATGTCTTCTTTCAGTGGGTCAATTGCGGTAACTGCATGTCCTCGGCTCGAAATCCAATTACATAAAGGAACAACCCCACAACCAACATCCAGAACTTTGATTGATGTTTCTAATTGTTTTTCTAGCTTAGTAAACCAATTTGTGATAAAACCGTATTCCCTTTTACGAATTGCCCAAAAACAAACATTGGAGTATAAAATATAATTTGGATATTCCGCCCAACTGGGTTGTTTATTTTTTGCTGCATCTCGAAGATTTTTTAGTGTAAGGTAAAAATCATTAGTAGCTAGTTGTTCTTCATCTTCCGAGTTAAAGTCAGAAAACAGCTCACAAGTCATATTCACCCCCAATGGTTGATTGACTAATATACTTCCTTCTTTATTTGCTCTGGCAAGGCTTACGCAACCAAATACAAAGTATTGTTATTTAAAGGACATAACTGATTCATAAAATTTTTTGAGTTCTTGACAATTTTCCTGCCAATTTAAGTGTACTTTAGCAAATTCGTATGAACCTGTGGATAATCTGTGGTAAAGCTCATTATCTTGGAGAAGTTCTTTTACAGCATTTGAAATTTGAATCTCATCTGCATTAGGTAAGATATAAGCGTTTTCTTTGTGTGTCAAGTAATATGCTAAATTTGTAGCTGGAAGAATTATTGGTTTCCCCATCGCAAGAAATTCGGGGAGTTTGGAGGGAAGGCGATAATTATTGAATTCATTGGGATAACCGGGCTGGACAAATATATGCGCTAAACTTAAAATTCGGGGAATCTCTTTATAATCTATATGACCTAATTCTACAGAATACTTTTTTATCCATAGTTCGTCCTCTCTAAGAAATTCACAGCCGTCATATCCCGTTCTTACCAAAAAAGTGTTATAACCCTGTTGGTTAAGCAAAGCTATAGCAAGATATAAACTTCTTACTTCTTCTGCATTTGCTTTATGCACGCTACCGGTATAGCAAATCACTGTACTATTTATTGGTATGCCCAAACTCTTAGCCAGTAGTTGATCTGGTTCTCTTGGGAAAAATATTGAGGTATCTACTCCGGGGGTTAACAAATGTATAGGCACTTGAGCAGGCATTAGGTTTTTTAGTGAATCAATTATTACTGTTATACCATCCGCGGAAGCTAAAAAGTCACGATAATTCACAGGATGCGATAAATGTACTGGATACACCCCATTCATTTGGTAGTTTTGATTGCCACCTAGCTCTTTTTTTAGTATAAAATCCTCATTGTCTTCCATAT
Source organism: Candidatus Chlorohelix allophototropha (assembly GCF_030389965.1). Taxonomy (NCBI): domain Bacteria; kingdom Bacillati; phylum Chloroflexota; class Chloroflexia; order Candidatus Chloroheliales; family Candidatus Chloroheliaceae; genus Candidatus Chlorohelix; species Candidatus Chlorohelix allophototropha. The sequence continues at coordinate 1,925,505 of NZ_CP128399.1, forward strand.
GAATAAATTGTTTAAAGCGGTAATTGCTCCTTAATTCCTCACAATACTGGCGTACTATTTCTCGTGGTGTCCAAGCATGTACTATGTCAGGTCCTTTAGAATTATTAAAAAGCCGTTTTAGATTTCCAATCTCTCTAAAATTGGCTGTTTTATATAAGTTCCCCCCAATTTCCCTGATAGTTTCCTTATTATCAGGTACAGCTACTATGCAATCTATGCCACTAACAACCAGATTATTAGCTATATTATGAACATGAATAGCGCTGTTTGTTCCAAAATCATAATATAAAACAAATAGTAAATTTATTGAGTGCGTTTTTTTATTAAGTGATAACCAGCGTTTTTTTATTTGTGAAGACATCTGATAAAATATTGAGCGCCTATCTTAATCGCCAAACGCTCTAATAAAATAACTCCTTTCTATTAGAATTCGAGCTATTTAAACTCAAACTAAATGGGTTTGTCAAAAATGAAAAGATATACTAGCTATTATATAATAAGGCTTTCAACGCTTTCAACAACGATACTGATCGAGAATTATTATACTCTGCCTCCTTTTGATGCCTAAGTGGAGTATATATTATAATCGAATAAGCATCAAAGAGATGTATTTATGGGCAGGAAAAGTAAGAGGAATACTAACATCAACTTGAAAGCCTTTCAAGAGAGGCGTTTATATTTTCCGCAATAGCGATGAAAATGACAACGTTCCACGCACTTTGAAACGGTAGCTAGGGTATTTTTGAAGAATGAGGTATATGGCATGAAAACCATCGCGGAACGCCAGCGCGAAGCAGCCCAAATGTTGGGCGACGATTTGAAGCATCCCAGAGTAGGCGCGGTGCTAGGGCTGGTCGAGGAATTGGGCGAACTGGTAAAAGAGGTGATGGAGTGCGAGATTTACGGAGTGGATAACCCCGAACTGCGCCATAAGATGGGCGATGAGGTAGCGGATGTGCTGTTCAGTTTGTTTGAGGTTTGCAGCGCGTACAATCTGGAACTGGAAGAAGTGTACGACCGCAAACTGGATAAAATTCGCGGCAAGTTGCCAGAGTGGCAGCTAAAATACGCTGAGGGCTTGCGCCGAGTGCGCGCCCGACTGGATTAAGCGATGGCGCAACAGAAACCCAAGCTAGTTTACTGGAAACCGGGCTTAGCGGTGAAGGCTTCCAAAGTGTATCTTGACGCTAATTTCATCGTCGCGCTGGCGCATCCCGCCCACATTTGGCATGCCAATGCGTTGGCGTTGTTGGCACATTTCAACGAGCGCAACACCGGGTTGACGCTTTCTTCGCTGGCTTTGAACGAGGCGATTTATCAGCTAATGCGCTTGCGTGAGAAGGAGAGCGAGTCGCCCGAAGCTGTCCCTAATCTGTCGCTGTGGCTGGACGATATTTTGCTGCGTTCGCCCCTCTTGCGCTTGTTTGAGCCGCCAGATCTTGCCTTTCATCGCAAGACCCTGAAAGCGATTGCCGAGCATGAATTAGACCCCACCGACGCTTTCCACTATATCGCGGCACGTCACCTTAATTGCCCGTTGCTTAGTAATGATGCCGGCTTTCAGAAAATTCCTGATGAACACCTACTCATAGTGACCTTCTTTTGATTGTGGTAAAATCGGGGAAAGTAGAAAGAGGATGGCTATGGCAAATAGTTCTTTTGTAACGGTTATCGGTAGTGGTAGCTGGGGTACAACCTTGGCTTGGCTGGTGGCGCGTAAGGGCATGCGCACAGTATTGTGGACGCGCACCCAAGAGGAAGCGGAGTTGCTACGCGCTGACGGTGAGAACAAACGCTTTTTACCGGGCGCGAAATTTCCTCCCGCGCTTGAAATAACCTCAGACCTTGAAAAAGCGATTTCCCCCGGCTGTGAAATGGTGATTATGGCGCCTCCTTCCGGCTTTATGCGCAACGAGATGCAGATGTGCCGCCCTTATTTCGACAGCCTCTCCGAAATGCCGGTGGTACTTAGCGCGGCGAAAGGCTTGGAAAAAGATAATCTCTACCGCATGACCGAAGTGATGGCGCAGGAGTGGCCCGAAGGGGAAGAGGCGGGTAAAATCTGCGCTCTTTCTGGTCCTAATCTGGCGCGGGAAGTGGCAGAGGGCAAGCCGGGCGCAACCGTTATCGCCGGGCGCAACGATGTTTCCACCACTCGCGCACAGCAGTTGATTACTTCTGCTACTTTCCGGGTCTATACCAACCCCGATGTGATAGGAGTCGAACTTGCGGGTGCACTCAAGAATATTATCGCGCTTGGCGCAGGGGTGGCGGATGGGCTGCATTCGGGCGACAATGCTAAAGGCGCGTTCCTGACTCGTGGTATGGCGGAAATCGGCAGGCTAGGGGTGGCATCTGGCGCAAATCCGCTCACTTTCCTCGGTTTGGCAGGGCTTGGCGATCTGGTAGCGACCTGTTTCAGCCACTACAGCCGCAACCGCCATGTGGGTGAAGAACTAGCGACTGGTAAGAGCCTTGATGAGATTCTCAAAAATATGACGCAAGTGGCAGAAGGGGTCTACACCACTGTTTCGGCGCGGCGGTTGGCTGCCCGTTTTGGCGTGGAAATGCCCATCACTGAACAGCTATACCAAATTATGTTCGAGGGTAAGAATCCGCTCATCGCTATCACCGACCTGATGTTGCGCGAACCCACCGGGGAGATGTACGGGTTTACGATATAAACGACATATCCTCCGATTGTATATTTGTAAGGCATGAAGTAACGATACTTAAAACCAACTACTCAAAGTCAATTATAATACCTTGATTGCTATAGATGTTCAGAAAAGGAATTGGACAAATACGGCGTTGGTTAAGCACAAACCTGCCTGAAGATTCCAATACTAAACTTGTACATCTATAGTATCCAAGGTTAACCGCTCTCTCCTACTTCTCCCTGTTTCTCGCTCACTTCCACAGACTGCTTACTAGTGCAACCTCGCTATGAAGTTGTGGTGAACTCAGATTACCTCTGCTGAACACAAATAACCCTATCGGCGCAGTTCTTCTCGCACTTCCATGAGGATTGTGCCGAGCATATTTTTCCCCTTGCCGTCTGCACCATTTCCCCAGTATTCGTCTTTGTCTTTGGAATCTTCCACCAATAAGCGGTTTCCGGTTCCCAGCAGTTCAGCCTGTATATCGGCATTAGTTTCAAATTTGCGGTAAACCGCTTTTTTCATTACACCATCCCGGAGTTGAAGCCAACCAGCACATTTGTGAGCATCAAATTTGTGAGCTAGGTCAAAGGCTTCTCTGGGACTATTCGCTTCCCGCACTTTATCGAAATAGGGTGTCCCTACAAATTTTTGAGCTTGGAAGTAATGTTCGCTGGTTTGCCAGTAATAGCCGTCCAGTTCAAAGCCATAGGGAGCAAAGTTGGTGAAATTGTAGTACGGCTTATCTTTGCTATAGAAAAGCACGGGTGTGGCATCTGGCTGATTCGGGGATTGGTTACGGATAGCCCATCGGTCAATCAAGGCGATCTGGGTGGGGTCTTGCGGGGATGTTTGCCTAGCATCGGGGGTGTCTTTGCGGAGTAAATTCATTTTGTCGATAGCCTGTCGAGCGGTAAGGCTTTTCTTTTCGATGAGATAGCACGAAACCACCGTTCCAGTGCGTCCTATGCCACCCCAGCAGTGGACATACACCGGCTTTTGTTGCATGGTGAACAGGTTAATCAACGTCAGAATTTCCGACATCTGAGTTTCGGTAGGCGCACTCTGATCACGTATGGGAGAACTGATATAGGTTAGTTGCAAACCTTTATCAATAGCAAGGCGCTGCAATACCGGGTTGTAGGGGCGCAAGCCTTTGCCGTTTCGGTCGTCGGGGCGGGTCAGGTCAATGAAAACTCTGATACCTGCTGCGACAAATTTCTCTAGACGTTGTCGTGCCACAGTGTCGTCCATATTACCGGGATACTCTCCAGCTAAAAATAGACCGGGAGTTACCCAATAACTGTCGAGAATGGGTGGTGTTTTGGATGCTGGCAAAGTTCTTTACCTAGTTCCTTTCATTTTGTAACGTATTGAGAGTACAGCTTTCTCCAACAAAAGAAACCATTTGGGAGAGGGCTATTGCTTTCGATATTCATTCAGATATAGCCGACATCAGTCGTTGAAAGTTTCAGCATATCCGGCTTTTATCGGGTATTATGTAGGTGCTTGCTACGCTAAGTTCCTTTTCACTCCTGCTTGCCCGTTCATAATAGGTGTTTTGTTAAATATGTCCAGTTTGTATCAACTTTTGGGCTATTTCTCGTCCGGTATGCGCTCCGAATCGCTGCATTACTTTTTGCAGATTTTCTTTTTCCAATCTGATTGTTGCAGCTTAGGTGATGAAGTAGATTGTACCGAGTAATGATACCCGATCTTTCTTAAGTTATCACTGATGGGCTAAAGTCATCAATTAGCGTGAGAAAAAACTAGTTTCTTGCGCTATTATTTTTACTTGATGAGGTTAGAGTAAGATTAAAATCTTAAAAAAACTATGCAAGGTCTTTACTTAAATTTTACATTCATAGAAAATAATAATGGTGAATATGCTTTTCTGTCGCATTAAATCGGGCGTTATGGCTTTTTCATTCGGAGAATATTGAACAATTGCAGAAATTACGACTTAGACGAATCTCAATACTTGCATTCACCCTGCTTTGCCTACTCGAAATTACCAGAGCAGGAGACGTAACCGCTGCGTCTTATACCAATGCCATCAACGCCACTGAAAAATTTAATAACCTTTGGTCACGCAACGATATGCCCGTTGCAGCAGGGGTAGTGGGGCGTAGTTGGCTATGGGGAACTCAACCCATTAAAGTTGATTTAGAACCTTACCTTGAAGCTCCGGGTGGTTCACGGCAAGTGGTTTATTGGGACAAGAGCCGGATGGAGATAAATGACCCCAATGCCGATCCTAATAGCCCGTGGTATCTGACAAATGGTTTATTGGTGAAAGAACTGGTGAGTGGGCAAATACAAATCGGCGACAACCGCTACAATGTTTCCTCTCCTGCTCTAATTCCGGTAGCGGGCGATCCCGCAGAAGTTAATCCCACTGCTCCTACTTACGCTACCTTTACCAATTTAGCTTCTTTAAATAATGATCATCGTGCTACCCAAAATATCGGCAAGCCTGTAAATCAGTGGATAGATAAAAAGGGAAATCTAAAGGTAGATAGCTTGCTCGAAGGCTATAAGGTGGTAGCTAGTTATTATGAGCCTTTAGTGGGACACAATATCCCGGATGTATTTATTAATTATTTTAATTCGATGGGTGCTGTTTACAAAGACGGTTATTACGCATATGACCGACTTTTTGATTGGGTTTTTGCAGCCGGTTTGCCGATAACCGAGCCTTATTGGACGGTAACAAAGATTGCCGGTAAAGAACAAAATGTATTGGTTCAGCTATTTCAGCGGCGCGTTCTGACCTATAACCCGGCAAACCCTCCCGAATGGCGCGTGGAAATGGGCAATGTAGGGCAGCATTATTATACGTGGCGTTATGGGTCGCTGCCTTCACCTTCTATATTGGGTACGCAAACTAGCAGTTTTGTACGCTTTGCTGACAACTGGCAAGGCGATAAATTGGTCGAAATCGGTAACGGCGCTATTCGGCGTGAAGTGCTTTTTGGGAGTCAGGGTGGCGCAAAATCAACCAGTATTCAGAATCTTCTGACAGGTCAGGAATATTTGTCCAATCCGGGGGCTGAGTTCAAGATTACTATGTCACACGAACTGGCTGGTGAACCGGATAATAATGTGGTACTGGATTCTGGGATGTTCCGCGCTACAGCTTTTGAATTACCGCTGCAAGGTATTACCGGGAGTGTGGCGCGAGTGCAGTTAGAAGGTGAGTTTCAAGGAGCGCTCGTAAAGGTATGGCTCAATTATCAGGCTTTATCGGCTGAGAACTTTATCAGGAAATGGATCGAGGTCGCGCCCTTTGAAGCGCCTGATTGGGTTATTAAGCAGGTTATTCTGGAAGATTGGCAAGCAATACCCGCGCTTGAGCCGATTGCACCTGTCCAACGCTTTGAGCAGACCTTTGGGGCGGGTGAACCGAACTACGATGCCTCGATAGTCAAAAAACAGGTAAATTTAAATTCATTGTCGGAGCGTTATTTTGTAGCAAATGAGTCGAATGCTATAGCTGCTCTGGATAGCCAAAAGGAAGGCTTGTATTTCTTTGACGAGTCGTTATTTGGGGATGAGCTTTTTACCAATAGTGGCAATTTGAAAGTCGGAAACACCGATTTTGTAGAAGCTACTAACGGCTTTAAGAGTGGCAGCAGCGTGCTTGGGGCGTGGAGCGGCAGCCTTGAGCTGGGATTTAAACGCTACAGCGAATTTTTGTACAACCATTATGCAATAGAGAAAGGCAAACGCGACCCGGTTTGGTTCAGCACTTGGTATCCGTATGAGCAGGATATAAACGAGAAACTATTGTCGGATGTGGTTGACCGCATGCAAGCGGCAGGTTTTTACGATATGTTGCATATTGATGCAGGTTGGCAATTCGGAGCGCCCCTTCAGGTTAATACCGAGCGATTCCCGAACGGGCTTGATCCGATAGTTTCTAAGCTTAAGGCAAATAATAAAACCCTTGGGTTATGGATTAATCCTTTCAGTCGCAGCTATGAAGCGCAAGAAGGCTATAACGAATTTGCCGCGCAACATCCAGAGTGGGTGGATACGCAAGACCCCAAGCAACGATTTTGCCCACTATCAGGCGCAGGCGATTATGTTCAGGCGCGTCTGCTAGAAATTGCCCGCAATTACCCGCTTGAAGAAATATATTGGGATGGTCGGGACTGGTATATCAGTGGTTGTCAGAGTAGCGAGAGTCGCTGGCGTACTCCTGACGAAGAACATCATGCGATGCTTAAATATTATGCTTCTCTCCTAAGTGATCTAAGAGCCATTCGTCCGGATTTGCGCGTTTCGTTGTGGAGTGCGCCTGCTAATGTTCATTGGCTGAGCGTGGTTGATCAAGTGCAACTATCTGACCTCGATACTCCTCCAATACTGGAAGCCGAACTGGCGCGCCGTCAGCAAATGTATCAGGCAACCTATCAGTATCCCTATAGCGCTATCTGGGGTGATTGGTACGGCGTAAATTATCGGCGCACTTTGATGCAGGGGTTAGGGCAGCCTTTGAACATTTTAAAGTACGCAACGGTTAGCGTTATTGGGAACGGGGCAACACAAGCGGCAGGCTCGCTTGATCTTACAAAAGTGCCCAAAGACTACCTGAGTTTTCTGAAGGAGCTATTCAACTGGCGCAAGCAATTTGCCCAATACTTTACAGTTTACCAGCATGTGCTTAACTTCCCTGACGGGGTGAATATTGATGGAGAAGCGCATATTTTGAATGGGCGCGGTTTTATTATCCTGTTCAATCCTTCGCCAAATTCTGCTCAGGTTGATTTGCCACTTTCAGAGCCAAGCCTTGAACTAAATGCCGCTACCGAGTATCTCATTAATGATTGGACAGCGCTAACTGCACCTATCCAGATGGGTAAGGTGAAACCCGGTGATACCTACATGCTCACCATTCCCGGCTATGGCTATCGGATAATCGGGGTAAATCTCTAAAAGGAATCAAAAAGCCCATATCCGATTAATAAGGATATGGGCTTTTGGTTTACAGCAGTTTGGCGATTTTCTCGCCAAGCTTGATACTATAGTTTTGACCTCGATCTTGTGGGTACACATGCGCCATATTTGCCAGATACACATTGGGGATAGGCGTTTCGTGCGGTGGAAGCTTGGAATAATAATCCATAGTTACAATTGGTTGCGCGTAAGGTCCACCCCAAACCCAGAAGCGGTTAATCCAGCTTTCATCAAAATCTGGGTTAATGCGCTTGATTGCAGGAATGAACTCCTTGACCATTTCCTCGGCGCTTTTGGAGAAATAGGGGTGCGTATGTGGCAAGTAATTGCCCATATAAAGCAAATGTTGCCCATCGTAGTCGGAAGTTGGCATAAAGTTGGTATGCTCCACCATTGCTAAGAAGGGATAGCCGGGATCGGTGATGCTCAACCAGTAGGCAGGCATTACCGAGCGTTTGAGCGACAATACTACAACTTGCGCCCCATAATGTTCTACCGAATTTGCCCCACCGTATTTTTCAATATAACTTTGCGGTAGGCTTGCTTCCGCCATTTTGGTAAAGACGCGGGTCGGGACTGTAGTCACTACTTTGTCGAAGATATACTCCTGTCCGCTCTCGGTAATACTCACCTTACCATCGGGCGTGGGTTTAATGGCGCTGATGTTTGCGCCGAAACGTACTTGCCCACCCGCTTTTTTAACCGCTTCCTCTAACTTGACATAAAATTTATTAAAGCCGCCCCGCATGTAGCCCAATGCAAAAGTGCGTTCATGGATACGACTCCACAACCAAGGCATGGCAATCTGATCGTACTTGTCGCCGAACTTGTTGACCAGTTGCGGTTTCCAAACCACCTCGTAACTGTTTTTGCCCATCCATTTTTGCACCCAAGCATTGGCGGTGGTTTTTGAAAGACGCTGGTAATTGCCTTCTAGCTTTAGATATAGCCCTACCACCCCCATGCGAATTCGGTCAATGAAAGGGATGGGCTTTAGGCGCAGGATACTGACCACTCCATCCAGTCGGAAAATCTTACCATCGCGCAAAATGGCAGAATTGGGCTTTTTCCAGACCATTTCAGAGGTAAGCCCAAGCTCGTCAATCAGGCGAATAATGTCTTTGTCCGTGCCGAAGATATGATGGTAATATTTCTCAAGGTGCGCCCCGTCTTTGCCCTTTGTGGTTACAGGGAAACTGGCAGCAAGCCCGCCCGACTCTTGTCCCTTCTCGAAGATTATCACTTCATCGCCTGCTTGCGCGCGGCGCAGCGCCACCGTCAAGCCTAGCACTCCGCCACCGATAACCCCTAATTTCATCTTTCTTCCTTTTTTTGGTTCAGTATATTGTCACGACTTATTTGTTATTATCTACTCTTGCTCATTACTTTCGGCGGTTTCTTTTTCCACCCGGGTCTCATTTTCTTTGCTGTTGGGTTCTTTCATTTCAGAAGGTGTAACTCTGGCAGCTACCCGCATGCTCAAGGCTTCTGTATCGGGCGTGGGTTGGCGATGGCGATAAAACAGCCAAAAACCGCCGCCCAGAATTAATATCAACGAAACCACCTGTGCTACTCTCAAACCGCTCGGTTCGCCACCGAAGTACAGACTGTCGGTGCGTAATCCTTCAATCAGGAAGCGTCCGATGGAATAAGCCACCATAAAGAGCAAAAGCAAATCGCCGTTACGTGGTCGCACCTTAAAACGACGCTCAAAGGTTTTGGGTTTCATAGCGATATAGAACAGCGCTAGGAATATGGCATATACCCACAATGATTCGTATAGGAAAGTGGGATGGAAAAGAGCGTTGGAATTTAGCCCGGAAGGATTCGCGGGTGGGCAGCGTAGGTCAACTGTGCCGGGGGTTAGCCCGGTGGTGCGATAATCGCAGGGGATTTTTATGCCGAAGAAATATTTGGTTTCGCGCCCATAAGCCTCATTATTGAAGAAGTTTCCCCAACGACCGATTGCCAGTCCTGCCGCCAACCCTACCGAACCGTAATCGGCAAAGCGCCAAAAATTGAGTTTAGCGATTCGGCAATAAACCCACGCGCCGATTACACCGCCCAATATTCCGCCCTGAATCGCGATACCCCCGCGCCATACTTCCAGCCCCCCCGCTTTTAAGGGATTGCCAATGCTAAAGATACTATCTTTGAAATTATCCCAAGTGAAGGCTACATACCATAGGCGCGCTAATACTAATCCGCTTACAAGCGTTACTACCAGCAGCACCCAGATGGTATCCGAGTTGTCACCGCGCCGTTCCGCGAGAAATTGCGCTACCAACGCTGCCAGCACCACCCCGACAGTAATAATCAGACCGTACCAGCGTAGTTGCAAACTGCCTATTTTCAATAAAACCGGGTCGTTGCCCTCTCCGGCGCGTAGCACAAAAAAAAGGACTAGCAGAAATCCATATGCTGCTAATATCCCGTAAAAGCTGAGAATAAATCTGGATAAACGGTATCCGCTTGTCTGTGCCTCTCTCATTGTTTCTACAGTTTTCCTTGTAATTAAAACATGCCGTTTCAAGTTTTAATACCCGCGAAATGATACCATGTTTGCGCTTTACCCGCAGCGTTTACTTTTATCCTTGTCTTTTGGTTCGTAGATGGTGGCGCGATCAGGGCAGGTTTGGTCGTAATTTTCCAGAATCGCGCTTGCCAATGCCGGAGATAGATAAATATCCTGCAATTGTCCGCCTTCGCTAACCCGTTTCTGGATACTCTCTCGCAGCACAATAATCGAGAATTTGCGCTCCCGCACCATTTGTACCAACTGGGATTCGTCCCAACGCCCGTAGAAAGTGGCATGGGTTTGAGTGAAGGTATCGGTGGTGAAAATGCGCTTTCCGGTAGGCATCACCAACGAAACATCATCACTGTAGATTAATGCGCCAGTATCGTTGGTAATAAATTGCACTACCCGGCTATAACCGTTAATTTGGTCGGGTTGGGGGACACGATATTGCAAGCCGAGCCATTCCGGGTCACTGAAACGGTCGTGCAGGAAGGTCAGGCTAGCGCGTGTAGGCGCAATTGAACCCAATACCGGGAAATCGGCAGGCTTGATCCGCCCTTCCGCTACAAACATTGCCAGCGCTTGTACTGCCAGTAGCAAGAGCGCTAACGGGTAAATCCAGCGATATATTTGCTTTGTGTCACTTTGCCACCATTCGCGCAGACGTGATAGGCTCAAGCCGACTCCTATACTCATCGCGGCGGCGAATTCAAGCAAGTGATTATGATTGCCGCCATACGTCCCTGCCGAGAACGTAACTAATAGCGTTGTAGCGGCATATCCCAAAAGCAAGGTAGCCGGGTTTTGCGCCAGCGTTGGAAAAGGATTGCGCCGTTTGAGCAGGCGTGGCAATATTTCTACTAGATAGAGTGTGGCAAAAAACAAAGCTACCACCAAATATATTTGATAATTCAGGGTAAAAGCAGAAGCGAATTTCCAGTAATTGCTGAAGCTCCACGGCAATTCGTGTACGGTGACAATGTGCCACCAGAACCCGCCGTTGCTCAGTAGATTCATTAGCCACATCGGCGCGAAACCGAGCAGTAGGTACAGCCCTAAAAACTTCAGTGCGGAGAGCGGTCGCTTTATCAGAGCGAAACACAGTACCGCAGCGGCGGCAGCGAAAGCGGTTTGCTTGGTCTGTACCGACATAGCTGCCATTAGCGCCGACAAATATAACCAGCCGTCTGTGCCTAGAAAGCGAAAAGCTCTTTGCCCCAAGTCCCACTTTGCCGCAAACCAAATTGCCAACAAATTAAAAAATACTGCGGTAATATCTGGTTTGACCGCGCCTCCCCAGAAAGCCACCAACCCCAAACTGCCCCAACTTGCCGCCGCTATAATTGCGCCACTAAATGAGGGCTTTGTACGAGTTTTGCCGTATAAAAGCACCAGCCTGAAAATTATTAGGGCGCTACCAAGCGTAGCGATAAACGAAATAAGTCTGCCCGGTTTGAAACTGCCGGGCATTATCTCCAGAAAAGGTAGATTCAGCCAATAATAGAGTGGTGTGTAAGGCGCAGAAATAAAAATCTCGCGTGAGGGCGGCGCGAATATATCCACACCTTTCGCCATCATTCCGACTTCCGATACAATCATCCCTTCTGATTCGTCCACTTGAAAAGGATAATTGAAAATTTGCCACATGATATTGAATGAGAAGATTATTTTAGCTAGAAGCAACCCGCCGAGTAGCAAAAACAGGGCTAAAACCAGCCAATCTGAGGCGGTAACGGGCAGTTTCAGCCCTGCTTTTACCGCTGGCTTTTCAAGATTCTTGCGAGATGTTTGCATAGCGCAATTTTAGCAGAAACCGCCGCTTGTACCAAACTTGTATTGATACTCGCGTTAGTATTCGCATTGATAATACTGCTCTACTGAAATATAATTTGCCCGTTACGATTGGCACTTTTAACTGAAACTGAAATATACATGGATTTATTATTGGTCGGGGCGGGCGGTTTTCTGGGCGCAAACGCACGTTATATCCTTTCCAGCTATGCTGCTCGCCGCCTCGGTACCGCTTTTCCTTATGGCACATTCTTCATCAATATTACAGGTAGCTTTATTCTTGCGCTTTTTTCGGCGTTGGCTTCGCGTTCGATATTAGCGGGGGTAGAGTATCGCTGGTTGGTGGCAGTGGGCTTTTGCGGGGGCTACACTACTTTTTCTACCTACACTTTTGAGACTCTGACCATGTTGCGGGAAAGAAATCTCAGGGCTGCTCTGTTGTTTTATTTGATCGGCAGCTTTATAGCCGGATTACTAAGCGCGCTTGTCGGGTTTTGGTTGGGGAATGTTTTTTAAGAAACGGGTGAATAAATAAATTGCGCAATTATTTGTTGGTAGGCATAGGCGGCGCGTGCGGTGCGATGGTACGCTACACCATGAACGGTTGGTTAAAGGGTGTAGTGGGTAATTTCCCGCTCGATACTTTTCTAATAAATTTATCTGGTAGTTTTATGCTTGGTTTGTTTCTAACTCTCTTAACCCGGCGCAATAGTGCGCAGGTGGAATTGCGGTTGTTGGTTGGTACGGGCTTTATCGGGGCGTACACCACCTTTTCCAGCTTTACCAACGAAGTGCTAACCTTGCTTCGCAGTGAAAATTGGCTACTCGGTTTGAGCTATTCGCTTGCCAGCCTTGTGGGCGGAATGTTGTGTGTTTGGGCGGGCTACCTAGGTGCAGTTATGCTGGAGGGTGGTTTGAAGAAAACAAAAGCAACAACCCATGAAATTAAACTCGCTGATGAGGCACAGCCCATTTCCGAAGGCAAGAAATGAGCCAAAAACCTCTACGCTAGCTTTCAAGGCTGGATAGTTGAATTGCGCCGGACAATTGCGGTTGCCAATCCAGCGCACGGAAACGGGTAAGGGTAGCCTTTAACTTTTCTAGTGTTTCAGGTTCAAATTCGGCGGAGCGACGCACCTTTAAATCCATGTACATTGCTACGCGCTCATCAACCGAGGCTACCCGCTTTCTGGTCAAATTTACGATGTGGTGGATAAAGTGTAAGCGTTTGCGATCATAATTTACCAACCCGGTATGCAACGCTACATGCTCTCCCACTCTTAGCTCGCTCAGGTAGCTGATAACTTGCTTGAGCGCAAAAAATCCCCGTTCACCTGAAACGATCATATCCTCCGATATTCCCACAAGTTTGAAAAATGGTTTGATGCCCATATTACCCACTCCGGTATAGTACATCACATTCATGTGACCGTTGGAGTCGATAAAATTTTCAGGAATAATCAACTCATGGGTGCGCGGTAAATTTAGCGCAACTTCGTAAAGCGCAATCGGGTCGGCAGTCGGCATCATTCTTGGAATTTCTCCTCCATCAGTGACCGCTACTTTTAATCAGGTCGTGGTTATGTGAGCGCATGTATAAAACACTTCCCAACGAGATTATACTCAATGCGGCAGAGTAAATCATCAAGCCGTAGAAGCCCCCCATATCTACAAAGATACCGCCAAGCCATGCCCCGATAAACTGTCCTACCCCTAGCAGGACAGAGTATAAGCCCATCACCGCCCCACGTTTACCGGGTAGGGTTTCTGAGATTGCCGCAAGGTGAATCAACGAAGCGGGGGTGAAACCGCTCATCAAGATTACGCCTAATATTAATAGCGGCAACAAAAACAATATAGTAGTTTTTGTCCCGTCCGTTAGGGTAGCGGGATTCTCACCCAATGAATTATAAAAAGTCAGGATTCCGGTGATAATTACCAACCCTATCAAGCCGACCATCATTACAGTGGTGCGGCGCAGACGCGGTACTATCAACATCCAGATTCCCATACCAACTAAAAATACCAGCCCGTAAGCGCCTACAATCATAGTGGCATCGCTGGGCGTAAAACCACCATAAAGTAATTGGTTAGGATGGCGTGTATCGGCATCTTGCCCGGCAAGCGCAAACTTAAAATCGTGCAACACTGAGTTGGCGAACTGCACAGTGGGGCGCGCCTCTGCCGAAAAAGTAATCGGGTCAATGGTTTTACCAACGTTGGGAGTAGGATAAGCTAGGATAATGGTTGTAAGCGTAAGGGCAGCGCCAAGAAACATATTAACCGCCAGCCACGAAGGAATAAAGGTGAATATACGCTTTTCCTTGATAACGCTTAAACTTTCTATAACTGAGCCTTGCGCTTTGGATTGCTCTTCGCGGGTGAGACTTTCTTCCATAAAGAAGTAGATACATAGGTAGGTGATAGCATAAATCGCGATAACTACTGCGAATCCGGCAGTTCCAAACAGCCTGTAAACTTGTCCACCGAATGGAATAGCCAGCGAAATACCACCTACAGTTGCTACTTCAAAAGCGGTGACTACTCGTGCCCGCAAGCGGTCTGAGCCGATGGTAGCGTCGGCAAGGTAGCCGAGGTTTGCCGGGGCATTAAGGGCGGTTGCCATTCCTTCCAACAAACGTCCTACCAGTAACATCAATAGCAAGGCGATAAGCGGCAGGTCTATAACACCTACGTTCGGTCTGGGGAAGATGATTGAAGCAAGCGCCAACATAAGAACAGCTATACTTCCAACTACAGGAGCATATAGCATGTAGGGTTTGCGCCCTTTGCGGTCGGATAAAGCGCCGATAAGCGGTGCAAATACCAACTCACTGATATAAAAAGCTTCGATAACTACTACTGCCAACACCGCCGATTCGAAGTTTTTCCCAAGATAAAAGCCCAGAATGACAAAACTTGTGCGGCTACCTATTCTAAGAAACAGGGTTGATAGAATACTGGCAACTATAGAACCTCTGCTGACCAGCAATTTCTCTTTTATGTTATCAAGAGGATGATGGTGTTGGCGTTCTTCTATTTCATGTTCTATTACTTCGATACCGTGGCTGGATTCATCTAATTCGCGTTTGATCGGTTCTTGCAAACTCATGCTAAAAATATGCTCCCTTGTCTAAGCTGGTCTTATTATGATTTAAAAATCCCGCCTAGCATTTTTTTTTCGGTAGGTAGTAATTATAAAAGAATAATGCAAAAAATTTACCATATTTTATCATACCTCTTAAAGGTAACCTAGAAACATTACTATTAGCATTAATACTGCTACAAATAGCATTAAATATACGTAAATCTGTTTGCTTGGTTAGATATATTCGGTTAGAGGAAAATTAATTTTCCTGAACTAAGCTTGATAACCCTCTAAGTTCGTGATAATGTATAATCTACCTAAAATATTGAAGTAGAATAGCTAATTCTGAAATCCCCTAAGAATCTACTCGAAATAATTACCGACAAGTTTACCGCTAAAGGGGCTAAAATAGAAAAGATACTACACTTTATCACTAGCGCATATAAATAAAGAGGAGTACGGTGCATATGTTAGAAGTAGAACCTCGCAGTCCGGCTACCCCGGATTTTGTAAATCAACCTCTCACCGATTTTAGCAAACCCGAAAATGAACATGCTATACGTGCTGCTCTACAAGAGGTGGAGAGCAAGTTAGGTCACACTTACCCTTTGCTTGTGGGTGGCGAGAAAATTATTACCGAACGCAAAGGCAAGAGCCTGAATCCGTCCGACCCGGCTCAGGTAGTGGGCTATTTCTCGCAAGCCGATAAGGCACTAGCGAATAGGGCTATAGAAACGGCGCATACTACTTTTCAGACTTGGCAGTATGTTTCTGCGCAGGAACGGGCGGGATACGTTTTCAAAGCGGCAGCCATAATGGCGCAACGCCGCCATCTTTTTAGCGCATGGATGGTCTATGAAGCGGGCAAATCATGGGCTGAAGCCGATGCGGATACCGCCGAAGCGATTGATTTCATGGAATTCTACGCCCGTGAGGCATTACGCTATGGGGGTGAACAACCTCTTACTCACATCCCTACCGAGAAAAACGAGTTGCGCTATATCCCGTTGGGGGTTGGCGTAGCTATTCCGCCTTGGAACTTTCCTTTGGCGATTATGGTGGGTCTGACCGTTTCAGCATTTGTGTCAGGCAATACCGTTATATTGAAACCTGCCAGCGCCACGCCGATTATTGCCGCGCATTTTGTCGCTTTGCTGGAAGAGGTTGGTTTACCAGCCGGGGTAGTGAATTTCTTACCCGGTCCGGGTGGTGAGGTCGGCGATACGTTGGTAGCGCACCCTAAAACGCGCTTCATCAGCTTTACCGGCTCAATGGAAATCGGTTTGCGCATCAACCGTTTGGCAGCCGAACTAGCGCCCGGTCAGATTTGGATTAAGAGGGCAGTGCTGGAAATGGGCGGCAAGGATTGTGTTGTGGTAGATGAAACCGCTGACTTAGAGAAAGCCGCCGCTGCAATTGTCGCTTCTGCCTTTGGTTTTCAGGGTCAGAAATGCTCGGCTGGAAGTCGCGCTATTATTGTTGACTCAGTTTATGACACCGTTTTACGAATGGTAGTGGAACGTACCGCTAAATTGACTGTGGGTAAGCCTTACGAAAAGAATGTAGGCATGGGACCCGTTATAGACGAAGCTGCCTTTAATAAAATCAGCGAATATATCGAAATCGGTAAAGGAGAGAGCAAACTGGAGTTTGGCGGTGCTTTGGCAAAGGCCGCCTCAAACGGTGGCTATTTCCTACAACCCACTATTTTTAGCGAAGTGCCGGAAACTGCCCGCATTGCGCAAGAAGAGATTTTTGGTCCTGTACTGGCAGTGATACGCGCCCGTGATTTTGACCATGCGCTGGCGATTGCCAACGGTACTATCTACGGTTTAACCGGGGCGTTGTTCACAGGGGATAATAGCCGAATTGAACGTGCTAAGAATGAATTTCATGTGGGTAATTTGTACTTTAACCGGAAATGCACTGGGGCGCTGGTAGGGGTACATCCTTTTGGCGGCTTTAATATGAGCGGAACTGATAGTAAGGCTGGCGGTCGAGATTACCTAGCACTTTTTACTCAGGCAAAGTTAATCTCTGAGTTAATCTAAATCTGATACGATTTGGCGTTCGATTACAGTATTCAAGATAACAGGGCTGAAATGTTTGATTGGTCGTAGCATGCTGAGATTGCTACTTTCCAGTCTTTCACCAAGCCCTGTTATTGCTAATCAGCCATTGCAGAAAATAATAATACCTCGCTTGCTACCGTTCCACCTAGCTGTTTCACTTTCCAGTAATTGCGCACACAATAACTGTTGACATTGTTTATCAACTATGTTATATATATTAAAGCTCCTTTGAAGATAAAATACCGATCAATAAAAAGAGTTATTTATGCAAGCTATATTCAATGCCAAGTCCCGAAATGTGCATAGCACTCACGCGGAGGTTCGACAAACATTATGATTCTGATTGCTGCTGTCCGCTCAAAAGCATCTTTGTCACTGTTCCAAATGCCTATTGCCCTCATACGTGATTGCTTCTCCGGTCGTGTTTCTTTCCTCTGTTGTAACTGTTAGCTTTTTATTATTTATACCGTTCCTTCTGTTTAACTCAATAACGGTAAATATATACCTTTAATCAAAATCTGAGAAACCACTTTTAGTGCGATTTTTTCGAAAATGTACCGTGGTTGCTACATGCTTACTTTAGAGGAAGAGCAAACAAATGGAACTTTATCTCGAGATATTCTTTTCCCGAATAGGGGATGACAAACTACTATATCTCAAGCAACTTGTGGAAGTTCAAGATGGTGCAGCCAATCCCGACAAACTGGTCTATGAAGCTTTTAGCCGTAATTTTCCTGACCAAACCACCAGCCATGAAAATTTGCTGATTCATTCTACCAGTTGGCGGCATGAAGAACCGGGCAAATTTATTTTAACTTATCTGGTTTACTCGGACGAATTAAACCTGTCCCGCGGAGATGCGCAATTGATTCCTCTACAAGAGTTGCGCGTAGCTAGGGGGTCGGATTCACGCACCCCGCGCCCGACTGTTATTAAGGAAAGTAATGTAGTCTCGCACGGCTTCCGACACTTAAGTTTTCTGGCTAAGAACGACCCGGTAATAAAAAAAGTATTGGGTACAAACAAGGCTACTTTACAAGCGGTGGAAAGCATGTCAATGGGACTGTCAGGTTCTTTTAACTGAGAGGATAATTCCGAATTATGCGCAATAAATCTTATGATGTGATCGTGTTAGGGCTAGACCCGGTGGGCAGCGCCACCGTTTACGAGTTGGCGAAGCGGGGCTTGAAAGTGCTTGGTTTGGAAAACCCCTCTTCTAGAAAAGAAGCCGGAAATACCACTCGGATAATTCGCGAAAGTTATCATGAAGTTCCGGGCAGTGTGAAAATGACCCACCACGCTATCCAACTTTGGCGGCAACTTGAAGCGGAATCTGGCATACCACTGTTGCGTATTACGGGTGGTTTGGTAATCGGCGCACCCGATAGCTTGCTAATACGGGGGAGTTTGCAAACCGCCCACCGTCACAATTTGCTAACGGATTATATTTTACCTTCGGAACTCTCCAGTTCCTTCCCACAGTTTAGCTTGGATGATCGTTTCAGCGTTATTTTCGAGCCAAACAGTGGAGTCTTATTTGCCAATTCGGCTATAGCTGCCTATCTTCAGGTCGCCTCGCGGCATGGGGCACAAATAAAAAATACGGAAACAGTAACACAATGGTACAAAGCCCATGACCACCTTATAGTTGAAACTACCCAGGGTCTTTACCGTGCCAGCCAAATGGTTATCAGCGGAGAGAGTTGGGTGAGACGACCTGCTCCCAGACAAGAAAAACCGCAAAAGTTGCAACGGAGAATCAGTTTGCAACTTCAGCCTGCACAATCGGGCGATTTCATACCGGAGAAGTTTCCGGTTTTTACCCTTGAAGTACCCGAAGGTCGCTTTGAAGGTTTCCCCTTATTACCGGGGCAAGGTCTTAAAATTGAACTGTATGAAATTTTGGAGGCAGAGGAAAGAGAAATTAATCAGGTTTCAAAAATCAAGAATTATATAGATAGAGTAGAAGCAAGCATAGCGCAATATTTGCCGGGTGCTTTTGCAAATCTAGACAGTTCCCCAATAACCACCTACATGGTACGACCTTATAAGCGCAGCTTATTGGAACGGCATCCTGTCAATACTCGCATAATTCATGCTACTGGTTTATCCGAGCAAGATTTCGGGATAGCAAGTATGTTGGGTGAAGGGCTGGCGGAAATGGTAACAGAAGTATTTACACCTTACTCTAGCGAAGTTAAGCAACTGTTTTCCAGCGACTTTGTACCGCAGATGCCATGTGTATAACTTAGCTATAGCGTCAGCTATTTATTGGTACTGATTAGATGACGCTAAATTAGAAAATACCCGTACCAACAATATATTCTCTTTTCCATCCTCCTTATCAGATAACTGACCGGTATTTCTCAAAATTACTCGGTCAGTTATATTTTTGAAGAAAATTTGGCTTAAAACAGATATATGATTAAATTGACAAACTAAATCAAGATATGTTAATTTGATGCTATACAAATATGGGTCAGTCCATTCAATGCTTTACCCATATTCCGTTTTTAGAATAAAAGGAGGTGCTTCTGATGCCAAGAATCAAAGCTTTAGAATATGAAGAAACCGAGCCGGCAGTACAAACTGAATACGAACACCAGATACAGGCGAATGGTCGTATGACCAATATGAAGCGTACTTTGGCGCATTCTTATCCGGCTCTCCACGCCCTGCTAGAATGGTATCCTTTGCATGACGCGGTTCTACCGTTTTTGGGAGAGCGTGCCGTTGATCTGTTTACCCACGCTATCTCTGCCCAAACCGATTGCCTGATTTGCTCTATCTATTTTCGCCGTGTGCTGATTAACGCAGGCGAGAATCCGGATGATTTAAAACTGGATGAGCGCGAAGGAGTACTGGTGGAATTTGGTCGCCAACTGGCAGCCGACTCGAATCAGATTTCGGATGAGCTATTTGCCAAGCTTGAGCAATATTTTACTCCTAAACAGATTGTTGAATTAACCGCGTTCGGGGTATTGATGCTTGCCACAAATGTGTTCAATAACACGCTGAAGGTTGAATTAGACGACTACCTCGAACCTTATCGGAAAACTACTACTCAACCACAGGTAACTTTGAAATAAGAAGGATGAAGCCTAATGTCACAAGAATTTGCCGGGCAAGTCGCCTTTATCACCGGAGCGGCACACGGGCAAGGTCGGGCTACGGCACTGGCGTTGGCAAAAGAGGGCGCTAAGATTGTTGCCTTTGACGTTGCACGCCAATTAGAGTATCCCGGTTATAAGCTAGGGGAACTCTCTGACCTAGAATCGCTCCAACTTGAAATAAAGGAGCTTGGCGGCGAAAGTTTAATATATGTGGGCGATGTACGCGATGATAAAGCTATAAGCGCGGCAGTAGAAGGTACTTTGGCACAATTTGACCGGATAGATATTTTGTTTAACAACGCGGGAATATGCTTTTATGGTCTGGCGCACGAACTTACCGAAGAAGCTTGGGACACGATGCTGGATATAAATCTGAAAGGGGCATGGCTGGTAGCCCGTCGAATAATTCCGGTTCTGATAAAGCAGCAATCCGGCGTGATTATCAATAATTCCTCAATTGCAGGTTTGCGAGGGCTAGGTCGTTTAAGTCATTA
Source organism: Candidatus Chlorohelix allophototropha (assembly GCF_030389965.1). Lineage (NCBI taxonomy): Bacteria > Bacillati > Chloroflexota > Chloroflexia > Candidatus Chloroheliales > Candidatus Chloroheliaceae > Candidatus Chlorohelix > Candidatus Chlorohelix allophototropha. The sequence goes on from NZ_CP128399.1 coordinate 1,946,206, forward strand.
CACTGCTTCAAAGTGGGGCTTAACCGGGTTGACCAAAGCTTGGGCAATCGAGCTTGCCCCACACGGCATACGGGTAAACTCTATCCATCCTACCGGTGTCAATACCCCGATGAACGATGGGCTGGCAGCTTTAGAAGGCACTACGACACAGGAAATAGCCGAGCGTTCGGCAGGAAACCTATTGCCTGTGCCGTGGATAGAACCGGAAGATGTGGCGCAAGCGGTGTTATATTTGGCTTCTCCGAGAGCTAGATATATAACGGGCGCTCAATTTGTATTGGATGCCGGGTTGTTAACCCGCTAGACCTGAAACCACCGACTAACCTCAGAGTAAATCCTATGCTTTTGCTGCTGAGGTTTGTCGGGGCAAATTGAAAAAAGAGAAAAGTTAGCGCTCATTTGTAATGGCGCAACCTATTTTGCGAGGTGCTTATGGAATTTAACGAATTAGTACAGGTAGGTGAATGGCTGGAACTACGGCATGTAGTTAATAAATCTGAGCATAAGAATTACATTGTGGTTGCACGCTTTAGTAAAACAGTGGCTACTCTGAGTGATATTCATATTGTAGCCCGGTTACTGGGATATCCTCTAGGCTAATCAGACCGGGTTTTCCTCTTTTCTGATATTGGTCAATTTCGGTTTGAGTATATTCAGAGAACTTGAGTCAAGCCCAATAGGAGGGCAGGCGCTTTTAATAGCGCAAGGCTTAAATTTTTTATTCCCGAACTATGGGGGTTTGGCTGGCTACTTTGCCAGCGCACCCATCTCAACTTCTTTCAGATTTCTACCACGAAAGGAGTTCCAATTTCAACTTGCGGTCGTCTGTACATAACCCTAACCGAGGCTTGATCCTGAGTTGGGTTGCCAACATCAAAAGCGGCATAGCCATTTACACGTGCCAATTCCAGAAAATCACTGCTACCAAAGAGGGTTATTAGTTCATTGGGTGAGCCATCCCCGTAGTTTGCTTTAATACCATTGGTTTCTAGCCGAACTTTTCGGTTTGTAGTAGGTGAGTAGTATTCTACGTGAACCCGTAGATTGCGTCGCTCACTTTCGGTAAGCTGGTCAAATTGGCGGCGATGGATGTTGCTGATGATATTTCCAAAATGGTCTATATGCAATACTCGTCCCTGCAATACCTTTTTCTTCCCGATCTGTTCCCACTGCGGCCAGAGATCCTCAAATGATACTACTTCTCCCACATCAAGTAAGGGCCCAACTTTTTCAAAAGGTTCTCCCTTAGACAGGTGTGCAGCTACAGGCGCGTAAATATCCCGCCCAAAAAAGGTGTTGCTAACAAATTGGCGGTGGAAAGCTTGATTGAGAGGTTCACGCACACTGATATTCGGGTAAGTGTCAATGATGTAGGAGAAAAGACCATTATCCGGTCCTATAAAAATTCCTACTTCCGGTACCTTCAGACAAATGGTTCGGCGGTCGGTACTTACACCGGGGTCAACTACTGCGACATGGATGGAGTTGGGCGGAAAGTGATAATGGGCATTATATAATACAAAAGCACCCTGCAAAACATTCTGAGGTTCTATTTGATGCGAAATATCCACCAGCAAAGCGGCGGGGTTTATAGTGTTAATAACCCCTTTCATCATACCGATATAGCCGTCTTGCTCTCCAAAATCTGTGGTAAGGGTAACAATTGTCATAACGCCTCGATTCTCTAATGAATGAAAAACCCTACATTGATTGATATTGGGATAAATATAACTTAGTTTATCTAGATTATCAAGTCAAGTATCTTGGGTCGATAAAAAAACAGCGACCTTTTCCTGAGAGACGGTGAAATCCGGTTCTCGAAATAATCGCTGTAAAAGTATTTCCAACTATTAAAGTTTTTGGCTTGGCACAAAACAGGACTCCAAGCCCCAATCTAAACTTAAGCCATCATCATCTGGCAGGAAGCGGCACATTCCCGCAGCATTTTGGCACAAGCCATCATCTGCGCATCTTCCGCAAACTTCTCGCACTCCATCGCGCAGCGCATGCACATTTCGGCGCACAGCGCGCACACTTCCTTGCACATATCCGAACCATTAACCATAAAATTATTGCAGGTCTGACACATCATGGCGCAATCTTGCATCATCCGCATGCAATTGCCTTCCATAAATTTGTCGCCCATCATCATGCAGTAGGTCATGGTTTGCATACACATCCGATGGCAAGCCATACAATCGTCCATACATTTTTGCATCTCAGTAGTCATTGTTACCATCATCATCGCAGTTCTCCTTCAGTTAATTGATCTGCCCACGCTACTTTAGGACAGCACTTTAATTAATAAAGATTTCGAACCAACCCGGGCTTTTCCGATTAATGGTAATTAAAAAAGGTTCGACCCGGTAGGAAATAAGCCTCCGGTCGAACCTCCAGATGTCCGGTCAGTTCAACAAATTAGGGACAGAGCCATTCAAACAAAAACCTGAAAGGAAAAAGCCAAGTGCTTTTGAAAAGAGATTCAGAAATTTGAACAGAAAACCTCTTTACAAAAGATTTGAACAATGATATACTTGAGTAGTCAGCTAAAGGATATCAAGATTAAATCCAAAATTACACAATCAGGTTATTAAGGCTCTAGAATGAAACTGGGTTATGGGTAGATAAAAGACGGCAATCTTAAACTCTAACCTAAAACCCAAGAAAATATAAGTTACTAAAGATCACATTGGGAGAAAACCTAGATGTGATCTTTTTGACGTTAAAATAAATATATCAGAATAGTTTGAGCCTGTCAATAGAAAACAAAGATGACTAAAAGAGAAAATGCGGTTGTTTTTGTGTAAATTATTCCAACAATAGGCGCTACAATTTTTGATATTTTGTTTAACATTTCGATTCGAAAAGTTGTGAAAAATCCCTCTACTCTTTTTGAATAACTCCTCTACAAGTAAATTGCTGAATCCATAATAATTACTCTTGACATTGTTGATAAACTAAGTTATCTTATTACTGAGAGAAATTATTATTACAGCAAAAGAGGGAAAGCATGAAAGACACAAAAAAACTTTTATTCCGTTTTAATCCTGATGCACCATTGCGCCAAACCGTAAACTTTATTCGAGCGCAGGTTGCTGGTCAGGGCACCGAAAAGAGTTTTGCTCTGACCGCTTTGGAGACCAGAAAGAGCTTTGATGAGTCTGGTTATGGGTTAATGCTGCCGCTAAATATCATTACCAATTCCAACGATACTAGCGCTGTGATACCAGCTTTGGTTTATCTGGATGGTAGCGGTTACAGTGAGCGCACCTTAAATCAATTGCTAGAATCTATCGGCTTACCAGAGGTTAGAGAATTGGTTGAGTACAGCCTAGACTAATTTAGATTTACTTCCTCACAAAACATAGAAGACTTGACAGCTACACTTTTACTGAAATGATTTGCGCTCTAGTGTAGATTGCGGTTGTCAAGACCTAATATTCCGGGCTAAAAATGCATCTGAATTTAACCCACTTTTTTAAGAAAAAGCTCCAGGCAGTGGCCTGTCGCACGCTGGCGTTCGCACAAAAGCCAAGCTTTTGCGCTCAACCAGCTCTTATTAGGCTGAAATAATCTTAGCCTCTTGAAATCTTTAAGAACCAGTTCCCGCTTCCGGTTTCTTTTCTTCTGGTGGAAGTTGCCGACGCTCTAAGCCGTAACTCTCCTTTCCTAAAGTGCGGTAACTGCTACCTCTTAAATAAAAAACTTCTCCGTGATGCAATAAACGGTCAATAATCGCCACCATCAAGGCAGTATCACCACCCTCGATCAGTTCGCCCCAGTTAGAAAGGCTTTTGTTACTGGTAATGATCGTAGCACCTCTGAGGTAACGTCCGCTGATCAGCTCATATAAGGCCGGACCTACACGTGCGTCCATCGGTAAATAGCCCAGTTCGTCTAATACCAACACCTGACATTTCAAAAGCGGCTCTAAAATCCTGGCTATTTCCTGGCGAGTGCTAGCCGCAATCACTTGGTTCGCCAGTTGTTGAGCCGTAATGAACTTTACGGTGTAACCCAACTGCACCATCTTAATTCCGGCTGCAATCGAAAGATGGGTTTTCCCAAGCCCACTTGCCCCGATTAGGAGTAAATTCCCAGCTTTTTCTACAAAACTGCTGTCGAAATAGCGTAAAATCACGCTGCGCTTCAGTTCCGGGTGGCGACTGAAATCGAATTGTTCCAGGCTGGCTTCAAAAGGGAAACTGGCTGAGTGCAAACGCTTTTTGAGTTGGTTCTCCTGACGAGATAGCAACTCTTCGCTTAACAATTCTTCTAAAAACTCCCCGTAATCCATTCCGGTTTCGCGTGCCCGTTCAATCCAATCGCTGTATACCTGTTTTACCCTGCCCAGTTTTAGGCTGGTGAGTTTATGTTCCAGACTATTCATCCCACCGCCCTTTCTATTTCATTTTCCTCAGGTATGGCCGAAAAACGGTTGGCCACCAGTGGTTCGTATTCACTGAGTAGCCGTTCCACCGCTGGTTGAGTGGGCTTGAGGGTAGCGGCATTACTGCCTGAACCCGCTGGCTTGAGTAATAAACCCTTGAGATATTCCGCCCCGTAAAGCTGTTGTTCCGTTGCCAATTCCACCGCCGCCTGGAATTCTTCCAGCCCTACCTGCTGGGCCAGCGCGTATAGTTGGTGGATTTGTTCACTCATGGTGGCTCTTTGCCGTCGACAGATTACCGCCACATACTGGTACACTTGCGGTCCTAAATTTAACAACCAATCCCGCCACACCATGGTTCTGGCTCTGGGTTTGATCTCAAAAGCTTGGGTGTAATGTTCCGGTATTACTAAGCGGCGGTTTCGGGAATAACAACGGGGGTGCTGTGCCACCAGTTCCGTACCCCGCCATAACTTCAGCCATTCCCGATGTATCCGGGCTGTCAGGGTTTGTCCCATTAGTTCCGCCGGTACGCTATATTTGTTGGTCTCAAAAATGACTACCCCTTCCCGGTTTACCACCAGGCTGGTAAATAAACCGTAATCCCGGGCACTAGCAGGCAATGGGCTGAAGTGTTTACGCTCTATTTCCAGTAAGCTACCCGGAATTTCCCCGGTCGCTGCGCATGTACGCTCGTAATTCACTACCCCTAACCATTCTTCCAACTGCCTTACCAGATCCGCCGCATCGTAGAATGTACGACCAGCTAGAAAATTGTTTTTGGTATACTTTACCAAATTTTCTACGGCACCTTTCTGGTTTCCGCTGGCCGGGGCACAGGCTTCCGGGTGAAACTCGAATTCTAGTGCCAGTTTCTGCCACACCGGATGCCACACTGGTTGGTTCTTTTCATCTCGCCTCAGTACCACCGTCTTCATATTATCCGTGGTAATTACCCACGGTACTCCCCCCATCCGGTTGAGGGCTTCCACCAGGCAGCGCACCAGCGTTTCTTCGGCCATATCTTTCTGAAAGCTCACATACATAAAACGCGAGTATTTCAGCCGGGCACAGAAAAAGTAGAAGGTTTGGGGTACACTATCTTGTTTACTGAACAGCACTCCCCGAATTTCACCCCAGTCTATTTGCAAAAACTCTCCAGGTAAGCCCTCAAAACGTATCTGTACCTGATGAGCCTGGTTCTCTCTGGCTTTTTTGAGCTTGCGCACATAGTCATAGAAGGCGGTGGGTCTGCCACAGTAGGGCTGTTTGGGATCTTCCCACGCTAGTTCCAGCATTCTTTTCACTTGTAGTTTTTGTTCTAGCCAGCCTTCAATCTGTTCTTTGAAGACTGCCACACTACTTTCACGATTGGGGCGGGTTTGTACCTTGTCGCTAGGTTCATTTAGCACTCTTTTTACGGTACGGGCATCATGTTGCACTTTGCCCGCAATTACGTTGTAGTTGTCCCCTCGTTTCCGGTGGTACTTTATTGCGCTTCTGGCCATAACTTCTAACATCTCCTTCTCGTAGCTCCTCTCTTCTCACCCTTCTTGCCAATAGTGTTGCTAGAACAACTATTCTACAAAATTGGTCTTCTAAGAGAAACCCAAAACGGCATTTTTATCCCGGAATCCTTTTCCTTTCCTTCCCGTATTCTACATCTACTAACTGAAACCCCCTGTTGAAAGTCAGCAGGGGCTTAACGGCGAATGTTTCCCCCCTTCGTTAAATTTTATAGAATCTATAAACAACGAAACCTGTGAATAACTGTAATGGGAATTTTATGCAAAAAAGCAAACAAGGCTATTAACACCGCATGGATAACACTATCATAAAATCTCCTCCCATAGCAAAAATAATAGGGCTTTCGCTTTTAGGCAAGGGGCTTGAGCAAAATCTAGGCTCATTTTTATTTTTCCAAGCGAAGGCCCTAAATAAAAAAAGTTAGGTTTGTTCCCTTTGTGTATGTAGGAAACAAACCTAACTTCCAGAATAAAGATTTTAGGCTAAACCTGAAGCCCTTCCCGAATATCGGCAAATAAAAGCGTACTCAGATAGCGCTCGCCGGTGTCTGGAAAGATCACTACAATATTTTTACCCGCGTTTTCCGGTCGCTTCGCCACCTGTATAGCCGCCCAAGCCGCTGCTCCACCGCTGATACCAATTAACAAACCTTCCTGCAAGGTAATGGCTCTGGCTGTGGCTATCGCATCATCATTCGACACTTGTACAATCTCATCTATCAGCCCTAATTCCAGCACATCTGGCACAAAACCCGCTCCAATACCTTGAATTTTGTGAGGAGAAGGCTTGCCACCGCTCAAAACTGGGCTGGCAGATGGCTCAACCGCTATCGCTTGCAAACTGGGTTTGGCTTCTTTAAGCACTTGGGCTAGCCCCGTGATAGTACCACCTGTGCCTACTCCACCGATCACAATATCCACCTGCCCGTCCGTGTCATCCCAAATTTCTAGAGCGGTAGTGTTGCGGTGGATTTCAGGGTTTGCAGGGTTTTTGAATTGTTGGGGAGTCCAAGCGTTAGGAGTGCTTTCCAATAATTCGGCTGCCTTGCGAATTGCGCCGGGCATACCTTCCGCGCCGGGGGTGAGTACCAACTCTGCTCCGTAAGCCTTGAGTAAAATGCGCCGCTCGATGCTCATTGTTTCAGGCATAGCCAGAATGAGTTTGTAACCTTTTACTGCTGCAACCCAAGCCAGCGCAATACCGGTGTTACCGCTGGTAGGTTCGATGATAATGGTGTCCTTATTCAGCACTCCCCGACGCTCGGCATCTTCAATCATCGCCACACCTATGCGGCACTTTACGCTGAAACCGGGATTAAAAGCCTCTAGTTTGGCATAAACATTTGCAACTGCTTCTTCGGTCACCTTGTTGAGACGCACAAGGGGGGTATTTCCCAGCAGTTCGATCGCATCTTGGGCAATTTTCGGTCGGCGTTTGCGCCGCTCTACCAAATTATCAGTTGCCTCAGTTGTACTCATTCTCGGTCTCCTTCTTACAATTCAACAAAATTAGTTTTATATATTAGTACGATACTGACATAAACTAAGCCACCGCTTCGATTTCCTCTACCTCAAGCACCTGCAAGAGATCGTTTGCCGCCTGAGGGAGTAGCGAAGGAAGCCATTGTTTTCCCGCCACTCGCGCCAGTCGAAAGTATTCATACTCTCCTAACAATTGCAGATCAGCTTGATTTAAACTCGCAAAACTACCCACTTGGGTGCGATGGCACGTTAGGGCTTCCCATTTACAACGATTGGTCTGGTGTATATCTATCCTGAAAGGTAACTTTTCATCGGGAAGTCCCACCAGTTCCAACATGACATTTTCCAGCTTTCCTTCCATACGATTGCTCAGCCGCTCAACTGTGCTATGGCGTAACCCAGCATAGAAAAGGGCAGCCCCACGATGGGCGGCTCGATTAAAAGCTAAGGTAGTAGCCTTGCTGGTAGCGATATGGTCTGGATGCCCCGTCAAACCGTCCGGTCCAAAAGTCAGGACAATTTCAGGCTGGTGGCTTTGGAGAAACGGTGCAATAACCCCAGCTAGTTTGGTAACGCTCAATTCGGACAATTTCCCATCGGGTAAATTTTGCACCGGTAAAAGCTCCACTCCTAGCATCCGGCAAGCTTGCTCAAGTTCCAGACGGCGGAGCGATGTAATTGAACTGGATTCGGAAAGGTGCGAAAGCGCGTTTTCTCCACGATCGCCTCCGGTAAGGCACAGCACCAAAACCTTATGACCATACCGGGCATAATGCGCCAAGGTTCCACCCAAAAGAAAAGTCTCATCATCGGGATGAGCGAGTACTGCCAAAATTCTGGCTCTACTCTGAAGATTATCTTGTCTTTTTATTGCACCCATAAAACTAATAACCTCAATAGTTTGATTAAGCCGGAAGGTAATACGAGTATACGTATCAACATACTCATCTATGTTTATCCAGAATAGCTTAGGTAAGTAAGTTTGTCAAGAAGGTAAACATAATTAGATGGGGCTAATGTGCTGTAGAAAATAAACCCAACAATTGTTGGCATAGTAACGAAAGCGAGTTGTAATTAGTTCATCACCGGAGCAATGCAATAAGTGCAAGGTTGTGTTGCATATAAATGTGCCAATTTGGGCTGCACCCAGCATGCCCAGAAATCAAGAAAAAAGACCATCCATTCGTTGGATGGTCTTTATCTTTTTATATCTCGGTTCTAGCTATAGATGTTCAGAAAAGGTTTTTGAAAAATAAGGCATTGATCAAGTCCAGCACTTGCACCGTATTTACCCATAAATGCTTTTTGGAAGGCTTACGGGGGACGGGGGTGTTAGCTCAAAATGAGCTTGACATTGTGGGCAAACCATTTCGGCAGTTGGTATGGTTTGTGGCAAGCTTTCTGTTTTAAGGCTCAAATTATTGTTATAATTCATAACGCTCCTTTTGTGTTTTGGTTTGGTCACTTAAACTTTAACACAAAGGAGCTATTTGTTAACATGTCAGCCTATTTATGAAAGGCTCACAGTCCTTATCAATCAGTCCGTGGTGGCGGTCATTCAGCCGCATATCTATCATGGTAATTTTATGCAAGAGATAAATTTGTATCTGCAAATCTTAAATAACTTGACTGATCAAAAGCGCTTTTTGGCGGAATCCCTACTCGCTAGACTTGCGCTACATTTAACACAAAATTCGCAAAATGAGAAAACGAGGAAGCAACTTTGGATTGAATACACTTATTTGCCAGATGCAATTGAGAAGAATAATTTTAGTTTCCTTGATTATTTAACTGATTCTAACCCAACTTTAACATTTGAGCGAAGCATTGAACAGGTTGGAGAAGTATTTGGTTGGGCGTTAGAGTCTGGTTTTTTAGATAGTACTGAGCGTCTGCTTTTCTTCTCAAACCCTAGGCTCCAATATTATTTCTGTGCATTAGGATGTTACCAGTTGCAGATAGATCCAACTAAATTAAGAATAGATGGGGAGTCAGCTAAAGTGTTGGAATATTGGCAATACATTGACCCAACTCTTCAAGAAAAAGTTATAAATACATTAAAACAAACCAAGGACAAACATTTTTATATAGCAGTTAATATTTTGGGAGCTTTACTAAGTCATAAGATAGATAAAAATATTATGAGTCTTATAACAGATAGAACTATGTTAGGAGAGATTAGATCAGAATTAATTAAAAGCTTTTTTTGGATTAACCCTGATACAACGTGGATAGAAGAACTCTTTATAATTTTGAGTGACGTTTCTGAACATAAATGGACTCGACAGTCTGCTGCAATTGCTATTGGAAAATCTAAAAGCCAATCCAGTGATCGGCTGATTAATTTGTATTATGGTAGTCAAGATCCTTTTACTCGTCAATTAGCAATAATTGGACTTGGTCAAATACTTTTACCTGGAACAGTCGAGGTATTCTGCTCAGCGTTAAACGACTCTGATCAAAAGGTTAGAGAGAAAGCTGCTAGTTTTCTATATCAGCTCAACTCAGGTAACAAAAAAGCCTGGTATTGGGACAAGTTGCTGAAATTTATAGACGACTCAAACAAATATGTGAGAATTGGTATTGTAGCAGCGCTGACAACAATCTTTCCTGAAGAAAGCGTTGATTTATTGGGCAGTAGATTAATAAATGAACCTGGGGGATTTATAAACAGCTGTATAGTAACACACTTAAGAGTGCAAAAAGCGATTCCCTATCTGATAAAAGCATTAGATGATCCAGAGAAAGAACCTGTAGCTGTTGAAGCCGCCTATTCATTGCAATTAATTGGCGATAAGCAGGCTATTCCAACCCTATATCGCAAATTAAAGGATAAAAATGAAGATCATATTTTAAGATCTGCTTGTGCATCTGCTTTAATTGTTTATAAGGATGAACAATTACCATCTGTATTACTTGCCATTGCCAGGAAAGAAGGATACTCGCAATGGTGGTTTGAACTACTAGAAGCAATAGAGGAATATCAGCTTCCCCAATTTCCGCGTGAACTAATTGTAGAAATGAGAAGTTTAGGTTATTACGAATTAGAGAAAGCCTGTGAGGTATGGGGGTCTTTGCAACTTCCTGAAAGTGAGGAGTACTTTATTTTGTTATTAAATGAGGGAAGTGAAGCAGAGAAGAATGCAGCATTAGTGGGACTGGGAGCTACAAGAAGAAAAGAGTATTTTGAGATGTTAAAAAATAAGTATCAAAGCGGTAATACTTCTACTCGAATAGCGGCAGTAAAAGCTTTGAAGTTGCTGGGTGGTGATGAAGCTAAAAATTTACTAGAGTGGATAAAACTGAATGATATAGGAGAAAAAGTTCGAGGTGATCAAATCAGATATTATGCCACTGCAGCATTAGAAGAATTAAATGCTGAAGGTAGAACTTAACCTGATATTCTAAACCACAATAGTTTAGACCTGATCTGACAACTTCTACTTGACTGACATGCCTGAGCAAATCGGCTTGATTGATCAGGTGTGCGGTTTCTTTCAGCAAGTCCAACCGCTTCTGATTAACCGATGCTTGCAATCCTGAAAGTCGCCTATATGGTATAGATGTTCAGAAAAGGTTTTGGGAAATTACGGCAATGGTTAAGTACAAAACCTGACAGAAATTCCAAAACCAAACCTGAACATCTATAGTACGATAAATATTAGCCTGCCCCTTTGTAGCTACTACAAAGTTTTCAGAATACTCGGATATATAAAACTAAAACCAAGTTCATACCCTTTAAAACAGAAGCTAATATGGAATATTTACAGTTATGGTTGGTAGTAAAACTTAATTATTTCACAGATAACCCAACCAAACCCAATCCGAAATTGATCGGGGCTTTCAAAATCCCAAAGCACGTTTTCTTGAAATTTCTATCAAGAGAAACCATTCTTTTAGCCAAGTCCGGACTAACAATAGACACAGCGCTCTTCGCTGCATTTACTACTACCCCATCCAAGGCTTTTGCAGTGCCCAATACTACCCCAATTATACCTCTCCCGGCGGTGGAAGTTTCCTCGTCCAAAATTTCCTCATCCATTTTTTCAGCTCCTTTCAAACTGTTGATGCACATACTTGTCAGTGCTAGCACCAAACAACAAAAACATACGGCTGATAAACTTCTATAGGCAAGTATATTGCATTAGTGTAAAAAAAGAGGTAAATAATGGTAAACACTACAAATATACTAGTATGAATTAAGCGAAATAACCTGTTAGGATGCTCGGTTCAATCGAGTGTTAGACTCAATTCTATACTACCCTTTGATTTAACAGATTCCACATCTTTTAAATACGCTGGGAGAACTGTATTTGGCTTGCGCTTTGTGCTTCCTTCAAGGCGACTCGTCTTTTGTCATAGCAAAATTTTAGACCCTTAGCCAGCCACGGAATGCTCTACCTGCATAGTAAGAGGACGCACCGTTGTGATATACGAAAACATTGTCATAGCGGCGATCAGCAAAGAGAGCGCCACCGAGTTTTCTAATATCAGAGGGTGTTTTCACCCAGCTCGACGTTTTCGCATCGAAATTCCCAAGTTTTTGCAACTCTCGATATTGTTCTTCCGTTAAAAGCTCAATGCCCATGGCAGTTGCCATATCCATAGCGGTTTCTTCTGGTTTAAATGCCTTCCTTGACTCCAGCGCTTCACGGTCGTAACAAATATTTCTGCGACCTTTAGGACTTTCCTCTGAGCAATCATAAAAGATGTATTCGCCCGTGTTTATATCATGACCAACAACATCCGGTTCACCACCGGTTCTTTCCATCTCGTTGAGTGACCAAAGTTTTTCAATATTAGCTTCCAGCTTTGCTTGTACTTTAGCCCATTCAAGACCTTTATGGCGGTTCATGTTTTTCTCAAAACGGGCTTTCAATACACTGAGTAGTTCTTCAAGTTGTTCTGGTGACAACTCCTTTTCATTGCTATTAATGTTGCTCATACTTTTATATTATTCCTGCCTATTCTCGGTTGTGTTAGCTTTCAATTTAGCCTAGAGTTATTATAACAAATAACAGGTAGTGTCAGAATGTAGAAAGCTTGGAAGCGTGCAGAGTTTTGATAGTATTTATGCTAAGTTGATTAAATTTTGCCATTAGGAGGATAGCTTTGCCCTATCCGGGGATTTAAAATGTGCAGAATCTAAATCTAATACTTAAAATAGCCGCAAGAAAGGCGCTTGCGGCTTTTCAAAAAATGTCAGCCCCTTTTGGTTTACTCTTTCGTACCAGATTCTTCTTCGAGCGCCATCAAACGGATTATATCAGAGCGACTTACAATACCGCTTAGCTCCCCCTTTGCGTTAACTACCGGCACTGGGTTTATATCTTTCTTCATCATCAAGGTGGCTAAGTCCTGCACTGTGGCAGTTTCATCAATAGTCAACACATGAGCGGTCATCAACTCGCTGGCGTTAGTTGCCAATACGCTGGTCAACTCTTTCTCGAATTCTTTTTTCTTGCCGAAATAAAAGACCGAGTCAAATAGGCTAAAGACATGCGGCGTGTCTATAATTGCGGTGCGAATGATTAAATCTTCTTCGGTAACAATACCGAGAATTTTACCGTTATCTACCACCGGAACACCGCTGATTTTGTACTTATTTAAGAGACTGGCTATATCGGGAACCTGTGTCTCTGGCGTAACAAAAATTACATCTTGGGTCATTATATCTTTAACTACAATCTGTCTTTGCATTTTCGCCCGCTTTCCCCTAAAACCTATTCAAGACTCTCGCCTTGTTTTATTGCTTCGACCGCGAGTGGAATAAGTGGTAATAAATCTCCCGCCAGTACCCCCATATCCCCTTTTTCGCGTTTCGCCAATTCTCCCGCCATAGCGTGAAGATAAACCCCACAACAAGCAATTTTAAAAGTGTCAAAATCTGCGAAACGGGCAGCCTGTACCAACAACCCACCGCAAATACCTGCCAGTACGTCGCCACTTCCTGCTGTAGCAAGTGCAGAATTAGCCGCAGGATTCACCGCAATACGCCCATCCGGTGCGGCGATCACGGTATAAGCGCCTTTTAATACAATCACCTGCCCGAATTTTTGCGCTGCCTTTTGTGCCGATTCTAACCTGTTTGCTTCTATTTCGCCAATCGTACTTTCGGTGAGTCTTGCTAATTCAGCCGGGTGGGGTGTAAGGATATTGCCTTTGCTCAGATTAACCCACCATTCCGACGTGCGTGCCAGATAGTTTAAACCGTCTGCATCAATCACCAAAGGAAGTTTCTTGATGGAATCAATTGCCAACAATTGCGCTAATAGATTGCTATTCTCTCCAAGACCCGGTCCGATTAAAGCGGCGCGATAATCCGCCAGTTTTTCTGCAAAACTACTGAGAGTTGCTTCGGTTAATTCAAGATAGGTGTTTTCGCTGCTACGGGCTGCCATAACCGCAATTACGTTGCGGGTGGCTGCCAGCGTTACAAGCCCTGCTCCAGCCCGCATTGACGCAACGGTGCTGAGATAAGGTGCGCCTAAAAATTCATCAGAGCCGCTGATCACCATCAAGCGCCCAAACGTACCCTTATGTCCGCTGGCAGGACGCGGTGGTAACCACCGTTTGATATTGTCTGCCAGTACAAAGGTTGGCAGGTCTGAGCTTTCAAAGTCGTCCACCAATTTGGGAGGCAATCCAATATCGCCGAGTGTAACCACCCCGGTATATTCAAGGGCTTCGTAGCTTATCAACCCCACTTTAGGCATGCCCAAAGTAACGGTCAAATCAGCTTTCAAAGCAATTCCCATGGCTTGCCCGGTATCGCTGTTTATACCGCTCGGCACATCAATTGCTACAACCGAGAGAGGGTATGGGTCAAAACTACGCGCTTCTTTTACCTCGTTTATCTGCCGAATGATATTGGCGAGTTTTCCGGTAACCTCGCGGGATAAGCCTGCCCCCAATAAGCCATCCACTACCAGATGTGTTTGTTCAAGATCGGCACAAAAATCCGCCCAATCGTTTTCATCATTGATAAATTGACCAGTCTGATTTTCAGCCTCAGTGTAAGTAAGTTTGTTGTTAAAGCCGTTTTTGGGGCGAGGGCGATTATAAAAGTAGATTCTAACCTGCAAATCGGGCAATTCTTGCTTGAGCAAATTAGACACAACCATAGCATCCCCGCCATTATTGCCCGCGCCGGCAAGAATCAGCACCATTGTATTTTCTTGGTAGTAATCGTCGCCATCACGATCAATTAACTCTGCTCGGTAAATTGCCTCGGTAACGCTAGAACCGGCATTGAGCATTAACTCCGATTCTGGTACTGCAAGTTGTGTCGCTCGAAGCTCAATCTCTTTCATCTGGGCAGATGTTACAAGTTTCATGTCTTCCCCTTTAGTTACCCATAGCAACCACAAAAGCAATAGCATCACCACGCGAATGAGAAATGCTAATACTCCACTCAGAAAGCCCCAATTTTTCGGCACGCTTGGCGGCTTCCCCGCTTAAATTAAGGTGCGGCTTGCCCTCCAAGTCGTTTACTACCTCAATCTGATGCCAGCTAACTCCCTGCCGCCATAACCCTGTGCCTAAAATCTTAGCAGTTGCCTCTTTGGCAGCAAAACGTGCTGCGAGTTGGGGAGCGCGTCCCCGACAATACTCACGTTCTCTTTCAGTGTATATTCTGTTCAGAAAACGTTCGCCCAGACGCGCTACCGCTTGCTCAATTCTTGCTATTTCAACCAAATCAACGCCACATTCGAGCATATTAACCTGCTAAAATGGGCGACCTACACCCCGATACTCGAAACCGAGTTTTTGAATTTCAAGCGGGTCGTAAAGATTACGCCCATCGAAAAGATAGTGTTGCTTCATCAACTTTTTAACCTTTTCAAAATCTACCTGCTTGAACTCGTTCCACTCAGTCAGAAGCAATACTGCATCAGCTTCTTGGACTACACTATAAGGATCATTGCAGAACTCAACCGCATGTGGTAGATAGCGTTCTGCTTGTTTCATTGCCACCGGGTCGTAGACACGCACCTCTGCGCCCTTACGAATCAGCGCATTTATAATGTCTACCGAAGGGGCTTCGCGCATATCGTCAGTATTCGGCTTGAAAGCTAATCCCCAAACCCCAATGCGGCGGTGTGTAACCGAACCCAATGTTCGCTCAACTTTTTGGACAAAAACGCGGCGAGAGTCTTGGTTAATATCCATAACCGCCAGCAAGAGTTGCGGATGGCAATTGCTCTTTTCCGCCATATGCGCCAGCGCTTTTACATCTTTCGGGAAACAACTGCCGCCATAGCCAATCCCTGCCTGAAGGAATTGATGTCCGATACGTTTATCGTAACCCATACCCTCTGCTACTACCTTAACATCCGCTCCCAACGCATCGCAAATTTGCGAGATTTCGTTAATGAAGCTGATACGGGTTGCCAGAATAGCGTTTGAGGCATATTTGATCATTTCGGCGGTACGCAGATCGGTAATAATGACCGGCGCTTTCAGCGGCGCGTATAGCTCTGCCACTTTCTCCGCGCTTGCCCTTACTGTACTGCCGAGTACAATCCGGTCAGGAGTCATAAAATCGAAAATAGCAGAACCTTCCCGTAGAAACTCAGGATTGCTGACCACTGCAAAGGTAGCCTTTTTTGGGTTACCGGTTCGTTCGAGGGTATCCTGCACAATATTGGATACCCAATCGCCTGTTCCAATCGGTACAGTGCTCTTGTTAATTATGATCGAATGCCCTTCTAACACCTGCGCTATAGATTGTGCGGCAGTTTCCACATAGTTTAAATCTGCCCCGCCATCTTCGCCTTGAGGCGTGCCGACCGCAATAAAAATAAAATCTGCGCCCGGTACAGCATCCTCATAACTGGTGGTAAACTTCAACCGTCCGGCTTTGACATTATTCTTAACCATCTCTTCCAAGCCGGGTTCATAAATGGGCATTTCGCCTCGTTTTAGGCTGAGTATCTTTTCTTCTATAATATCTAGACAAGTGACATTATTTCCCAAATCAGAAAAGCAAGTTCCCGTTACCAGACCAACATAGCCTGTTCCAATTACACAAATATTACTCACTTAAGTATGCCTCCTGCTCAGCCTTTACCCACCAATGAAAGGTCGGTAAAATAAGCTTCATAATCATGACCTGCCGAACCTACAGTGATAGATAATATCTTTTGTGGTTTGTTACGCCGCTGCATTAAATCCTCACTTGAGAATTCTATCCACTCACCCTGCTTAACTTGCTCTGATACTATATACTTTGCAACACGAGTATTATCTTTCGGGTCAAAAGGGGTAATATAAAACCCGGCAAAATATTCATTATACGGATTACCTTGTGTATCCACATAACTGATTCTAACAAACAACGGGAATTCGATGCCTTGCTCACCACCACCGCTCAAGCTTTGAGTTTGAATTTTGAGTTTGAAATTTAGAACAAGACTTTGATAGCGTGAGACATCGGTGTTAAGTTCCTGTATCACACTACATTCATGAGAGTCTTTAGTGTTCTGACCCCTGTAGGTGTGTGCCCGGTAAATAGTGCCGTCATCTACTTTTTCACTATCAATAAATAAGCTGCAAAATATATTATCCAGATTGCCGCTGTCTTTTTGCTGCACTTCCCAGCCATCTAACCCATTAATAAAAGCGCGGTTGTTTCTGATAAGTTCGTCCTGTAACCCGTTCGATTCAACCGGAGGTTGTCCACTATCTACAAATACACGTTTGCCCGGCGCTAATGTTTGAGTTTTACCGGCTGCGCTAATCTGTAAATTACCCGTATTAGTCACAGTGGAATTTATCAGTGTACGGCTAGAACCGTCAGTTGAATGTATCAAGTCAATCGAGTAAGAATCTTTATCTTCGCTGCCCTCAAATATGAGGGAGGCTCCATCAGTGCAATTAATTTCTAATGGCTTCCCGATATATTCTTGGTCGTCCTTATTATCGAATTGTACTGAAACCTTGCCAACTCCGGCTCTATCATCCTCGCTTGAGTTCAGGCTTACTTCTACCACAAGCTGTTTTTCACGGCGAACAAAGTTTGTAGTTACGATACGCGACTCACTTAATCTTACTTTACTGGAGGAATATATATCCAGTTTTGTTCCGTCAAATAACTCTAGCACCGCTTGGCTTTGGTTATCTGTAAGGATAGAATCGCCGGGTTGGAGGGTATCAAGGGGATTTGCCACCAATAAACTGCCTTGTCCAGTGCGAGCAATATAAACAGGACCGCGAGTTACAGTTACAATGGCGCTTCGGTTCTGGCTAGAGCGGCTGAGGTAATCACTGACCAGATTAGCTACCAGATAAACCAGCAAACAAAAGATTGCGAAGGATATAAATATTACTACCCAAGCAATTGTTTGCGGCTTGAACTTTGGTTTGAGATTGCCTTTTTCTACATTTACCGGCGCTGTTTTCAAACTCATGCTTTTAGTAAGCTAATGAATATTAGTTGTATGCGCATTGTTGTGCTATTTTTGGCAAACTTTATATTTGCGTTCATTTTACCTTCCAGCCCTACCCACGTCAATGCGCCGACACTATTCTTTTATTTCACCGTCAGCTAAGGTTTCTTTACCTCGTTTACGCGCCTGACGTTGTGTTGAAGTAACCTCATTAACAACGCGCTTCTCATTATCGGTTTTAATTGCA
Source organism: Candidatus Chlorohelix allophototropha (assembly GCF_030389965.1). Taxonomy (NCBI): domain Bacteria; kingdom Bacillati; phylum Chloroflexota; class Chloroflexia; order Candidatus Chloroheliales; family Candidatus Chloroheliaceae; genus Candidatus Chlorohelix; species Candidatus Chlorohelix allophototropha. The sequence continues at coordinate 1,964,242 of NZ_CP128399.1, forward strand.
GGAGAGTCGCTCGAATCAAATTTTGAGCCTAGAAAATTCATCAGCTCAATCGGAAGTGGGAAAATAATAGTTGAATTTTTCTCAACCGATATTTCACTGAGGGTTTGCAAGTAACGTAATTGCATGGTTTGCTTTTCCTGCCCCATTATATGGGCGGCTTCTGCCAGTTTTTCACTTGCCATCAATTCGCCTTCTGCACTAATTATTTTAGCCCGTTTCTCGCGCTCGGCTTCTGCCTGTCGTGCCATTGCGCGTTGCATTGACTGGGGCAATTCTACATCTTTTACTTCGACACTGGAAACCTTGATACCCCATGGTTCGGTTTGGGTGTCGATTATCTTCTGTAGTGACTCATTAATTTTATCACGGCGTGAGAGCAAGTCATCAAGATCAGATTGCCCGATAACGCTACGGAGGGTAGTTTGAGAAATTTGCAGGGTTGCCCGGATAAAATCAATGACGTTTACCACCGATTTGGTCGGATCGGCTACCCTGAAATATAACACCGCATTTACTTTAACCGATACGTTATCACGTGTGATGGTTTCCTGAGTTGGAACTTCCATTGTTACCGTGCGTAAGTCAACTTTAACATAGCGATCAATTCCGAAAGGAATTATAAAAAACCAGCCCGGTCCTTTTACTCCTAGCAAACGCCCTAACCGGAAAATAACGCCCCTCTCGTACTCCTGAACAATTTTTAGGGAGCTGAAAAAGATTGAAATAATGACTATCAAAATTACCAGAAGGATAAGCGGAGTTTCCATTGTGACCTTAAGCTCCTATAATTCATTTTAGCAAGCAGATTACAAAACCACTATTTTACAAATACTTGATTATCAGATTTCGGAAGGGTAATTTAATCGTTTGTAATCTTTTCTTGTCTTCAGGATCGAAACCACCCAGCATTTTGAAAACCACTACAAATATTATCACGCCTGCCACTACAACCCCAAATGTAACAAACCAATTTACCGGAAGTAGCAAGACCAGTATTTGTAAAGGAATGGCAAAGGCAAGGCTGGATTTTAGCACCTTCATAAAGAACCCCACCGGATACCGTAGCCCAAATTGGCGTTGCGCAATGAATACCTGAATTGCTCTTGAGAGTACTGCCAACCCACCCATAACCAGAACTGCTACAATCGCCCCCAATTTCAGCAAAGCAACTAATGCCAGTAAAGGTCCGGTAAGGTAGGGCAAAAGTTGGGTGAATATAATCGCCCGGTATTTTTCATATACCATTAATATAATAGAAGGTATCACCAGCAATGACTCGCCGAAGGTCATAATCACAGTAATTATCACCGACCAAGTAGCAGGAGTAAGCATGTCAGGGGTTAGCACTGCGTCACCACTCTGGCGCAACATTAATAATTGCAGCAGGTTACGCGCCAACACAATGAACCCTAACGCGCTTGGCACGAGTAAGAAAATTTGAATCCTTGTTAGGGTGGCATAAGCTACCTGAAGGTCTTTATGCCGCTCTTCCGCATAAATCGAAGAGAATAGAGGCATTTGCACCCCATTTAAGGGAGTCATCAAGTTTTTAAGTAAAGTTCTTATAAAAGTGTAAGTGATACGAACAATTGTAGCAGCTACAGCTTCGCGGAAATATACCAATACCACTACTGCAAAAGAATAATCCGAAAGTGAGTAGGATACATTCAGGAAATACATTAGGGTTGAGTACTTTATAAAACGCCAACGCAGTTTTACTTTTTCTGCAAGATTCTGTTTCTCGGTAATGCCTCCGCCGCTTCCAACACTTTTCTTGCCAATCTCACGTGCTTCGTGTGAAGCAGTCCATGCTTGCCATGTAGCAATTACCACACTTACGATAGTAGTTAATAGCAGTGCGACTATAACTCCAAATACTTCCCATTTGAATATCAGAATAAACACAAGAGTCAGAGAGGTATTGACAATAGTTACAGTTATATCAAGTATATTTGTGACTTTTTGCTTAAAAAAGCTGTATAGTACTTGGGTTGCTATATCATAAAAAGCTCCCAACACCAACAGCAACAAAATGAGGGAAAGATAGGCTCTGGCATATTGGGTTAAATCCAGCCATTGTGCCACCGTATCAGCGAATATCCCGAAAACGAGGCTTAAAACCGCTAGAATTGCCAGCTTGATTATGACTATATTAAAGATAAAGCGGCGTAGGTAAGTTCTGCCAAATTTGACCTCAATTTCGCTCACAAAACGGGGCAATGACCTTTCAATACCTAGATCGGTCACGACTCCTAGTAGTGCAAGCGACGCGCTAATTGCCGCTAGGTCTATATAGGCGCTTCTCTTGAAATCCTTAATAATTACCAGAGAGACAACCAGTCCAAGCAAAGCTTTAGCAGGAAGAAAAATTATATTCCAGAAAAGCGCCCAGCCAGCCTTTTTTTGCAAAGAGGGTGGTTTTGGAGGTTTTGGGGAAGTGGCTTTTTGATCAGGCTGTTCTTTTAGGTCTGTTTGCATAAATTCAGGCTGCTTCTATCAAGCTGCGCAAACGGGCGAGGTTTTCAATATCTTCCAGCCCTTCCTGTCCTTTGGGGGTTTCTAATACCTTTGGTATTTCGGCTAGTCGCACATCATTCATTATAAAGCGGAAGGGTTCTAGACCCATTGCGCCTTGCCCAATATGCTCATGACGGTCAACCCGACTGCCCAGACCTTTTTTGCTGTCGTTCATGTGAAAGGCTTTTAGCTTTTCTAAGCCGATATAGCGGTGAAATTGCGCCATTGTATCTTCATAGCCTTCCGGCGTTGTTAGGTCGTAACCGGCAGCAAACACATGGCAGGTATCAAAGCATACCCCAACTCGCTCAGGTCTTTTGAGCTTTTCGAAAATAGTACCCCAGTGCTCGAATCGATAACCTATAGCTGTACCTTGTCCGGCAGTCGTTTCCAGCAAAACCGTAACCTGTTCAATTCCGGGAATACCGGATTCACTGAATTCATCTATTACCCGGTTAAGCGCATCTGCCACCCGTTGCAACGCAAATTCTTCCCCGCTACCAACGTGTGAACCGGCATGTGTAACCAAATAGGGAATCCCTAGGATCGCGCAGCGAAGGAGTTCATCCTTAAAGGCAGTCTGCGACTTTTCCCAACCTTCTTCCAGCGGTGAAGCAAGGTTAATTAGATAGCTATCATGGCTTAAAATCGGTCCTACCTCGCTGGTACTGCGGGCATTCTGCCATGATGCAATCTCTGCCTCATTCAAGGGGCGGGATTGCCATTGGCGTTCATTTCTAGTAAATATTTGCATGGCGCTGCAACCCGCTTTTGCCGCTCTTTCAAAAGCTAAGTGTAAACCGCCCGCCACCGACATATGCGCCCCTATTAGCACACTGAATCCTTTCAAATTTTTATATGAACATTAGCATTATAGCATAGCCACTTCATGACTTTTCACTTTAAAAATAAGACCGCCGCCGGACAAGTAAGCTACTTATTCCGGCAGCGGTTAGGGAAATGTTATGAGTTAATAGTTATTTGAAAAGGTCTGGATAGAGAGCAAGCGCAATTTGCTCCACCCCTTCAGCAGCGCGAGGTCCGGGGCGATTGGTGAGATCGGCAATTACAGTTCGAATATTTTTGTTTTTTACTGCCGTAAGTTTATCCCAACCGGCGCGGGCGGTAACGGTGCTAATGGCAGCAGCATCATCCTTCACAAATCCGCCATCCCCAGAACTGAGAATAATAACCTGCGGATCGGCGGCAATTATCACTTCGTTTGTCAATTGGGGATAGGGGTTAGTTCCGGCAGGCGCAATATTTACCCCACCGGCTTTTTCAATCATATCGTTCAGGAAGGAACCGGCGGCAACCGTATAAAGGTCGCCAAGATCAAAGAAAACGGTTACCTTTTTGCTGGCATTTTTGACTTTGGAAGCTACATTATCAAGGCGATTCTGGAAATTCTTCGCCTCAGTATCACCCTTATCCGGCACACCGGCGGCTTTACCCACCAGTTTAATGTTAGCTACTACTCCCGCCAAATCCTTTGGATCAAACACTATCACGTTTATGTTTCTTTGTTCAAGAGTCGGCACTACTGTTTTGAGGTGCAGGCTGGTAGCCAAAACCAAATCTGGGCTGAGGCTAATAACTTTCTCAAGATTAATATCGGCAAAGCTACCGACCTGCTCTTTTTTGGCAGCTTCCGGTGGATAGTTGGAAAACTGGTCAACCCCAACCACCTGCTCTGCTAAGCCTAGAGCATAAAGTATTTCAGTGCTGCTGGGTGCAAGCGAAACTATTTTCGTGGCAGCTTTAGCCAGCTTAACAGTGCGTCCGGCATCGTCTTTCAACTCTAGCGGAAAGGTTGCAGCGGTAGTGGCAGCAGCGGTAGTGGTTAGAGCACTTGCAGTAGTAGCTGCCGAGGTGGTTGCAACTTTGGTTGTAGTAGTAGCCGGTACAGAAGTTGCGGTATTATCACCACAAGCAACGAGCAGCACCGTCAGAATTAGTAGAGCAGTGCCAAACCAACGAGTCAAATAGGATTTTTTCAAGTCTCTTCCTCTTTCTAGCTCTGGGCGGGTTTCACGCCCGGTTTACACATCCAGAACTCATTGCCTTGAAAAAAGAGGAGATGCTAGCCAATAGCAACATTTTCGGGAATTAAAAAAGCCCGGCAAATGTTGCGCTGGGCTTAAAGAATGATTCTGAGTTTACTTCTATTTAATCAATACATAGAAGTATGACCCGTGCGTCCTCTCTCTCGAAGGCGTTCGCAACGGCACGATTAGGGACAGGCATTCTGGCTTTCGGGATGAACCGATTTACAGTAGCGGGACTGCGCCGGAATTTCACCGGACTTTCCCTGTGTCAATCTTCTGCTTGGCGGATTTGCACCGCGCCTATTTTATTCAAAAGGCGAGAAGATATTCCCTAATTGTATCTATATGCAAATTTAAATGAGCATTTCGGAAAACTGGGTTAATAATATCATCCGGTTTTGGGACTGTCAAACGATAAGTGGATAATGGGCTGAATAAAACCAAACCCAAAAGGATATAGTACGTTCCTTCGGGTGGAATAGTTACTTTAGAAGCATAGCTGCCAATATGAAAGTTAGTTTGTTTCGTGCTATTTCTATCAAAGGGCTAAGCTTGGCTATCTTAATGCGGTAAATTGGCTTTGTATTACGCTTTGACTACTGCAAAATAAATCTGACAGTTGTAAAATGAGATCAATCTTTTGTCTATGTACTTTGAGCCTTAATACCTGTTAATTGCAGAGTAATAGATTTGTTGGAATAGAGGGTAGCTATGAGCAACTTTAATATAAATCATTATACTGAACTCAATCGGGAAGATTGGAATCGCGAGACGGCGCGTTATCAAGAGAAACACAAGGATAATTTGGTAGGTGCAAACGGTCTGTGGGGACCTATATTTGGCGTACCGAGAGAAAGCGAACTTCAGATATTGGGAGATGTAGCCGGTAAAAAGGTGCTTGAACTGGGGTGTGGTGGCGGGCAATGGTCGGCGAGATTGGCGAAACAGGGCGCACATGTTATCGGGCAAGATATCAGCGACAGTCAGGTAGAATTTGCACGACACGCCTTCAGTAAGCTTGAATTATCTGTAGAGGCAAAGCTTGAATTTGTACAGGGTAATGCAGAAGATTTGAGTGAATGGCAGAATGAATTCTTTGATATTGTCTTCAGCAATTTCGGGGCAGTTGGGTTTGTAGATATAGTGCGTAGTTTCAAAGAGGTGGCGCGTGTGCTCAAAAAAGGTGGGCTTTTTGCTTTTAGCTGGCTCAATCCCTTTTTTGATTGCTTTGCTGATGATGGTGAAAATCAGCTTGAGATAGTGCGCAGCTATTTTGATCGTAGCCCCATGACCGCCGAAAGTGGTTGGAAAGATGGGGTTAGTACGCTTTACGTGCAATTTCACCATACCTATGGCGATTGGCAACGCGCTATCACTGCTGCGGGTTTGCTTTTAACCGACATTATTGAGCTTGAGCCACAGCGTGAACGTTGGAGAGAGAGTACATGGACTAACGTACCTTGGTATAAGGTTTCGATGATACCATCTACCACAATCTGGCGTGCTAGAAAACCAAAAGTGCCCTTGAGCGCAATCTTTTAATCAAAGAACTGTTCAAGCGAGTAGGTTGGGAAGAATTAGATGACCAGCAAAAGTGTTAAAGAGCGCAGCCAACAAGCTTTGACCCTGCTTTTTCATGGTCGATATAGATAGTCGCTAATCCGGAAAAAGTAGATGGCGCTCACCTGACTGCGAAAACAACCTAAGACCTTTAAAAGGCTTTCGGCAGTTCCCTGTTGCAATAATCTGCCCCTCTATTAATTAAAACTTGCATCCCAAAAGAACAACATGCTATATTAATCACCAATTAATATATTATCAAAAGAGGTTATTTTGAAGATTTTACCCGTTACTCTTGAAGGAAGCTATGTAAGGCTAGAACCGTTGACGCATACTCATGCGGTGGATTTGTTCGAGGCAGCACAGAGCGATGAGGTTTGGCGTTATTTACCAGCCCCACGCCCAACCCGTTTAGAGGAAATAAACAACTTAATCGAGAGCGCCTTTGCTCTAAAAGTTGGGGGTACCCAAATGCCCTTCGCTATCATTGATCGTGCTTCTAACCGGGCAATCGGCAGCACTCGCTATCTGGATATTCAACCAACTAACCGCAATCTGGAAATAGGCTGGACATGGTTAGGGCGTGATTACTGGCGCAGTCCCCGCAATACTGAGTGCAAGTATTTATTATTGCAACATGCTTTTGAGACTCAGCAAGCCATCCGCGTTTGCCTCAAAACCGACAAACGCAACCTGATTTCGCAAGCTGCGATTGAGCGGATTGGCGGCGTAAAAGAGGGTATTATGAGAAACCACATGATACTACACGACGGTTATATCCGAGATTCGGTGTATTACAGCATTCTAGATAGTGAATGGGGGGCAGTCAAAGCCACCCTCGAAACATTCCTTAAGCGTTAATTCGGCTTATCGGCGCACAAGGCGGTGATTCTGGAACTTGCCGGGATTTTCCGCCATGCATTTGTCACATTCGCATAGAGCGCGCAACCAATCATAAGTATATAACCCGGTATCGTGACCATCTTTCCAACTAGGGCGCAGCGCATACAGTCCAATTGGTTCGAGGCTCTCCAACACTGATTCATCAGCTTTTAGTTCTTGCACAATATCGAGCCGACCCTTAGATCCCATCTCTCCGGCACACCCGGCGCATGGGCAATTCCAGCGCAAAGTCAAAAAGTTATTACGTCCGGCGTGCCCGTCATTCCACTGCACCAACATATAACTATCGGCACGTTTAAGTTCAATTTCAACCGGTTCTAAATAATCATAGTTTGAAGTCATTTATTACCTCTTCTGACAAGGGATTTTAGCTCTTTGCCTTTACTGCAAAGTGTTGTGTTTTACTTGGAGCCAAGTTGCTGCCCCAGAAAAGTACGTACCGTCTCCACCAAGAACGTACCACCCAGTTGTGATGGGCTGATTTCCTGCAAGGCTACTACCCTTTGCGGGGTAAGACTATAACGCCGAGCAATATCCAAGGATAAGCCCAAAATAGCGCGAGTTTGCTGCACCCCGGGTTGCTCATCTGGCGCACCCCAGCGAGCAATGCTAATCACAATATAATTCAACAGGTCGGAACCGTTATACTGACCTTTCCACTCGGTATTGAAAGGATCAACCCACCTTGAAGGAGCAGAATCGCTACCATGTATTGTAGAAGTTACTCCGGTTTCAGGGCAAATTAGAAATACAGGTGCTCCTAACTCTTCTGCTCCAACATAATAATTAACCGAGTAACCGTTGGCGCTTTGCAATGCGGTTATCGAAATATTTTCCCGCGCCTGATACCCCGCTGCATCAAGATTTAAATCATTTCGATCCGGGTTACTGCTGTCACCGACCGTATCGAGAATAACCAACAACTGCGGTCGAAAGGGGTTACGATCAGCCAGATAAGCCTGCGGTGAGGTGTTATCCGTTCGATCGGTAAGCACCGGCATTTCAACCGGAGTATAAACCGCAGTTCCAATTACCGGGGTTGGCGGCTTTTCTATCGGTGGCGTGAAGGTGGCAGCGAGGTTCATTATTTTTTCAATATTTTCGCCATAGCCCGTTCCCGGCACCGCCCATTTCCCGTTAAGGTCTGTCAGAACTTGCACAATCGGTAACTTCCAACCCTTTGCGGCAAAATAGCTACGCGCAGCTTTAAAGCGGGGGTCATATTGGCTGGCATTATTACGCTCATCGCTGGTAGTATATGCCACCATATGCGCATAATGACAATTCACTGCCGCTGTCCAATCCGCAAAGGATAAGCCCTTGTACCATTTGCCATCTTCCTGCTTAAAAGCCCATTCACTAGTATTGGGGTTAGTATTAGCCACTTCACCGGTTACACCGATACCCGCCATATTGCGGCGAGGGGGCTTGCTCCACCAACTGGTAAGATACCCGGTTTCATGGCACATCTGTGCTGCCAGTACATCTGCTCTTATGCCCCATTTTGATTCAAGGTCGTAATACGAATCTATTACTTCCAACGGGGCAGCAGGATTTCGTTGTGATAAAAAGGCTTTATAAGCTTCACGGGAGACAGTTGAGCTACCCAGTATGGTCACGGACATTCAATTTCTCCTTTAAATTACCGATTCTCAGCCTAATAATAATAACCGCACTTAACATAGTTGTAAATCTTAAAGACGGCACAGGTTAATTTTAATACAGATATGCTATAATTGAGCCAGTTAAACAACCATTATGGAATTGTTCTACCTTATGCAGGAATTGCCACATCAAGAAAATGAAAGATTATATCGCACTGAAGCGGTCATAATACGGCGTGCCAACATGGGTGAGGCAGACCGTTTATTAACGGTATTTACCCCCGCGCGAGGCAAGTTACGAGTGGTGGCAAAAGGCGTGCGCCGTACTAACAGTAGGTTAGGGGGGCATGTTGGTCTATTCACTCAATCACGTTTGTTAATCGCTGCCGGGCGCAATCTTGACCTTGTAACCCAAAGTGAAATCATAAATCCTTACCCACAACTTCTCTCCGACATTAACCGGATAAACCATGCTACTTATGTGGTTGATCTGCTCAACCACTTGACCGAGGAAGAAGACCCGAACCTAGAAATTTATCGGTTGTTGGTAGATACTCTTTCCGCCATCAATAACGATCAAGACCCTGATACTACCATTCGCGCCTATGAGTTGCACCTATTAGCCCACCTAGGTTACCGCCCACAACTAACCTCCTGTGTGCGCTGTAATAACAGCCTTCAGCCGGTGCGCAATTATTTTAGCCCTGAAATGGGGGGTGCGTTGTGTCCAACTTGCGGCGGACAGGAAAAACGTAGCCTTGTTTTGAGCGCAGAAGCGTTGAAAATTTTGCGCTATTTGCAACGCAGTGAGTTTACATCAGTGCAACGTATCAGGCTAAAAACGGAGTTACGGCGGGAAATGGCTATCGTAATGCAAGGTTACACCCGCTATTTGCTGGAACGAGATTTAAAATCGGCAGAAATGATCCATACTCTTTATTAAAGAGAGGCAGGTTCACATATGGCGTACATTGACGATAAACTGGGACGTGGTGAGAAAATAATTCATCAAGGTCATCAGCACATTATCGTAGTAGCCCTCAAATCCCTTAAATGGGTAGGTTTATTTGTAGTAGGTTTTGTAGCAGCTTTATGGGTAGGTTTCGCGTGGAAGCCAAAAGCCGGAGACTGGACAAGTACCGCTCAAACAGTAGTGATACTGGCGTTGGCGTTGGGCTGTTTGATTGCTTTTGTAAAGTTGTTTATCGACTATCTGGTATGGCAAGCGGAAGAA